>CAZXDD010000140.1:0-14289 GCA_964639415.1 uncultured Armatimonadia bacterium
CAGCGCGTCGGGCTGAGTGTCTGCAGGAGGCGCAACGTCTTCGCCCTACCCCCCAAACTCATACGCCCCGATGTCGGGGCCCATGCCCTGCGGGACCTCATTGCCCTCGAAGTCCGCCTCGATGCCCACATCCGCTCCGGCGTCGATGCACGGCGAGCCGGCCGTCAGGTGGAAGTCCAGGTTCCGCGGATCGCGTAGCAGCGGGTCGCCCACCAGCGAGCCTGGCTCCTTGCCCTGCTCCGCCTGGTACCGGGCGAACTGGGCCATCGTGTAGTTGCTGCCGGCGACGGCGACCATGTCTCCCTCGGCCTGGCACCACAGGTTGTTGTCGATATCCAGCGCCTCCATGGCATCCCTGGGCCAGGCCGGGGCGTAGAACGCGTTCTTTGTGGCCTCGTAGAAAACGTTGTTCTTGATAACGATGTCCCAGGCCTTCGCGGGGCTTTGGTAGAAGCACAGGTGGCGGCCGCTGGGGTCGGGGCGCTGAGCGTGGCCCCAGCCGTGCCCGGCGTTGAGGCAGGTGTTGTGCACGAGCTTGACGTTGTACGTCTCCGAGGTCTCCGGCCGGTTCCAGTACTCGAAGGAGTATTCGCTGTTCCAGATCAGGTTGTTGCGGTAGGTGAGGTTGTACTGCTTCACGTCGGTCCCACCGCTTTGGTTGGTCAGCGCCGCGTCGTAGATCTCCCAGATCCGGCAGCGCTCCACGAGGTTGTCGTGCGCCGCGCCCCAGAACTCGATGCCATTGCCGTAGCGCACCGTGCGGTCGCCGCCGTACTGGTCGGCGCCGCCGATGAAGCTGATGTCACAGTCGCGGATGACCAGGTGGTGCGTGCTGCCGCCGCCGAAGCCGTGGGCCCCACCGTACTTGAGCCACAGGTTCTCGTAGACAACCCAGGACGTATTGCTCTGGTTGACGATGTGCCGGTGCAGGGCGCACTCGATGGTGCCGTAGCGCCGGGCGGGGTTCTCCTCGGAGTACACGTGAAGCAGCTCACGGTCCTCGTCATACCAGAACTGCCCCTGGGTCTTGAGGTCCTCCTTGTTCCAGACCTTCACCCCACACTCGGCCTCATCCGAGAGGATCAGGTTGCCCACATCCACGGGCAGGGCTCCGGGAGGCGCCACCGGGATCTCCGACGGATCGCAGGGGGCGAACTGCACCTTGTCGAGGGTGAGGATGGCTCCCTCCGGCAGCGATTCGCCGAGGTAGAACGTGAGCCTGGCGTTCTCCGAATCGGCATTGGCGGTGTAGAACTGGACGAAGCTTCGCCGGTCCGTCTCGACGGCCACCTTGCTTGGGGCCGGCCCCGAGGAGTACCCGGACCAAGGTGGCCCCGCACTCATGAGCTGCGGCATGCGGAGGCCGAAGGGGAGAGTGGACTTCGCCCGCAGGACGAGGCGGTACGTCTTGCCCGCCTCGATCCGCAGGCCGGTGCCGATGAGCTGGATGTGGTTGCCGGCCTTGCCCTGAGCGGCACAAGTGACGGTGAAGCCCTCGTCGGTCACCGCGCCGGTGGCCTTCGCCTCGGCCTCGGAGTGCACGCCCCAGCCCAGGTCGGTCTCTTCGCCCACGGCGGGTAGTCGAGGCTCCGGCCGCTCCGGGCCGTGGCCGGTGGCCCACAGGTTGCCGCCCTCGTCGCGCCAGTCTGTCGGGGCGCTCTTGTCCACGGAGCCCATGAGCACGGGCTTTTCGCCCTCACCGTAGGCGCCGTAGGTGATCGGAGCGCCCTCGGCGCCGCTGCGAGGGCGCAGCGAGCCCCGCCAAGAGTCACCGCGGCGGAACAGCACACTATCGCCGGGCTGCAGGTCCGCCGAGTTCACCCGTCCAAGCCCGGCCCACGGCGCATCGGCCGAGGTGCCGGCGTTGTCGTCGGAACCGTCGCTGGAGACGTAGTACGTGGCGGCCATCGCGGTGGAGAGCAGGCCTGCGAGGCACAGCGTGAGCAGCGCGGAAGTGGTGAGGCTGCCGGCGATGGGCATGGGAGTGGCTCCCTTCGGGGGTAAGGCGGGGGTGACGATGGCGCAAGGGCAAGGACAGGGCCGAATGGTCGGAATGCGCCCCCGACCATCCGGCCCCCGGACGACATGGCGCTGCAGCCTCTGTCTACTCCAGCAACTCCGCCGGATCGGTATACAGCGGCGGCAGCGGGTTGGGCCTAACGAGGGCGCCGCCCTCCTCGTAGCTCTCCATCACCGCGTAGGTGTACTCCAGGACGGCCAGAGCATCGCGCCCGGAGCCGCGCAGCTCGTGCTTGGGCACCCCATTGGAGACGTCCTCCAGGAAGGCGTGGATGCGGTTGGGGAAGGTCTGCCCGAAGTCGATGGTGTCGAATGAGAACACCTCGGGGGCGTGCTCGGACCCCTGCGGGTGCTCGGCCGGCTCGCCGGGGCCCCGCTTGTCGTGGGCGTGCCAGTACGTGACCTTCTCCACGCAGTTCTCGATGCAGAAAGTGCCCTTGGTGCCGCCGACCTCGCAGCTCCACCAGCCGCCCAGGCCGTAGGAGGTGTCCCCGCGCTGAGATAGCAGATAGCCCACGGCATCATTGGCGAATCGCAGATGGATGCTGCAGGTGGAGAGCAGGTTGTCTCCGGCGCTCTTGCGGAACCCCGGCCGCCCCAGGAAGGCCTGCACGTGGGTGACATCGCCGCAGAAGTACCGCATCACGCTGAGCGGGTGGGACATGAAAGCCTTCATGTGGAAGTACGGGAAGTTCTTGACCTTCAGCGAGCCGGGCATCTGGTAGTTCTCGACCTCTCCGCCCTGGAACCCCATCTTCGCCAGGCAGTAGACGAGCTCTCCGACCTTGCCCTCGTCCATGAGTTGCCTGGCCTTCTTGGCGGGCTCGGTGAAGTAGTGGTTCAGATTGCAGGCCAGGTAGACGTCGTTCTCGGTGGCCGTGGCCACCATCTCCCGGGCCTCGTCGACGTCGCTGGAGAGGGGCTTTTCAACCAGCACGTGCTTGCCGGCGCACATGGCCTCCATCGCCGGCTCGTAGTGCCAGCTCCCGTTCTCCAGCCCGCCGGTGCATACGTCGACGACATCCAGCTCCTCATTGGCCAACATGTCGCTGAGGCTGTAGTACGCCTTGGTGCCGTACTTCTCTGCGGCCGCATCCGCGCGTTCCTTGACCGCATCGCAGATGGCCACGAGGTCTGACAGCGGATCGGCCTTGTGGGCCGGAGCGTGTGAGACGCCGATGCCGCGCAGTCCTACCATACCGACTTTCAGTGCCATACGTCATCCCTCCGGGGATGGGCTATTGGGGTGGGCTGGGCCGTACGTCGTAGGGCCGTCTGCCGTGTCACCTCTCCTTTTCGGGAGAGGTCGGGGGGCTGCGCCGGCGAAGCCGGAGCAGACCCCCGGGTGAGGGGGGGGAGGCGCTCACCCGCCGACGCGATGCCTCGCTGACGGCGGGTGGGAGCCGGCCTCTACTTCCTCGACTCGGCCTGTAGCTTGGCCGCCTGGCCGGGGTCGCCGATGTGCAGGGTGTCGTAGGCCTGCTGCGACGTCTTGAAGGCCCCGACGCCCTCTTGTCCGTGCCAATCGCCCTGATGGTGCATGGGGTTGGGCAGGCCGGTCTCCTGCTCGCGCCTGGCGATCCAGGCCTCCATACGCGCCTTGAGGAACTCCACCACCTGGGGCTGCTCCTCGGCGAGGTTGTTGTTCTCGTCCGGGTCGGCCACGAGGTTGTACAGCTCCACCGGGGGCTTGAAGTGGAAGTCCGGCTCCAGCGCGATCATCAGCTTCCACTCCGGAGTGCGCCAGCCGTGCTTGCGCATCCAGGTGCACTCGGTGATGTAGAACTCGCTGTCCAAGGAGGCCTGCTCGCCGCGGGCCATGGGCATGAGGCTTGCGCCATCGAAGGCGGTGTCCGTCTGGATCCCGGCCAGGTCCAGCAGCGTCGGCACCAGGTCCTTGTGCTGGTTGTACCCGCTGACGCGCTTGCCCGCGGGGACCTTGCCCGGATAGCGGAGGATCAGCGGCACGTGCAGGACATTGTCGTAGATCCCGTGGTGGTCGAACCAGCACTCGTGGTCGTACAGCGTCTCGCCGTGATCGGAGGTGATGACCACGATGGTGTCGTCCAGGATGCCGAGAGTTTCCATCTGGGTGAACAGGGTCTTGATGCAGGCATCCATGTAGGCCACGGCGCCGTCGTACTGGGCGATGACGTAGTCCTTGTCGCTGATGCCCGGGGGCATCCAGCTTGCGAAGAAGTCGCAGAAGGGCTTGAAGCTCATCACCGGCTCCATGGACTTGTTCGCCGGGTCGCACTCATTGCCGTGATAGAAGGCCCTCTCGTAGGGCTCGGGCGGCAGGTACGGGGCGTGCGGGTCCATATGGCGGAGAAACAGCAGGAACGGCTGCTCCTGAGCGGCCAGACGATCCAGCTCGGGCACTGTGACCTTGTTGAGGTTCTCGGCCTTGGGGCTGCGGCCCTCGGCCCAGCTTCCCCAGCCCGAGAATCCGATGTACTTGTCAAAGCCCCTCGAGCCCGGATTGCCCTCGAAGCCCACGGAGGTCGTGGTGTAGCCGTTGTCTCGCAGGATCTCGGCCAGCGTCCTGGCCTCCGGGCGCATCGGGCCCTGGTGGCGCAAAGCCACTACCTGTGTGCTGAAGCAGTCCAGACCCGTGAGCATCGATCCGTAACCGCTGGTGGTGGGGATGTGCGGCGAGAAGGCGTTCTCAAACAGCGTCCCCCCCTCAGCGAACCGGTCCATGTGAGGGGTGGTGTGGAACTTGTAGCCATAGCAGCTCATGTGGTCGGCTCTCAATGAGTCGATCCCGAAAAGCACGATGTTGGGCCTGCGCCCACAGCAGCAAGACATTGCCAAAGGCTCCTCTCGGACGTTGTCGGCAGTCGGGGGGCGTCCGCCCCCACGGGTCCCCAGGTGCCGTCCTCGACACTCCGGGCCTGTCAGCCTACACCACCGCTACCTGGCTCCGCAAGCCTGCAAACAGGCCTGCATGTGCCCCCGGGTCTCGGCGGCGATGACGATGCACTGCTCCAACGGCTCCTCCTTGGCGCCGATCACTTCCAGGTCCACAGGGCCGGTGTAGCCGTTCTCGTGCAGCACGCGGATGTAGCCCACCAGATCGATGTCGCCGCGGCCGTTGGCCTGCATGGCGGCCGGACCGGGGCTGTTCTCCCGGCCCTTGCAGTCGCGAATGTGCACGTGCTTGACCCGTGAGACCACCGCGGCAATGGCCTCCACCGGGTTCTCACCGTCGCGGTGAATGTGCGAAGGGTCCATGTCGATCCCGAAGTTCGGCGACGAGATGGCCTCCATGACCCGCAGCGTGCTGGGCGTGTTGTGGATGGCGGCTCTCACGTGGGCCTTCACGCACAGCGTCACGCCGTACTTCTCGGCCATGGTGGACAGGCTGCCCAGGGAATCAATGGTCTGCTGCAGGCTCTCCTCGTCATCGGCCTTGCCGCCGGGGCCGCAGTTGACGATGGGGATGCCGATCTCCACCGCGGCCTGGAAGGCCGTCTCCATCACCGCCGGGTCCTGTGACGGCTGCTCCATGGCGTGTAGGGCGAGCCCGTACTCGCTGGAGAGCCGCTTGATCTCCGGCGCCAGCTCCTGCCAGCGGTCGAGTACGAGGTGCTCGCTCATGCCGCCGATGGCCGACAGCTCGATACCGTCATAGCCCGACATGGCCAGGTACTTGAAGGCCGTCTCCATGTCGTAGCCACCGAACAGCACGGAATTGGCTCCTAGCTTCATCTGGTCGCACATACCTTTCGTCCGCGGATGCGCGGAGTGTTGGGGACAACGAGAGTCGGCGAGCGAGCCCAGCGCCGGAAGCCTGGGCCTCGGTCGGGGCCCTGCGGCTCACCGCCTGGTTATTGGTTGCTCAGGCGCGGTTCTCCTCCCTGGGCCGAGCCGTCTGGAAGTCCCGGAAACCGCCAGGCCTCTGCCCGGCACGGGCCCGGCCGTTGCGGGAGCACGAGGCCGGTGGCTCCGGCCTGCAGGCGGGAGGCATGACGGAGAGTCTTCCTGATGCCTCGGGGCGACAACGGCCGCTGTCCGGCGCGCCCGCAGTCGCCCCCTCGCGAGCCTGCGCTACGCCGTGTCCGAGGCGAACATCACGCCGATGACCTCCTGGGCGGTGGTGAGGCCCTGGTTGATCTTCAGCAGGCCGTCGTACTTGAGACTCCGCATTCCGGCCTTGACGGCCATCTGCCGCAGTTGGCTGGCGGTGGCGCCTCCGGAGATGGCGTCCCGCAGTTCGTTGGTCATCACCATCAGCTCGTACAGCGCGATGCGGCCGCTGTAGCCGGTGTTGCGGCACCTCTGACAGCCCCGACCCTTATGGAACTGAATCTTCTTCGCCTGCTCGGCGGGCAGTTGCAGACGCTCCAGCTCCACGTCGGTGGGCATGCATGTCTCGCGGCAGCGGGTGCAGATGCGGCGGACCAGCCTCTGGGCAAGCACGCCGATCACCGACGCCGAGATCATGTACGGCGCGATCCCCAGGTCCACCAGGCGCGTGGCGGCGCTGGGGGCATCGTTGGTGTGGAGCGTGGTGAGGACCAGATGGCCGGTGAGCGCCGCGCGGAAGGCCATTTCCGCCGTCTCGTAGTCGCGGACCTCACCGACGAGGATCACGTCCGGGTCCTGACGGAGGATATGCCTCAGGGCGCGGGCGAAGCTCAGCTCGATGCGGGGCACCACGGAGGTCTGGTTCAGACCGTCCACCTCGTACTCGATGGGGTCCTCGACGGTGGTGATATTACGGGTCTCGTCGTTGATGGCGTGCAAGGAGGCGTATAGCGTCGTGCTCTTCCCGCTCCCGGTGGGTCCGGTGACCAGGATCATCCCCTGGGGACTGCGAATCAGACGCTCATAGTCGCGGAGCATCTCCGGAGAGAACCCCAGTTGGGAAAGCGAGACCAGAGCGCTGCTGCGGTCCAGGATGCGCAGGACCACCTTCTCGCCCCAGAAGGTGGGCAGGGTGGACATGCGGATGTCGATGACCCGGCCGTCCACGGTGGTGGCGAAGCGCCCGTCCTGGGGCAGGCGGGTCTCGGAGATGTCGCACTCGGCGAGGATCTTGAGCCGCGAGATCACGAACCTCTGCATGTCTCTGTCCAGATTGGTCGCCGTCATCAACCGTCCGTCCACCCGGAAGCGGACCTGAACTCCCTCGTGCCGGGGCTCGACGTGAATGTCCGAGGCGCGGAGGCGGATGGCGTCGCGCAGGATGGCCTTGACGATCTCCACGACGAGGCCGGAGTCCATCATGTCCATCAGGCTCTGGTCCACGCCGACTCCGAGATCCTCGTAGTCCGCCAGCGAGGTATCGAGCTCCTTGGTCCCGGCGGCCATGTTCACCATGGCCTGCGTCTGGTTCACGTAATACTGGTCGATGGCCGGGATGAGTTCCTCCTCGTCGACCTCCACGGCCTCCACGCGGCGGCCGGTGCGGTCGCGGATGGCGTCCATGGCGAAAACGTCGGTCTGGTCGGCCATGGCCACGAGGATCCGGTCCTCGCTGATCTGCAGGGGCAGAAGCTTGTACTCCTGGGCCAGGACCTTGGGCACGTCCCGCAGGGCCTCGGGGTCCACCTGGTATGAGGCCAAAGAGGCGCGGCGGGGCCGCAGGGTGCGGGGCGCGGGAGTGGCGCCGGAGTTGTTGGGGCGCGGTGAGGCGACGGGCCCGGGCGCCGGGGGCTCGGGGGCGATGCTATCGGCCACCGAGGCCACGTCACCGGCGGTAACGTAACCGGCCTGGATCATTGCCGCCACGAGGCTGGTGCCCTCGCTTTGTGCCCTCTCCATGGCCATGGCGACCTGTGCCGCACCGATCTTGCCCTGGGCCACCAGGGCCTCGGCCACCTTCCGGTCTCGATCCTCAGACATGGCTTTGGTATCTCCTTTTCCCAGACGCTGTTGCCGACGCGGCCGCCGCCGGCGGGAGGGTGGTGTTCCCCCTGAGGCGAACCCAGGTCCTGTTCACCCGGTGCAGCCGACGCCCCGGCCGCCCCCCGCGGCTCTACGGCCCCGGAACCAACCGCCGCCGCAATCACAGAGGCGACCAACCATGAGCGTCTATCAATCCATCATCGACTTGCTCGAGAGCCGTGGGGTTCCGTACACCGCCATGCAGCACGAACCGGTGCGCACCAGCGAGCAGGCGGCACAGGTGCGGGGCACGCCTCTGGAACGCGGGGCCAAGGCCCTCGTTCTGGAGTGCGGAGACGACCTCGTCCTGGCCGTCATCTCCGCCTCCTTGCGGGTGGACTACAAGGCCCTCAAGGCCGGGCTGGGGGAGAAGCGGGTGCAGATGGCCTCCGCTCAGCGGGTCCTCGAGGCCACCGGCTGCGAGCCCGGCGGCGTCCCACCCTTCGGCAACCTCCTGGGGCTCCCTGTGATCGTCGACCCATCCATCCTCGAGCAAGAGTGGATCGACTTCAACGCCGGCGACCGTTCGCGCTCCGTGGAGATGCGGTCCGAGGACTTCGTCAGGATCGTGGCGCCCCGGGTGATCGCCTTCGCCGGGAACTAGACGGCAGACGGCGCCGCTCCCTGCAAAAGCCGCTCAGAAGACGGCTACGGCGAACGACCACGGCGCCGCTCCCCGGCGGACCCGCTTTCCCTCTCGACGTCTGGGCGAGCCGCCTGCGCGATAGTGCCGCTCAGAGGAGGGCCACGGCACCCGGGCCCCTCAGTCGCTGAGCGCCCTGCCCGCAGGACCGGTGGTGAGCGCCTTTACGCGCTCCGCGCTGTAGGTCTCCGGACTCACCAGCACCTCGTCCACCGCTCCCTTGAAGGTCCAGCGCCGGGTCGGCGGGTGCATCCCGATCAGGCCCGCCGTGCTATCCAGCGTCACGGGCTCGAAGCTCCCGGTCACCCGCGCCACCTGCTCGCCGTCCACGTACAGCACTCGCTCCGTGGGCGACCAGGTCAGAGCCAGATGCGTCCACTTCCCCTGGACAAGAGGGAGCCCTGTCGAGGTGTTGGGCCCCAGGCCGTTGGTGGTCGTGACGCGCCCGTTCAGTGTCTGTCCGTGCTGGGACAGGCCGATCTCATTGTAGCCGTCCGGCAGGCCGTTGCTGCTGTGCTTCTGCAGATAGAGGAAGACCGCATAGCCCGACCAGGTGTCGGCGGCCATCTGGCTCGGGTCGTCGTCGGGCTTGACCCACAGGGCCACGGTGCCCTGTGCCGCCCGGCTGCCCAGTAGGACCTCGCCGGCCGGCATGCGCACACAGGAGTCCTCGCCGCTGAGGTGCAGCCCCCTGCCGAACCTGCCTTCGCAGCGGGTGCCGCCGCTGACGATGCCGTGGTGTCCGGCACCGCTCTGATCCTCGGCATACGGCAGGTCGCTCTCGAAGCCGTACACCAGTCCGGCGGCCCCTGCCACCTGCTGTAGCACGACGGCACCGGGGGACGCAGGCTTGTCCTGCAGCGCCGGCGTCGCGGTCTGCTCCTGCCCCTGCAGTGCGGTGGGACGGGGAACCTCGTCCCGGGGCTGGTCGCCGAGCCTCAGGCAGAGCGCCTCCAGCACCTCGGCCATCCTGTCGCGCTCGGCCACCAGCACCGCGGGGTCGGGATTGTAGTCCTTGTAGCTGCGAACCACGCCGTCGTCAATGGCCAGAAGCTCCCGCGCCCTCAAGACCAGATCGCTTCCAAGCCCGCGGTCTTCGGCCATCTTCACCGCCTCGGAGAGCATCCACAGGAGCTCATAGTCCTCGGCGCCATCCCGGATGGCCTCCCAGCGGATCGAGTCGATCACACCGCCGTCCGGAGCCGGGTAGGTGAGATGGCCGTCGCCATTGGCGCCCGGATAGCACATGGCCGTCTTCCAGTTATCGAAGGTGCGGTAGTTGATGGACCAGTAGAGGATCCCGTCAAGCTTGTGCTTCCAGGTCATCCAGAAGTGGACCCGGCAGTCCAGGGCCGGATAGTCGATCCAGTAGTTGGGGAACGGGTGGCGGGTGCTAAAGGCCACATACCACCAGACCTCCTTGCCCAGCTTCTGCTGCGCCGCGGCGCCTTCGGGGTTGAAGGAGTAGACCTCAGGGCACCAGATGTCCACGTGAGTGAGCTCCGGGGCGCCGGCGCCACGGGCCGTCATCATGTTGTTGATCCCCGGATCGCCGCGGTGCACCTCGGCCAGCATGGCGTTGAGCGTCTCGTAGAACTCGTGCTCCGGCTCGTCGGCCATGTAGGTGTAGGCCAGATCGAGCCAGCCGCGTTGTCGCAGATGCTGTCCCCAGCCCCTGGCCAGGGCCGCGGTGCCGCTGCGCCGGAGCTGACCGACCGCCGCGTCACGGTCCTGCTTGTAGGCCGTGGAGGGCAGCCCGATGCAGACCGCCGTCAGTCCGCGGCGCAGGTACCTTTGCACCTCGAAGTCGAAGCGAGTGAAGTCCATCTTGGCCGGCACATTGCCCGCTTCCCACACCGAGGCCACAGTCTGCGGCCAGTCTGCCAGCCACTCGCCCTCGCCGCCCGCGGCCGCCGAGAAGCTCAGGCGGATGCCACCCTCGTCCCCGCCCGACACCCGAGAGCCCGACCCGCCGAACCACTGCTCGGCGTCGGCCGCCAGCTCCAGCGCGCCCTCAGGCCCCACGGCGCGCAGGTCGCGGAGGCCCACCGTGGCCTCGACGGGGCTGGGGAAGGACAGGCCGAGCCCGTTGATGTGCTCACGGCCCTGGCCCAGCGGTACGACGAACTCCTGCCAGTGCTCCGTCAGCGGGATCGGGCCGTACTGCTGCGCCCCCACCCGGGCATAGCCGACCTCGAAGCTCGGACCGGTCTCGGGCCTCCCGTTCGTGAGCCGCGCGGAGAAGACGATGCGGTCGAAGCCCGAGAGGTCCCAGCGCGCCGGCTCCACCGGAGCACCCACCAGGCTCGTGGGGCTGATGCGATGGTCCAGCATGTTGTCCCACCACTTCCGGGAGTCCAGGCCCCGGGCCATCCCGGCGCCGAAGGAGGTCTTCAGATGATTGGTGCGCGGAAGGGTGAAGCCGTAGACGTGGAGCTGCAGGGGCAAGGTCCGGGTGCCGGCGTTGCCGGTGCGGACGGTGACGGTACCGGAGTAGTCACCGGCCGGGGTGCCCGGAGGCACGTAGGCGGTGATCCAGGCGGCTTCGAAGCCCCGGGCCGGGACCTCGAAGCTCTCCACCGGCACCAGCGGGTCCGGCCACAGGCCGACAAACGGCACCGGATAGGTCGGCCGCTCGGTGAGGATGTACTGCACGTGGCGCCACGACAGGTGCCTGCGGTCCAGACGGGCCTTCCCGTCGGCACTCACCAGGTCGCCCAGCTCCAACGAGACCTGCTTGAGCTCGTCATCGAAGGCGAAGACCACCAGTTGGGCCGCCTCGTACTCGCGCCGGGCCGAGCGGAGCGCCAGCGGCGCCTCGATCTGTCCGGTGAACGGCTCGTGGCGGAGCATCTTCACCAGGGAGCTCTGTACCCCGAGCCCGAACCCCGCCTGAGGGTCGGCTGCATTGGCGAGGGCCTCCACCTGCAGCGTGTCCAGGTGGCGAGAGAGCGCATGGATCTCCTCGCCCAGTCCGGGCCACTCGGCGGCGACGACGGCTTCCGGCTGCGCGGCTCGCTGAGCCAGTTGCTCCAGGGCCCCGGCGGCTTTCTGGAGGCCGGGCAGCTCGGCGCCGCCCTCCGGCATCCGGGTCAGCCGCTCGCGGAGCCGGGCGATCTCATCGCGGTAGTCGGCCACCAGAACCGTGGCATACTGCCGTGTCAGCAGGCTCTCGCCCGCCCTGGCCTCCACCGCCAACAGCAGACTGCCCAGCCCGCGGAAGCTATAGCCAAACTCGCCGGCGGCCCCTGAGCTCAGCGAGAGGGCTTCCGTAGCGCCTGCACAGGTGAGCGACATCTCGACCGCCGGCGCCTGCGTGGTGGATCGCAGCTTCAGCACATTGTCGCCGGGCCACGGCTTGCCCCAGTCCAGAGCCGTCACGGCCGAGGCGTCGGTGCCCGGCACGATCCGGCCAAACCGCTCGGGCACGTGGAACCCGGAGAGCGTCGGTGACCAGCAGGACAACTCCCGCACGGGGATGCGGCTGCGGCAGAGGTTGAAGCCCCGGGCGGCGTCACCGGGCTTGATGCCGAGGTCGGCAAGAGCGATGGAGGCGGCCACCGTCCACGATGTCTCGGTGCGGCTCGCGGCCACCTCGATGTCACCATTCCACCCCGGCTGTTTCGCCGGGCCGTGGCATTCCTCGTCGCTGATGGCGCCTGAAGCGTTCAGCATGATATGGTAATAGTGGTTGGGCTGCGCCCCGCCGACGAAGACCTCCACCACATCGCCGGTCCAGATGTCGGCGTCGCGGGGGGCGGACCGGGCCTGGAGCTTGTCCATCTGCGGCTCCTGGCAGGTGACGCCCAGATACAGGCGGCGGCCGTCATGGCAGGCGCGGGCGGTCGTCTGAGCCTCAGGCGAGTCCGTAGCGTCCAGAAGCTGGAAACCGGGGATCGCGGCGGCCTGCGACCACAGGCCCGAGTCCAGATCGGCCTCCAAAGATGGAGCGGCGGGCACCAGGGGCAGGTGCAGGAACGGCTGCTGTGCCGCGAAGCCGGCGCAGGGCAGCAACAGTACGGCAACCAGAACACGAGACATGAGCGACCTCCGTAGGAAGAAGCGGCGCACCTACGGTTCGGCATCGGCCTCAAGAGACCTCCCGGAGGGCGTCGACAGGGCCGGGCGGGGAAGCGAGCGGCAAGCGGTCTGGGCGAACCGTGACCCGTCGACCCGGTCAGGCCCCATGGGCGAGATGGTAGGTCGGTAGGTATCTCAAGGGACAGCGGCCCGCCGGAAGGTCGCCCCCCATGGACGTGGCCCAGAAGCCCACACTCGCATGGGACTGTCATCCCCAAAGCGTCCGCTCCCGAGGGCAGCAGCTCGCAAAAGCTCCTGGCATTCAGCGAGATTCCTCGCTATCTCGCTGCGCGAGATTAACGCTCGGACTGACATGGGCCGGACCGGTCGGACCTTTGGGCCGCACCCCTCAGGTCGGTACCCTCAACCGTCCTTCTCCGGCTCCGGATGGGCCGAGGCAGGGAGGTGCCGTTGGCCGCCATTGTGAATGGAGCTTACGGTCCGGTGGGAAGACCGCTGGGGAATGGCGCCCTGCGAACTCGCACCCCACTGCGAAACCAACGACACGAAGACGGAGGACCCATGACCCGCGTCATCCTGTGCCTGTTCGCCTCCTGCAGCATGCTCTGCGTCGCCTCCGCGGCCTCCGGGCTGCGCCCGGACACGCTCCGCTGCGAGTACCTCACCGACCCGCTCGGCATCGATATCACCTCGCCTCGCCTGAGCTGGCTCTGCCGGTCCACGGCCCCGGAGCGCCACGGACAGCTCCAGACGGGGTACCAGATACTGGTGGCCTCCTCGGCTCAGTTGCTGGCATCCGATAGGGGAGACCTGTGGGACACCGGCCGCGTGATCTCGCGTCAGAGCGTCCATGTGGTCTACTCGGGCGTCCCCCTGCGCTCGTATGCGCGGTGCTTGTGGAAGGTGCGCGTCTGGGATGAAGACGGCGCAGCCTCGCCCTGGAGCGAGCCGGCCCGCTGGTCGATGGGCATCCTATCTCCGGATGAATGGGAAGCCAAGTGGATCACCCACACACCGCCCTTGCCCGAGGGAGAGCAGGACGGCCGTGCCCTCACCTTCGACGGCTGCCAATGGGTGTGGTTTCCCGAGGGCGATCCTCGGGGAGAGGTCCCCGCCGGGCCGCGGTACTTCCGACGGACCTTCGATCTTCCCGCGGGACGGGGCGTACAGTGGGCCGGGCTGCTGCTCACCGTGGATGACCGCTTCGTCTTGCATGTCAACGGCCGCGAGCTGCTGCGCACCGAGGGCCCGGAGCCCTGGCGCACACCGCGCATCGTGGACGTGACCGCGGCACTGAGGGCGGGGCGGAATGTGCTCGCGGTGGAGGGCATCAACAATGCGCCGAGCCCGGCGGGTCTCATCGGGGTCCTGGTGGTCAAGACGGATGACGGCGAGCCGCTGCGCATCGTGAGCGACGAGCGGTGGCTCAGCTCCGAGGCGGCTCCGGAGGGCTGGACGGCCCCGGAGTTCGACGAGGGCTCCTGGAGGCCCGTGGTCGAGTTGGGCGGGATGGGCGTGGCGCCCTGGCACGCCCTGCGCGTGGGTGGCCGCGATTCCTGGAGCCAGGACCGGCCCGGCCCCATCCTGCGCAGGGCCTTCACCGTCGGCAGGCCCATCGCCTCGGCCACGGTGCACCTCAGCGGCCTAGATCGGAAGAGCACACGTCTGAACTCCAGTCACGAGATTCCATC
>CAZXDD010000141.1:0-14183 GCA_964639415.1 uncultured Armatimonadia bacterium
ACACCCACTCTCCAATAGAGGTCAAATGCACCTACCGTAAGCCCGACCTACGCGACGGCGACGGCAACGGCAACGGCGAACGGCGGCGGCGCACAGGTCGCCGCCCTACAACGGCTAACGGCTAACGGCTAACGGCTAACGGCTAACGGCTAACGGCTAACGGCTCGGCAGCGCCGCTCTGTAGGGCGCGGGCCTGTACCGCGCCGAAGGGATCATCCACTACCAACGACGAACGGCGGCGGCGCACAGGTCGCCGCCCTACAACGGCAAACGGCAAACGACGGACGACGGACGGCGGACGACAAACGGCACGGAGGCGGGCTGGAAGCCCGACCTACGCGACGGCGACCACAACGGCGACGGCGACGACGCCATTGCCGCCCCATCGGCTCTCATTTGCTTCTCATCACCCTCCCGCAAAAGGATGATGCAAGATGCCGGACCTCAAGTCTCTGCTGGAGCAAGACCGCGTGCTGGTAACCGACGGCGCCTGGGGGACCGAGCTTGGCCGCCACGGCCTGCCTGCCGGCACCGCGCCGGAGGAATGGAACCTCAGCAGGCCTCAGGCTGTATCGGATGTGGCCCTCTCGTACGTCGAGGCCGGGTCGGACATCATCCTGACGAACACCTTCGGGGGCAGCCCCTTCAGCCTTCAGCGCGACGGCCTGGGCGAGCGTGTGGCGGAGGTCAACCGCATCGGGGCGGAGCTGTCGAAGAGTGCCGCCGCGGACCGGGCATTGGTGTTCGGCTCCATCGGCCCCACAGGTCAGTTCCTGGAGCCGCTGGGCAGTATCAGCTATGAGGCGATGGTGGACTGCTTCACCCGGCAGGCGCAGGGCCTGTTGCAGGGCGGCGTGGACGGCATCGTGATCGAGACCATGACGGATCTGGGGGAGATGCGGGCGGCGCTGGAGGCCGTCAAGTCGCTGGCGGACCTGCCCATCGCCGCCAGCATGAGCTTCGACAAGGAGCCCAACGGCTTCGCGACGATGATGGGAGTCACCCCGGCCCGCGCGGCCGAGGAACTACAGGCCGCCGGGGCGGATATCGTGGGCACCAACTGCGGCTGTGGGATCGAGAACGCCATTGAGGTCGTGCGGCAGATGCACGGGGCCACCGATAGGCCGATCTGGGCCAAGCCCAATGCCGGCCTGCCCATTCTGGCCTCGGGCCGGACGGTGTTCCGTCAGCCGGCCGAGGAGATGGTGACCTACGTCCCGGCGCTCATCGAGGCGGGGGCGAGGTTCATCGGCGGCTGCTGCGGCACGACGCCCACCCATATCCGGCTGTTTTCCCAGGCGGTACGCGAGCAGAAGGGCTGAGGGCCGCCGCGAGTTGTCCGGAAGGCCCGACCGGGTGCCCCAAAGCCCGACCGATACGCCAGTTCCCTACCACCACCACAACGACGCAAGGGGGGTTGACCTTGGGAAACCGCGATGCATGGCGCAGTTTCACGGCCGGCGAATGGCAGGAGTCCGTGGATGTCGCCGGCTTTATCCAGCTCAACTACCGCCCCTACGAGGGCGATGAGAGCTTCCTGAGCGGGCCCACGGTCCGCACCGAAGAGCTCCTGGGACAGATCACCGAGCTGCTCTGTCGGGAGCGGGCGGCCGGGGGCGTGCTGGATATCGCCACCGATGAGGTGACCACCGTCGCCGCCTTCGCGCCGGGATACATCGATGCCGAGCGCGAGCTCATCGTCGGCCTGCAGACGGACAGGCCTCTGAAGCGGGCGGTGAACCCCTTCGGGGGGATGCGGATGGCCAAGCAGGCCTGCGAGGCCTATGGTTACCGGCTCAGCGAGCGGGTGGAGGAGGCGTTCCGGTTCCGCACCACCCACAATGACGGGGTGTTCCGCGTCTACACCGCCGCGATGAAGGACGCCCGACGCTGCGGCGTCATCACCGGCCTGCCCGACGCCTACGGCCGTGGCCGCATCATCGGGGATTACCGGCGGGTGGCGCTGTACGGTGTGGACCGCCTGATCGCCGGCAAGCAGGAGGACACCGCGCGTCTTTCCCGGCAGCCGCTGACCGAGAGCGTGATCCGCAAGCTCGAGGAGCTGCACGTACAGGTGCATGCCCTCGAGGCCCTCAAGCAGATGGCCGCGGGCTACGGCCACGACATCGGCGGACCCGCCACCAACGCCGAGGAGGCGGTGCAGTGGCTGTACTTCGCCTACCTCGGCGCTTTGAAGGAAGCAAATGGGGCGGCCATGTCTCTCGGGCGTGTCAGCACTTTCTTGGACATCTACATCGAGCGGGACATGGCCGAGGGCGTGCTGGACGAGAGCGGGGCCCAGGAACTGGTGGACGATCTCGTACTTAAGCTCCGCATCGCCCGGCAGTTGCGCACACCTGACTACGACGAGCTCTTCGCCGGCGACCCGCTGTGGATCACCGAGGCCATCGGCGGCATGGGACAGGACGGCCGCACGCTGGTGACGCGCACCTCCTTCAGGTTCCTGCATACCCTGACCAATCTCGGCTCGGCCCCGGAGCCAAACATGACGGTGCTGTGGGCCGAGACGCTTCCGGAGCCCTTCAAGCGCTACTGCGCCAGGCTTTCGGTGGCGACGGATGCCATCCAGTACGAGAACGACGACCTGATGCGCCGGGATTACGGCGATGACTACAGCATCGCCTGCTGTGTCTCGGCGATGCGGGTGGGCAAGGAGATGCAGTTCTTCGGCGCGCGCTGCAATCTCCCCAAGGCGCTGCTGATGGCCCTCAACGGCGGGCGCGACGAGATCTCCGGCGCCCAGGTGGGGCCCGAGACAGACCCGATCAAGGGCCCCTTCCTCGACTACGAGGAGGTCATGCAGCGTTTCGACGACTATCTGGAGTGGCTCTGCGAGCTGTACGTCAACACGATGAATGTCATCCACTTCATGCACGACAAGTACGCCTACGAGAGTCTGCAAATGAGTCTGCACGACACGCAGGTCAGAAGGTACATGGCCTTCGGTATCGCGGGGCTCTCGGTGGTGGCGGACTCACTGAGCGCCATCGCCCACGCCCGGGTGGGTGTGGTCCGGGATGACAGGGGCCTCATCACGGACTTCTACTCCAACCGCGATTTCCCGGCCTTCGGCAATGACGACGACCGCGCCGATTCCATCGCCGTGGATGTGGTGCAGAGGTTCCTGGCCAAGCTCAAGAGGCACGCCACCTACCGCGGAGCGGAGCCGACGCTGTCGATTCTGACCATCACCTCCAATGTGGTCTACGGGAAGAAGACCGGGAGCACGCCGGACGGCCGTCACATCGGCGAGCCCTTCGCTCCGGGCGCCAATCCCATGCACAATAGGGACGAGCACGGTGCCCTGGCCTCCCTCAACTCGGTGGCGAAGATTCCGTACGCCTGCTGCCGTGACGGCATCTCCTGCACGGTGACGATGCCGCCGAACACGCTGGGCAGCAGCGAGGAGGCCCGCGTGGACAACCTCGTCGGCGTGCTGGACGGCTACTTCTCTCAGAAGGCGCACCATCTGAATGTCAACGTGCTTTCCCAGGAGCAGTTGCGCGCGGCCATGGAGCATCCGGAGCTGTACCCCAATCTCACCGTGCGGGTGTCGGGCTATGCGGTGAACTTCCACCGCCTGAGCCGGGAGCAGCAGGAAGAGGTCATCTCGCGCACATTCCACGGCCGCCTGTGAGGGGATGCCGGTGATCGGGAAGGTTCATTCGGTGGAGTCGCTGGGCGCCGTGGATGGGCCGGGCCTGCGCTGCGTGGTCTTCCTCCAGGGCTGCCCCATGCGCTGCCGCTACTGCCACAACCCGGATATGTGGGACCCCGGCCTGGGCCACGAGATGGACAGCGCGGAGGTGGTGCACCGTGTGCTGAGGCTCAGGCCGTACTTCCGCAGCAGCGGCGGGCTCACGCTCTCCGGCGGCGAGCCCCTGATGCAGGCGCCCTTCGCACTGGAGATTCTCCGCGGCTGCAAGCAGGCGGGCATCCACACCGCATTGGACACCTGCGGCTTCTACCTAGACGCCGATGTGGAGGAATGCCTGCGGCACACCGACCTGGTGCTTCTGGATGTCAAGCACTCCGACCCGGATCGCCACAAGGCTCTCACCGGCCATCACATGGACAGGGTCCTGCGCTTCATCGAGGTCCTCAAGCAGACCGGCACGGCGGTATGGGTCCGTCACGTGGTGGTGCCCGGCTGGACCGATCGCGAGGAGGACCTGAGGGCGTTGCTGCGGATGGTTGCCGGCCTCCCGGGCCTGCAGAGGGTGGAGCTGTTGCCCTATCACAGCATGGCCCGGGATAAGTGGGAGGCCCTGGGGGTGCCGTACCCGCTGGGAGACGTGGAGCCCCCGGAGGATGAGCTGATGGCGCGACTGCGCGCCGTGGTGGCGGCGACGATCCCGGCGGGCGGATAGAGGTGCGGCCGAGGAGTCCGGCTTCGCCGGGGATGTCATTGTGAGAGCGCCCGCTCCCGGCAAGATGAGCTCGAAGAATCTCCCGGCATTCACCGGGATTATTCGCTATCTTGCGACGCGAGATTGACGCTCAGGATGACATCTTGGCGGCAGAACCGGCTTCTCGCCCGCCTCTGCAGACGATTGCATCCGAGGCCCCGCAGGTGGCTACCCCGCCCGTCCTCACTCTGCTTCCGCACCTGCACCCCTCAGGCGCATCGGCAGCGTGTACACCGTGGTCCGGGCGGTGATCAGTAGCGTCCTGCGGTCCGGTCCGCCGAAGCACAGATTCGTCGGGCGCTGCGGAATCTCGAGGGCCCCAATCTGCTCCCCTCCCGGGCTGAACACCAGCACTCCCGCGCCGGTGAGGTAGAGGTTTCCGTGCTCGTCGAGGGTCATGCCGTCGGAGCCGCTCTCGCAAAACAACGCCTTATCCGCCAACGTTCCATCCGGCCGGATGCCGTAGCGGTAGGTCCTGTTGGCCCCGTGGTCGGCGACGTAGAGCGTCCTGCCGTCCGGGGTCCCGATGACGCCGTTGGGGCGGACGAGGTCATCGATGACGCGCACCGGCGTCTCGCGGTCCGGCGGGACATAGTACACGTGCTCCCCATCCTGAACCACCTCGCGGCCGTAGACCGGATCGGTGAAGTAGACACCGCCCGCCGGGTCGATCCACAGGTCATTGGGGCTGTTGAACCGCCTGCCCTCGTACTGGGAGGCGATGATGGCGATCCCGCCCGCCGGGTCGATGGCGACCACGCGGCCCTTGGAGCCCTCGCAGGCCAGCAGGTTGCCGCCCCTGGTGAAGTACAGACCATTGGCGCCGCCCGTGGGCTCGAAGAACACGGACACAGTCCCATCCGGAGACCAGCGGTGGATGCGGTTGTTCGGGATGTCGGTGAAGTAAACGTCGCCATTGGCAGCCACCGCGGGGCCTTCGGTGAACCGGTACTCCCCCGGGACCGGCACGAGCTTTGCGCCCTCGGCGACGAGATCGGCGATGGTCACAGGCGCCTGCGACCAGGCAGGGGACGCCAGGCAGAGCAGTAGCGGGACGATCGGTCTGGTGGTCATGGCCGAGGGCTCCTTGAGGCGGAGTGGACGCCGCGCGACAACCGGTAGCACCAGGTTCGCCATCGGTTTCGTGAGGGCCTACCTGAGGCCCTGCACGCTCGGCGGCGCCCTGCGAGGATGGCCTCTTGCCCCGAGTGCTCTGCGCGATGCGGGCCTCAGTCGCTTGCTCCCGGAGGGGCTCCGTGTTTCCCCTCGGCGCCCCTTTAGCCCCACGTCCCCTTTGTGCTACAATGCTCTCACCGCGATGGTGTTAGCGACGGCGCCCTGCCGGGCCGGGCCCGTCATCTCTTCATAGATGCGCCCTAAGGAGCGATGGCTGATGGCTGAGAAATGCGTCTTGGCGTACTCCGGTGGTCTGGACACCTCCGTGGCGATTCGCTGGATCGCCGAGAAGTACGGTGTTGATGTGATCGCGATAGCCGTGGATGTGGGCGAGGAGCGGGACTACGAGGGCATCCGGGTCAAGGGCGAGAAGGTCGGGGCGATCAAGTCGGTGGTGGCGGACAAGAGGGACGAGTTCTTCTCGGACTTCATCACCCGGGCCATCGCCGCGAACCTGATGTATGAGCACAAGTACCCGGCCTTCACCGCTCTGGCGCGGCCGCTTCTGGCCAAGGCTCAGGTGGATCTGGCCCGCGAGGAGGGGGCGACGCTCCTGGCCCACGGCTGCACCGGCAAGGGCAACGACCAGGTGCGCTTCGAGGTCACCTATGCCGCCTTGGCCCCGGAGATGCGCTGCATCGCCCCGGCCCGGGAGTGGGGCATGACCCGCGAGCAGGAGATCGACTACGCGGCGCAGCACGGTATCCCGGTTCCGGTGGGCAAGGAGAGCCCGTACTCCACCGACACCAACCTGTGGGGCCGGTCCATCGAGTGCGGCATCATCGAGGACCCGTCCAAGGAGGCGCCGGCCGACGCCTGGGAGTGGACGGTTAGCCCGGCCGACGCCCCGGACGAGCCGGCGTATGTGAAGATCACCTTCGAGGCCGGCGTCCCCGTGGCTCTGGACGGGGAGAGGATGGCGGGCGCGGCCCTGGTGGGCAAGCTCAATGCACTGGCGGGCTCCCACGGTGTGGGCCGGGTCAACATGATCGAGAACCGGCTTGTGGGCATCAAGTCCCGGGAGCTTTACGAGACCCCGGCGGCCACGGTGCTGCTGGCGGCCCACCGCGATCTGGAGAGCCTTACCCTCGACCGCGAGACCTATCACTTCAAGCCCTACCTCGAGCTGCGCTGGGCCGAGCTGGTCTATTACGGCCTGTGGTACACCCCGCTGCGCGAGGCCATCGACGGGTTCATGGCCGAGACTCAGAAGCGCGTGAACGGCGATGTGACGGTGAAGCTGTTCAAGGGCATGGCGGAGGCGGTCATGCGGGAGTCTGAGGACTCGCTTTACGACTACAGCCTGGCTACATACGACGCGGCGGACAAGTTCGACCAGTCCGCTTCCGAGGGGTTCATCAAGATCTGGGGCCTGCCGGCCAAGGTCTCGGCGGCCGTGGATCGGAAGCGGAAGTAGACGGGCCAGTCGCGCAGGGGCCGGACGGCCGACGTCGCGGGGCTCTGCCCCTGCACCCCGCTGGGGCCGCGGGCCCCAGACCCCGTATGCTGTGCGGCCGTCGCCGCCGTCGTCCTGTGCGCCTGCCTTACGCCACGTGCCCGGCAACCCGCCGGAAGCCACCAGCAGCCCTGGCCACACTCAGGAGCCCTTCACCATGCCCAAGTCAGCCAAGCTCTCAGCCCCGTGGCGCGGAGTGATCGAGGAGTACCGCCAGTACCTGCCCGTCACCGACGAGACCCCTGTGGTCACGCTGCTGGAGGGCGGCACGCCGCTGATTGAGAGCACCGCCATCGCTCCGGGCCTCCCGGGCAGGCTGCGGATCTTCTTCAAGTACGAGGGGCTCAACCCCACGGGCTCGTTCAAGGACCGCGGGATGACCATGGCGATCACCAAGGCCCTGGAGACGGGGATGAAGGTGACCATGTGCGCCTCGACGGGGAATACCTCGGCGGCGGCGGCGGCGTACTCCGCCCGGGCGGGGCTGCAGTCGGTGGTGCTCATTCCCGACGGCTACATCGCTCTGGGCAAGCTGGCCCAGGCGCTTACCTACGGGGCCCGCACCATCCAGATCGACGGCAACTTCGACGACTGCCTGCGGCTGGTGCGGGACATCACCGAGCGGTACCCCATCGAGCTGGTCAACTCGCTGAACCCCTATCGCATGGAGGGCCAGAAGACCGCGGCCTTCGAGGTCTGCGACGTGCTGGGTGGTCCGCCGGATTTCCACGCCCTGCCGGTGGGCAATGCGGGGAACATCTCGGCGTACTGGATGGGCTACAGCGAGTACCTGCAGCGCGGCGTGGTCGCCTCGCGCCCGACGATGCTGGGGTTCCAGGCCGCCGGAGCGGCGCCTCTTGCCACCGGCAGGCCCTGTCCGAAGCCGGAGACCATCGCCACGGCGATCCGCATCGGCAATCCGGCCCGCAGCGAGGATGCCAAGAACGCCGTGAGCGAATCGGGCGGGCTGTTCCGTGCGGTGACCGATGAGGAGATCCTCGTCGCGTACAAGGACCTGGCGGCCAAGGAGGGGATCTTCGTTGAGCCCGCCTCGGCGGCGTCCCTCGCCGGAGTGTACAAGCTGGCGGAGGAGGGGTACTTCGGTAAGGATGCGGCCACGATCGTCTGTACCGTCACCGGCCACGGCCTCAAGGACCCCGACCGCGCGGTGGCCATCTCGCCGCAGCCGGAGAAGTGCCCAAGCGATCTGGGAGCCCTGGTGGAGATGCTGGGGCTTGGGTAAAGAGGCGTGGCCAACGGCGACGGCCGGGCCGGGCCCGCGGAACGGCTGCAGACTCGGCCCCTCCATACAGCTAGCAGGCAACGGCGACGCCGACGACATACCGAAGCCCCCACACGACCCAGAGAAAGGCGAGCCCAGGAGGCACCTTCATGTCCGCTACCCCTGAACACACAGTTCTCAAGACCGATCTTCCCGGTGCCCTCCTTGGCCGTTCGGGGAAGGTGCGGGATATCTGGGAGTACGAGGAGGGCCTGCTCATCGTGGCCACCGACCGCATCTCGGCCTTCGATGTGATCATGGCCAACGGCATCCCCGGCAAGGGGAAGATCCTCACCGCCATGTCGCTGTTCTGGTTCGAGCGGCTCAAAGGAATCATCGACAACCATCTGCTGAGCGCGGAGGTCGGGGACTTCCCGGCCCCCGTGCGGGAGATGGAGGATGTCCTGGGCGGCCGGTCGATGTGGTGCAAGAAGGCGGAAGTGATCAAGGTCGAGGCCATCGTGCGCGGATACCTGGCGGGGAGCGGGTGGAAGTCGTATCAGCAGACCGGGGAGGTCTGTGGCCACAGGCTGCCCGCGGGCCTGGTGCAGTCCGAACGGTTGCCCAACCCGATCTTCACCCCGACGGCGAAGGCCGAGAGCGGCCACGACTGGGACATGACCAGGGAAGAGGTGGCCGCGGAGCTGGGGCAGGCCCGGGCCGATGAGCTGGAGAGCAAGGCCATCGAGCTGTATCTGGCGGCCTCGGAGTACGCGGCCCAGAGGGGCTTCATCATCGCCGACACCAAGTTCGAGTTCGGCCTGGTCGACGGGGAGATGATCCTCATCGACGAGGCCCTCACCCCGGACTCGTCACGGTACTGGGACATGGACAGCTACGAGCCCGGTCGGCCCCAGGAGGCCTTCGACAAGCAGTTCGTCCGCGACTATCTGGAGACTTTGGACTGGAACAAGGAGCCTCCGGGCCCGGAGCTGCCGGGCGAGGTGGTGGCGAGGACCCGGGAGATCTACCAGAAGGCTCTGGACCGCTTGACGGGGTAGAGCAGGCCCGCCGCCGACCGGTCCGCGAACGAGCAGCGGCCCCACCGCAGCGGTGGGGCCGCCGTGTTACGGGTGGTGCACAGGTGTCCGGTCGACTTCCGGCGGAGCAGAGCATCAGGCAGCAAATCGCGACGACCCTGCGGCGCTACGACATGCTCGGAGACTGCGCGCACGTGCTGGTGGGTCTGTCCGGGGGCCAGGACTCGCTCACGCTCCTGCACGCCCTGCTGCACCTGAGCGCCGATCTGGGAATCCGCGTCTCCGCCGCCCACCTGCACCACGGCATGCGCGGAGAGCAGGCGGATGCCGATCTGGAAACGCTCGCAGCGCTGTGCCGCGACTGGTCGGTGCCTTTCGACTGGGAGCAGGTGTCGGTGCCCGCCCTGGCCGCCGAGGGGCGGATCTCGCTGGAGGAGGCGGGGCGCGCCGCCCGCTATGGGTTTCTCCGGCGCCTGGCCTCCCGGCGGCCCGGTACACGGATCGCCGTGGGGCACACCGCCGGCGACCGCGCCGAGACGGTGTTGATGAACATCCTGCGCGGCTCAGGCCCGGCGGGTCTGCGCGGCATCCCGCCGGTGAACGGCGATGTGATCCGGCCGTTGATCGAGCTAACCCGGGAGCAGACCGGCGAATACTGCGCCGCCGCGGGACTAGAGCCGCTGTGGGACGATACCAACCAGGACGCGGATACCTACCTGCGCAACCGGGTGCGGCTACGGCTGATCCCGCTCTTGCAGGCCGAGTACGCTCCTGGGGTGCAGGACGCCCTGCTGCGCCTGGCCGCTACCGTGGAGCGGGAGCTGGAATGGACCGACGAGATCGCCGGGGCGCACTTCGACCGGTTGGCCTTGACGCAGGGGGGGGCGGTGCACCTGCAACTGGAGGGGCTCTGCGGGCTGCCTGCGGGCCTGCGTTCACGAGTGCTGCGTCTGGCCGTAGGGAAGCTGCGCGGCAGTCTCGCGGGTCTGAGCATGGGGCACCTGTGCGACCTGGAGCGCCTGGCGGTAACGGGACGTACGGGCGCGGTTTTACATCTGCCCTTTGCTGTTCGTGCCGAGCGCGGTTATAATCATCTGGTCTTGTCATATGGGCCAGCCGATGCCGAGATCTGCGCGGACTGGCAGGCCCGGTTGGCGGTGCCCGGCGCGGTGGAACTGCCCGGAGGCGGGGTCTTGCAGGCGACGACGTCGGCTCCGCCACCACGGCTGCCCCGGGGGGAGCCGTGTGTGGCCTTCCTCGATGCGGCGAAGCTCGGAGGCCGGCTCCTCGTGCGGTGGTGGCGGGATGGGGATCGCGTGGCCCCTGTAGGCATGACGGGGTCCAAGAAGTTGCAGGACGTTTTCACCGATAAGAAGGTACCCCGGCGCGAACGCCGAAAAGTGCCCATAGTGCTGGACGAGGACCGGGGCATAGCCTGGGTCGGAGGGCTATGTGTGGCCCGGTCCGTCTGTGTTTGTGCAACGACGCGAAGCTGTGTGCGGCTGTGCTGGGAGCGGGCGGAGGAGGACTAGTCGCACGGCGAATGCGCGCTTCCGGGGGGCAGGATGGCACCTCGGGCGGCGCCCGCCGCGGCTCACAGATCCGCGGAGCCGCTACCACGTGAACAGGAGGCCGTCAGGACTCTTCTGACGGATTCGATGCCAAAGCAAAGCCCCCTAGTCGTACTCGTGTTGTTGTTCGCCCTGGGCTACGCGCTGTACATGTACCCGCGGCTGAACGCCAACAAGCCGGAGAAGGTCTTCGAGAACGTCATCGACTTCTACGATGCGCTCGAGAAGGGCTACATCGCGGAGATGAAGACCAACGTGGGCCGCCAGCAGGTTACGGGTAGCTTCAGTACCCGCGGGCGGCAGAACTACGAGGGTGACTTCGAGCGCTTCCGGGTTAGCGTGCCGCTCACCGAGTTGAGGCTCGAGAAGCTCCAGGACATGGCGGCAAAGACAGGCACCAAGTTCGACCACGTGCAACGGTCTGCGAGCGACCAACTGCTGGCCGTCGCCGGCAACCTGGTGATCCCCCTGGCCGTGCTCGTGCTGCTGTGGGTGTTTTTCATGCGCCAGATGCGCATGAGTGGCGGCCAGGCGCTGTCCTTCGGCCGCAGCCAGGCCAAGCTTCTGGGCGAGAACTTCGAGAAGGTCACTTTCGAGGACGTCGCCGGGATGCACGAGGTCAAGGAGGAGCTCCAGGAGGTCGTGGAGTTTCTCAAGGAGCCCGAGCGGTTCCGGGCCCTGGGAGCGAAGATACCCCGTGGCGTGCTGCTGGTAGGGCCCCCGGGCTGCGGCAAGACATTGCTGGCCCGAGCGGTGGCGGGAGAGGCCAACTGCGCCTTCTTCTACATCAGCGGCTCGGACTTTGTGGAGATGTTCGTGGGCGTGGGCGCCTCGCGGGTCCGGGACCTGTTTCTGCAGGCCAAGCAGCATCTGCCGGCGATCGTGTTCATCGACGAGCTGGATGCGGTGGGGCGGCTGCGTGGCGCCGGCCTCGGCGGCGGCCACGACGAGCGCGAGCAGACGCTGAACGCGCTGCTTGTGGAGATGGACGGCTTCGACCCCAACGCCGACATCATCATCCTGGCGGCCACGAACCGCCCCGACATCCTCGACCCGGCGCTGCTGCGCCCCGGGCGTTTCGACCGGCGCATCGTGGTGGACAATCCAGACGTGGTCGAGCGCGAGGCCATTCTCCATATCTACACCAAGGACAAGCCGGTGGGGCCGGAGGTGGATGTCAAGACCCTGGCGCGCCGCAGCCCGGGGTTCTCCGGCGCCGACATCGAGAACCTGGTGAACGAGGCGGCCCTCCTGGCGGCGCGGCGGAAGAAGAAGACCATCGACATGCCGGACTTCGATGAGGCCATCGAGCGTGTCATCGCCGGGCCCGAGCGGCGTAGCCGGGTCATCCGGGATCGGGAGCGCAAGGTCCTTGCGTACCACGAGGCCGGTCACGCCCTGGTCGGCGGCATGCTCCCCGACTTCGATACCACCTACAAGGTCACGATTCTCCCGCGCGGCATGGCTCTGGGCTATACCATCAGCCTGCCGGAAGACGACCGCTATCTGATGACCCGTACCGAGATCACCAATCGCATGGCCCAGGCCCTGGGAGGCCGCGCCGCCGAGGTCCTCGTTCTGGATGACATGACCACCGGAGCGGCCAATGACCTGGAGCGGGTGACGGAGATGGCCCGGCAGATGGTGACCGAGTACGGCATGACCGATGCCCTCGGCCCCCTGGCCTACGGCAAGAAGCACGGCCCCATCTTCCTGGCCAGGGAACTGAGCGAAGAGCGCAACTACAGCGAAGAGATCGCCAAGCAGATCGATGCCGAGATCCGCCGCATCGTGGACGATTGCTTCGAGACGGCGACGTCCATCCTCGTGGAGCATCGCGAGAAGCTGGAGCTGCTGGTGGAGGTCCTGCTGCAAAAGGAGACCCTGGACCAGCACGAGGTGGCGGCGATCCTGGAGACAGGGCAGTTGCCCGAGGCAGACGGCGCCGCCGAGGAGGCGTCGGGCGAGGGCTAGACCTCTTCGCCCGGCTTGTCCGGCCCCACCGTGGCCGGTCGTGCGAGCCTGCCGTCTGACTGCCGTCCTGAGTTGAGGAGGCGTGTTTGTGAGACCTTCTGAGGACATTCTGGCGGCCGCAAGAGACCGCCTGGCTGCGGGAAACCACATCGAGGCGATTGAGGCGTGCTTCGATGAGCTGGTCGCGGAGCCCACGGATATCCCGCTGCTGGCCATGCTGACCGCGGCCTGCGAGAGCGCCGGTGAGGTTCAAAGGGCAAGGCAGGCCGCGGCCCGCTGGGTGGAGATCTCCCCGCGAGACCCCTATGCCCACTACAAGCTGGCGATGATCGATCAGCGCCTGCAGAACTATCAGGCCGCGGTAGCGCGGCTGAAGGTTGCCGTCGGCGTGGGCGATCCGGATGACGACATCTCTCTCGCCGCCTGGGAGGCCCTGCGCGCGCTGGACGGGCTACAGACCCAGCAGGTCATCGCTTTGCGCGACTGCGATCTGTGCTTCCGGCTCAAGCTCCGCGTGGACCCCGACGCCGCCCTGCAGGAGCGTGGCTTCTCGCTCTCTCCCGCGGCGGTTCGGCGCATCACCGCCGCCGACGACGGGGTGTCCTCGATCCGTCGCGGCTTTCCCTGGCGGGCCTGTTAGGACGCTTCGGTGGCACTGGTACAGCTCAGTTTGGGATCGAACATCGGCCGGCGCGGGTATCACCTGTCGCTGGCCGCGGCGCGTCTGGCGCTGGCCCACGGCGTCGAGCTGCTGCGCCTGTCGCCGGTCTACGAAACGGCCCCCTGGGGTGACACGGAGCAGTCGGCGTTCTACAACATGGCCGCCTCAATCCGCTGCGCTCTTTCCCCGCCCCGGTTGCTGGCGCTGGCAAAGTCCATCGAGGTCGACCTGGGCCGCAGGGCTACGCGCCACTGGGGACCGCGGGTCATCGACATCGACATCATCCTCTTCGAGGGCGTCGCCATGCGTGACGCCACTCTCACCCTTCCCCATCCTCACGCCTCTGAGCGCCAGTTCGTGCTGGTGCCTCTGCACAGCATTGCGCCGGAGGCGCAACTCGCCCCCGGCGTGTCGGTATCGCAATTGGCGCGGCAGGACGACCCCGCCGTGTGGTTCATCGGCAGCTTGCACCAGGTTCTGGAGCGTGAGCGTCGCGGCTAGAAGCGCGGCCGAGAAGTCCGGCCCGTCCGTTTCATGTCATTCTGGAGCGTCGGCGTCGCAAGCCCGGGCGGCGCAAGGCCAGGCTTGCGCCGCTTGGGCGAGGAATCTCGCTGAATGCCGGGAGATTCTTCGAGCTGCTCTTGCCGGGAGCG
>CAZXDD010000142.1:0-4467 GCA_964639415.1 uncultured Armatimonadia bacterium
CGGCTCGATGTGGCCCCGCAGCTCCGGCACAATCCTGCGCCCCGCGATCATGTTGGGCAACGCCATGGGCTGCGGACCCATGCCGACCACCTCCGTCACGCGGCGTCGCAGGTAGGTCATCGGCCACACCCCGGCCGGCAGGAGGCCCAGGAGGCCTTCCAGGGGGATCAGGTCGGGACGCTGGAGGGGCAGGAAGACGATCTGGGGCACACCGAGGGCCGCAATCTGCAGCGTCGTCGTGCCGGGGATCGCGATGGCCAGGTCGCCGGCGGCGATGACGTCCAGGGCCGGCTGTGTGGTGAACTGCAGCGCGGCGCCACCGGCGGCGGACCCGGACTCTTGCCGGCCCTGACCGGGCGGCCAGGTGTCCTGCAGGGGATCGTCAAGCAGGTCGTCGCCCAGGAACGGGGACAGGCAGGTGACGAACTGCAGACCGGGGCGGCCGGCGTGCATCGCGGCGGCCACCTGGGCCAGGTAGGGGATCAAGAAGCGCGAGAACAGCGGCCGGCTGCCGGGCAGAAGGACGATCAGCGGCGCGTCTTGCCCAATGCCCAGGTCCCGGCGGACCTCGGCGCCCTGGCGGCCCCGGCGGACGCTGTCCAGGGCCAACTGGCCCACCACCTCGTACCGCGAGGTCGGGACGCCCCTGGCCGCGAACCGCTCGGCCGCTGCGGCATCCGGGACGAAGCTCTTGTCCAGACTGCCACTCCAGCGCGGCTTGGGAAGATACGCGTAGCAGCGGGCCCCGATGCGCCGGGCCAAAGAGACCGCGTGGAACACGTCACCGCCCAGGAACAGCACGCGAGCATCCGCGTCTCGCGATAGGCCCAGAGCCTTTCTCCCCAGCAGGAGGGCGCCCGACAGGCCGCGGAGCGTGACCACGCGCTGGATGGCCGGCCAGTCGGCGACGACCCGGGCCTCCTTGCCACTGGCGTACTGGCACGGCGGCAGCACGAGGATGATCTCGGCCTCGGGGTTCAGAGCACGGAGGCTTTCGGCAACGGGAAGGACCCAGCCCGCCACCTCGCCCGGGGAGTTCGCGGTGATCAGCACATGGCTTCTGGTTCCCGTGGTCACTGTCGCGGTCACTCCCGGCCGACCGGAGCATCCGGGTTCACCCCGTACCGCTCCATCCCAAGACGCAGCCCCTCGGCGTGGGCGTGTACCAGGTACAGCTTCTTGAGCAGCGAGGCTCCCGGCCCGCCCCGTTCCATGCGTGACATGATGTCCTCCTCCTGCAGGTACCGCTCTACCAGGCCCAGGCGTTGCAGGAGTCGGTCGTAGCCCAGGTAGCGCCAGCGGATCTCCCTCTTGAGCTCCGGGCGTGGATGCTTGGAGTAGTACAACATGGCGTTCTCGCCGCCCTGGCGCCTCTTCTCCGCCTGTTGGGCGAAGCCCGCCTGGTGGGTGCGATAGTGCAGGACGTAGGCCTTCCGGTCCTTCACCCGCCCAAGACCGGCCTCGCGCAGTCTGGCGCCCAGCTCCACATCCTCCCAGCCCCAGCCGCGATGGAAGTCCGGGTCAAACCCGCCCACCTGGAGGAATGTCTCTCTTGGGCAGGACGCATTGACGGTGATGAAGCCGGCACCGCCGAAGTCGCAGAAGGCCATGGCGCGGACCAAGGGAGCCTCGAAGGGCAGGTGGGTGGGGACCCCGTCACTTTCCATGTTGATGGCCGGGCCATCCACGATGCTGCCGGGGTGTGCTCGATGCGAGGCCACATGCCGGCTCACGAACCAGGGCGGCGCGAAGGCGTCGCTGTCTACGAAGATGACGCTGTCTCCCCGGGCCTCCTGCACCCCGCGATTGCGGGCCATGCCCTGGCCCGACCGCTCCTGGCGCACGTAGCGAAACTCGCAGGGCGGCGTCAGGGCCCGCACGATCTGGTCGGTCTCGTCGTCCGAGCCATCGTCGACGTAGACCACCTCGTACCTGTCGTGGGGATGGTCCTGGGCGAAGAGGCAGCCCAGGCACGCCTCCAGGATACGGGCGCGGTTGTAGCAGACCACGACGACACTGGCGTCAATTGGCATGGGGTGACCTCGGGGCCGCCTGTCGTCCCTCGACGAGGTCTTCCAGACCTGCGAGGATGGCCGAGGCTGTGGCGGCCCAGGTGAAGGGCTTGGCCCGCTGCAGACCGCGCTGACTGAGCTGGCGACGCAGGTCGCCGTGGGCCAGGAGCAGGGAGAGATGCCGGGCGATATCGTCCACATCGTACGGGTCACAGTACAGGGCGGCGTCTCCGGCGATCTCCGGCAGCGCCGCCGCCCGCGAACACAGTACGGGCGCCCCCGAGGCCATGGCCTCCAGGACCGGGAGCCCGAACCCCTCATACAGCGAGGGGAACACGAAGGCGGTGGCGCGCCGGTACAGAATCGCCAGCTCTTCATCGCCGGCGATGCCCACGGCCACCACATCCTGCACCGAGTCCTCGTACGTGCACAGCACCTCTGTCGGAGTGCCGCAGACCACCAGCTTGTGGTGGGTGTCGAAGCTCTCCTTGGCCAGTCGGAAGGCCTGCAGGAGACGCCCGAGGTTCCGGCGCTCATCATCGGCGCCCGCGAACAGGACAAACCCCCTCGTGACCCCCAGACGCGCCAGTAGCACCTCGTCCTTCGCCCCCGGCGGCAGGCTGCGGAACGTCGGGTCGACTCCCATGTGTACCGCGGCGGTCTTGTGCTCCGGGACGCCCAGATACCTGGAGACCTCGCGCCGTGAGAACTCCGAGTCGGTGAACACCAGGTCGGCCATGCGGGCGCTCCTGTGCAGACGGCGTCCGTCGGCGGCCTGATCCAGGCGACGCAGTAGCCCCCGCTGTGGGAATACGAAGGGGGCCACGTCGTGCACGGTGACGGCGTTCAGCCGCCCCTTCAGAGGCGGGTCCAGCCGGTTCCAGGGGTACCAGCAGACGTCCGTGAGGTGCGCCTTGAGCTGGGGCACCGCCCGGACCAGCTTCCCGGCGGCCGCCAGTCCCAGCCCATCCAGGGCCCGCCGAATCTCGGGCTCGTCATCGGACGTGCGGCATAGCAGGACGTAGTCATGCTCCGGTCTGCGTGCCAGCCACGCACGCAGCACATTGCGCACATAGCGCCCCATGCCGCGCCGGTCTCGGGGGAGGAAGTCGACGTCGATGCCGATCTGCATCTGTGGCCTCACGTGCGGGCAAGAAGTTCCCGGGCTGCATCGATGGCCCCGTCCTGGTCTATGCATAATAGACACTCCAGCCGCGGGCAGGTCTCCTTCACACAGGGCCGAGAGCAGTCAAAACCCTTGGTCCTCACGATGCGATACTCCGTGGCATACGGCCGCCAGCGGTTGGGGAAGTCGGAGGCCAGGGCGAAGATGGCCACAACGGGCACCCCCAGGGCCGCGGCGATGTGCATCGGCCCTGAGTCGGGGCAGACGAACAGGTCCATCGCCGCGGTGGCCGCGGCCAACTGCCTGAGGCCGGTCTTGCCCGCGATGCTCACCGCCACCCCTCGCATCCGGCGCTGAACCTCCGACACCACCGGCCCCTCCGAGGCGCCACCCGTCAGCACCACGCTGCAGCCCAGCTCCTCGCACAGTCGGTCGCCGATGTCGACAAACCTGTCCAGCGGCCACCTTTGGAGGTCGATGGGCAGGCCCTTGCCCACGTGCAGTCCGCACACCGGGCGCCCCAGATCGACGCCACTTCGGCGCAGGAACTCCCGGCCCTCGGCGCGCTCCTGCTCGGTGAGCCAGATCCGGGGCTGCAGACCCTCTGTCGGGCATCCCAGGGCGCGGGCGTAGTCCAACTGGCAGTCCACCCAGTGGCTGTCCGCATCGCCACGGGTGGACCGCACCACCACGCGGTGGGTGTACAGGAGGCTGTACAGGAGCCTCCCGGCCTGCCCCACCCGCGTCGGGATACCCGCCAGGCGCAGCGCCCAGGCCACGTCGGACCGGGTCCAGGTATTGACTGCGAGATCGAACCGTCCCTCGCGTAGCAGCCGGGCCTTGCCCATCAGGCCCACGCGATCGGGGAAGGCAAGGAGCTCCTCCGCGGCGTCGACGGCCTGGGGCGGCGCGATGAAGCCGTCGAAGCTGGGGTTGCCCTGCAGGAGCGGCACGTAGGCGGGTTTCACCCAGGCCGCGATCGTGCTGTCCGGGTAGCAGCGCTTGAGAGCCTCGGCCACGGGCGACGACAGCAGGAGGTCGCCCAGGCCCCCGGCCGTATGCACAAACAGAATGCGTTGCGGCTGCTTCATGGGTGGATCCACCATCGAGGTAGTACGCCGTCGGCCGGTGGACGCGGCCCACGGGAACGGGCAGGCTACCTCAGTTTCGCACTCTCGTCAATTGCCGTGGCCCACCGTGCTGTGGCCCACCGTGCTGTGGCCCACCGTGCTGTGGCCCACAGTGCTTGAGGTCTGCGATTCCGTCAGGGCTAGTGGTTCGGCGACAATGTCACCCATGGAAGACCAGGTGAAGTCACGCATGCAGGCC
>CAZXDD010000142.1:4567-14162 GCA_964639415.1 uncultured Armatimonadia bacterium
GGTTCCCCTTCCTTGCCGGCGGGTTGCGCTAGTGGCCGGCCGCGCGCAGGTCCGCGATGTCTTGTTCCATCCCCTTGTACGCGTTGTCCCGTTGGGTGAGGCGGCAGATGTCGGAGCCGATCCGCAGGCCGATGCGTCGGCGTGCCGGGTCGGCCGGGCGGGTGTCGATGATGCGATTGCCCCGGAGCACCACATCCTGGGTCGCGCCCTGCATCTCGATGGCGATGCACTCTCCCTCGGTGCCGCTGTCCTCGATGGTGTTGGCTTCGAAGACATTTCGGTGAGGGTCGCGCAGCGACACCGGATGGCCCCGGAACAAGATGCCGTGCATCCCGCTGCGGCGGATGGTATTGCCGCGCACCGTATTGTCCGTGTCCCGGTGACCGATGGAGATCCCGTACTTGCCGCAGTCCTCGATGACATTGTCCTCCACCCGCCCCCCCTTGACTCCCCAGCAGAAGAAGAACCCCTGCTCGCAGTCGGCGATACGGCAGTTGGTCACTATCGGTCTTTGCGACCCGCTACCCGGATGCAGGCCCAGGTCGGCGTTGTTCAAAGACCGGCACCCGTCCACCGTAACATCATCGCACACCTGCCAGCTCATGCCATCGCCGTTGTTATCGCGGGTGGTCACATCGCGGATCAGGATGCGGTCGCAGTCCTGCAGGAAGATCCCGCCGCCGTAGTTCCCGTTGAGGTGTTCGTTTCGGGCGCGGTTGCCGTCGATGCACAGGCTCTCAATGGTGAGGTCTGACCTGTACTCCGCGGTGAGAACGGGGTAGAGGGTCACCGCCTCGGCTCCCTGATCGATCCAGAAGTTCTCCCGGGGCTGCCGGTCGAGAGTGATGCAGTCGCCCTCGATGGCCACGACGGTGGACTTGACAAGTTGCTGCTTGTCATAGTGGGGCGATCGGGCCCGGAGAAGCAGCCCCCCACCCACCCGGAAGATGGAGGGGTCCGCGACCTTCACCGTGCGGTCATACCAGTCGGTATCATCCACCAGCCGGGTTGAGAAGCTCGCGGGCTTGCGCAGTACGGTGTCTTCACCGGCGCCGATGAGGGTGATCTTGCTGCGCAGGAATACGGAATTGCCCATCTGGTAGACGCCGGGCAGCAACCTGACGGTTCCCCCGCCGAGGCCTGAGACGTAGTCCACCGCGGCCTGGATGGCCAGGTGGTCGGAACCGATGATGTCTGCGTCCCGGGGGCCAACGACGATGGCAATGTCCCGCATGGGGGCCTCCTTGGCGTTCGGAGGTACGGTGGCAGGTACCGCAGGGCGGCACGGGACAGTTCGCCCTGCAGCGGAGGAAGGCCTTGTCGAGGGGCCCACGGGCCGGCAGTACAAACCGTACATGGGCTGAGGCGACCCAACGGCTACCGGTGGGGCGGTCCTGCCACTCACATTATGTATGAACGCATTGATGCCACATCCCGCCGCAGTAAAGCCTTTGTCGCTCGCAATAGTGCCGTTCTCCCCCCCTTCTCCCGTCTTGCCGGTCGTATCGGCGAGTAAGGGAGAGGGGGGTTGGGGGGGTGAGGCGACGTGAGTCGGCGCCCGCCCAGAACCTGCATAATCTGAGCTGCCAGCCCGCCGGGCCGGCCTGGAAGCCCGGCGTCGGCCTTCGGGCACCGCCTGGACCTGCCGTCGGAGAGTCTCCGTCGACCGCAGCCCACAAGCACGGTGGTGGTGCTAGGCGCTCACCGTCTGGACGGCCTGCAGCACCTGGGACAGGCCGAAGGGTTTCTGCAGGCAGGCATCGGCGCCCATGGCCTCCACGTCGCGTCTCAGGGCACCATCGGCGCGGCCGGTGATGACGATGATCGCGGGCGGCTCACTGAGGCGGCGTGCGGCGGCGATGATCTCCTGCCCGCCCCCTCCGGGCATCATGAGGTCCGAGACGATCACATCGAAACTGGACTCCTGCAGGGCCTGTATCGCCTCGTCGGTGGTGCCGGTCGGTGTGACCTCGAAGCCGTTGTCGCGGAGCAGCTCGCAGATGGTCTCTCGCAGGTCGGCCTCATCCTCGGCCAATAGGACGCGGCGGCTCCCAGCGGCCCGTGCCGGAGGCGGCTCGGGCACGGGAACGTGCGTGGCCGTCGGCACGTGCTGGGGAAGGCGCAACTCGAAGCTGGTACCCACGCCCACCTCGCTCTGGACCGAGATGGTGCCACCATGGGCCTGCACCACACCGTGGGCCACCGACAGGCCCAGGCCGGTGCCGGCGATGGTGCTTCCTCCCAGCGCTCCCTTGGTCGTATAGAACGGATCGAAGATGTGAGGCATTGCGGCGGGCGCGATCCCGGTGCCCGTGTCGGCAACTTCCACCACTATCTGGGGAGTGCGCTCCCGCGACTCGGAACCCTCCTCGCGCCGGGTGGTGATGGTCAGGGTCCCCCCCGAGGGCATGGCGTGACAGGCGTTGGTGACCAGGTGTGAGAAGACCTGCTGCAGTTGGTTGGCGTCGCCGCGGACGAGGAGGTCGCCGGCCTCATACCGGCGGACGACGGTGACGCCCGCGCGCTGCAGTTCCGTGGCGGCCGGCTCCAGAGCCTGCTCGATGGGTACCTGGATGGCGACAGCACTCTGCCCCGGCTCCGGCGGGCTGGCGAAGCGCATGAGGTCTCTGCAGATCCCGGCGCCTCGGGCCACTCCGCTCAGGACGGTGTCGGCGAGTCTCTCATAGCTCTCCGGAGTGCCCCTGGTCGCTGCGTACTCCGCCCGTCCCGACATGCCGGCCATGATGTTGTTGAACTCATGGGCGACGCCGGCGGAGAGCTGCCCGACGGCCGCCAGTCTGTGGGTGTGCTCGGCCTGCAGGCGCTCCGCGACGTCCCGAGCCACGCCACGGTAACCCACAGGCCCGCCGTCCGCGTCGATCATCGCCACCGCGTGCACCTCGCAGGTGACGGTGGCGCCGTCGGCTTTGGTCAAGGTCAGAGTGCTGACAGACGACGACTCGGCGGTGCTACTCCGCAGGGCCTCGGACACCCGCAGCAACTCATCGGGCGCGATGGCCTTCATCAGGCTCATGTTCTCGGTGAACTCGTGCATCCCATAGCCGAGCATCTCCACCGCCGCCTTGTTGGCGTAGCTGATGGACAGGTCGGTGCGGACCTCGAAGACCGCGTCCGGGAGCATGTCGGCCAGTTCGCGGAAGCGGCGCTCACTCTCGCGCAGTGCGGCCTCCGCCGACTTGCGCTGCGTGATGTCCCGGGCGATGCCGCAGATGCCGGCCAGTGCTCCCCGGCTGTCCCGCATGGGCACCTTGAGAATCTCGAAGGTTCTCTTGACCCCTGCGGTCACGCGCTCTTGCTCGGACCCCACGGTCTCACCGGCCAGAACCCGCAGGTCCTCGGCCTCCTCGCGGGCGGCAGCCGCCGCCCCCTGCAGCTCGCCGCAGGTGCAGCCGATGATCCCCTGCACCGGCACGCCCAGGAGACGCGCGGTGGCGGGATTGGCGTGGGTGTAGCGCAGCGCCCGGTCCTTGATGAAGATGCAGTCCTGCGCCGCCTCGAACACGGCCCGCAGGCGCTCCTCGCTGCCGCGCAGGGCCTCCAGGTCGCGCCGCCGTGCCACCAGGCGCTGCATGCCGTCCATCAGAAGCGTCACCTGCCGAACGTCCGCCTCCTCATAGGCGGCGCTCTTCCCCGCCACATCGACCAGCGCCACCAGCCCTCCGCGATCCACGATGGGGACGACCAGGCGGGGCAGCGTGTCGCCTGAGGGCGGACACCAGGCGGCCTTGGGCCGCTCCTCACCGGGGCCGTTGCCCATGACGGCCACCGGCGCCTCGGCCAGCGTCTGCCATATGGCCAGGTCTGCCAGGCACGCGGTGTTGGGGCCTTCGCCGCTGGGCTGTGCCTGGGCCGTGGCCCTGCGGAAGCCGTACACCGCACCGGAGCGGCCGTCGGCGTCGGCGAGGATGACGTAGCCCCAGCGGCTCTGCGTCAGGCGCACCGCCTGCTCCAGAGCGAAGGCCGCCAGCTCGCCGTCCGAGGCGTCCGTCATCTGGCTGAGCACCAGTAGGGTCTCAAGACGCGCTTCATCCAGCGCGGCGGCCGCTTCGGACCGCTTTCGTTGGCTGATGTCGTTGATGATGCACAAAAGCGCGTCCTCACCGGCCTCCGAGACCGTCACCCCGGCGTGGAAACAGCTCCCGTCGGCCTGCCTCCCCATGGTCTCGGCGCGCCAGGGCCTGCCCGGCTTGACCGCCGCCAGCGCGATGGCCGCCGCCGGGGGGTCTTGGAACAGCCCCTCGAACCGCCGGCCCTTGAGGCTTTGCGACAGGTAGCCGAAGGTTTCGTGAGCGGAGCGATTGGCGTAGGCGATGGTGCCGCTTGTGTCGCAGATAAGGATGGCGCTAGTGGCCGACTCCACCGCCGCGTGCTTGAGGTCCAGCGTCCGGTTGGCGCTTCGGTGCAGCCGGAGGAGCCCGGCGATCACCAGGCCCAGCAGTACCGCGGTGGTGGCGACTGATAGCGCCAGGCGCAGATAGTGGCCGGGCGGGGCGCCGAACGCATCGCCGCCCGCGCGCCCGTAGATGAGCTCGGGGATCATCGCGTTGGCGATGCACCCGGCCGCGACCAGTCCCAACGCCACCGCAGCGGCGCCATAGTCGGCCTTCCTCAGCATTGCCTCATCCGCCCCTGGAGAACTAACGTGAGCCGCCGGGCGGCCAACCCGCCCCGCGGATGTGCTGCTACCGGGCCCCTTCGTCTGGCCGTCGTCCTAGTCTTCCGCCCCGTGCGGCACGCGGCCCCCGCGATGTGCCCGGGCCGCCCGTTCAGAGGGCCGCAGACTTTCTACGTTAGCAGACCTCAGTGAGTTCCGCAAGCAACCGCGTTGTTACGTGGCGATCGTAGCAGCACCCCTGCTGGGCGGACGTCGAGGGAGGCTTGTGGGCGAATGATGTACGAGCTATGGCCAACCGAATGCCGGTGGTCGGCGGGGCTCAGCGGAGGTCCAGTTGCCCGGCCAGGGCCTCCACGCCGCCCTCCGCGCAGAGGTAGACCAGCTCATCCCCCATCCGGCGCCCCTCATCCACCGGATTGCCGAACAGGTCCTCGACCGCCGCACCGACAGGCCGCGGTATGGCGCAGGCGGCGTGCCCCGGACGTTTCGCGAGCACCGCCACACTGCGGCCGTCGCCGGCGAACAGGTAGGCGTGAACCCCCTCCGCCAGGTCCAGTCGACGGATGAAGTGGGTATCTTCAAGCTGTCGGGCCATCTGCGAGTACGCCGCCGCCGAGGGGTGCGGGCAGCCGTCGCCCGTAATCAGGCAGCGCTTCGGGGAGGTGGAGACCAAGCCGCCCTCGGTGGCGAGGGTATCGAGGAAGACCCGCCGCACGCCCTGTGCCAGGAGACTGATGACGAAGCGACAGGTCTGGTCGGCGCACGTCAGCGGGTTCTCGCCGGGACCGCCCGAGACGATGGAGCGGTACATCCCCAGGCGGCCCATCCCCAGCGCTCCGTGGCCGGCGGTCATCCAGACCGGCCGCTCGAGAGCGTCCCTCTCTTCGCCGGCAAGAGGACCGGCGGCCATCTGGTATCCCCGCTCCACGGCGTCGCCGGGAAACAGCGTGGCCTCGTCGGTATACTGATGGTAGTCCACGGCGTCGCAGTGCTGCAGGCCGCCGGCCAGCAGCACGCCCCGCGTCCAGTCGATCCCGGCGATGCGCCGAGTGCCGTCGCCCTCCACCGAAGCCGAGCCGAGGCCCACAATCGCGGCTTCCTCATCCTGGGGCTTGGCGGCCTCATAGGCCGCGCGCATGAGGCTCACGTAGTCCGTCTGCGGGCTCGGACTGGCCACATAGGCGGCGGCGCCGACGCCCCGGGCCTCGTCGTAGTCCACGGCGAAGTGCGCCGTCACCAGCGGCTCGTTCCAGACGCTGTAGGCGCCGATGCGCCCCTTGTAGCGCCCAACCACCGTGCGGACATAGGCGGCGTAGTCCTCCAGTCGCTTGACCTGGAAGTACCAGTCGAAGTAGGTGAAGGCCCGCCGCCCGCTGTCCTGCCAGTAGCTGGCCCATTTGGGGGCCGTCCCCAGCTCGCCCATGACCATCAGGTGCCCGTCTCTGTAGCGGGCAATCACGTCATCGCCAAACCGCCACTGCCCGGGTTCCGGCTCGAGGAAAGCCCACAGCACGCTGCGCGCGGCGGTCCCGCACGGCCGGGCCCAGTTGGCGCCGAGGGCCTTGGCCAGCAGGATGTCGCCCTCCCGGGAGCCCACATGCACTCCGAAGGCCGATTGCGGCGCGTCCCTGTGCCAGTAGCGTGGGCGGCGAACCCGCACCAGCACCAGCTCGCTCACCGGGCTGATCCGTCGCCCCTCGCGCTCCACCCACGCCTCGATTCGGAACGGCCCCAGTCTGCGGCCCTCGAGCAGGTCGAAGCTCAGCCGGCTGCCGGTGAGGCCCTTCGGCCCCGGGTCCACCGGCACGTCCCGCAACTGCTTCTCCTCGCCGTAGGCGTTGGAGACCCTCGTCCGCAGGATGCCCGCATGCCTTCCCGTGACCACGGCGATGATCTGCGGGTCGTGATCCTCCAACTGCACCCTCAACGCGGCCAGCTCGGGCTCATCGTCCGCAGGCATGCACCCCAGCGCCACCTCACAGCGCTCCTTCGGGTCCGGCGTCGGCCTGTCCGCCGGGCCCACCCGCAGGGCGTCCACCCACGCAGCTCCCGTGCCTTCCAGCCTCATGCAGTGAAACGCCGCCGTCAGATCCGGAGTGAAGCGGAGCTCCACCCTCTCCCACTCTCCCTCGCCGGCCAACTCGAACTGGGTGCCCGCCGCCTCGGCCCATCTCCCCTCACCGGCCACACTCAATCGCCACGTGCCCCTGCCCCACAGCGACACCTCGGCCACGTGCTCCACCGTCGGGCAGGGGATCTCGAAGGGCGAGCCGGTGAGCACGATGGGCTCCGGGGCACTGATCCGCAGTACCGGAGCGCCACTGGGGCCGGGAAGGCCGCGCACATCGACCGCCACCCCGTCACTCTCCGAGCCGGTGAGCGACCACCCGCTCTGCAGTCCCAGGGGCAGACGGCTCTCGCGCAGGAGGTTGTCGGGACCGCCGTCCGGGAAGCGCCGGGCCAGCTCGGCGGCGAGGTCCTCGCGAGACAGGCGACTGACCTGCACTCGCGCCACGTCCACCTCTCCAGTGCAGGGCAGCCCCAGGACGAGGCACGACGGCTCGGGGTCTGTGGGCGCCGCAAGCAACAGCGCCCTGGTCTCCCAGTTCGGGTTGAGCGTCTGCCTTGTCTCCCAGACGCTGTGGTGGTGGTCGTCGCCGGCGGCAATCACAAGCTCGAGCGGCGTCGCGGTGAGGCTGCGCGCGGTGAGCTCCACGCGCCACAGGTCGTCGGCACTCGCGGGGGCGGCCAGAGGTCGGCAGATGCGCAGAGCCCCGGCGATGCGCCAGTCCAGACGCAGGCGCAGGAACCCCCGTCCGTCCTCTTCCACGGCTTGACAGTGGCCCTCGAGCCGCGCCGGCCCGGTCAGGTCCTCCCAGCCGGCGGGCAGGGCGCCGCGCAACGGCGTCCGGCTTTGGCCGTTGTCGTCCCGTGTGATGGGTGCGGCGGTGAAGCTCACATCCATGAGTGTCTCCGCCGTCGCCCAGACGGACGTTGGGGCGGCTGAGAGCCAAAGGAGCATGAAGACGACGGGCCGCATGCCGCGCCCTCCTCGTACCGGATTGAGCGTGGAGAAGCGATGTGTTACGATCAGGGCGGTGAGTGTCGCCGGGGCCGGAGTTCTTCCCCGCGACGGCGCCACCTTCCGGGGCCGCCGCCGCTCCGGAAGCCGCCATCGCCGGTGCCCGCCGGCGCCTCTTCCCGGCACAGCGGCCAAAGGAGCCCTCCCATGATCGCCCTGGCGCTCATCAGCCTCCTGAATCTCCCCGTCGTCGCCGCCGAGGTAACGCGAGTAGAGGTCGACGGCACCTCCGTGGTGTCCGTGGTTCCCGCGGGCCTCTATGGCGTCGGGTACAACGGCTGGGGCGATATCACCTCGGAGCAGGCGGTGGGGCACCTGAACTCCGTGGGGGTAACCCACTGCCGCATCGACGCAGACTTGTCGTTGCTGTGTGGCGAGACCCCCGGCGCGCTGGATCTGGACTACGTCACCCCCCGCGACGGCGGTATGGGCTTCGCCGCGCGGGTCCAGAAGATCATCGACAACGGCTGGGTGCCCATCATCGCCCTCAGCACCAGCCACGCGCTGCCCCGCTGGTTCCACGGCGAGCCCACCGATGGCGGTGGCAGGCCGTGGGTGCGGTTCAACCTGGACGGTACACCCGCCGAGGAGGGCCGTAGCGACCAGTACGAGGCCCTGGCCCGGTTGACCCATGACCTGACCCTCGCCATGGCCCAGAAGGGCCCAAGTGGGCTGATGTGGGAGACGATCTACGAGATCGGCCACACCATGCCCATGGCCGACATCCACTATCATGCCGCCCGGGGGATCCGTCGTGCGGACCCGGAGGCCAGGCTGATGGGGCCCGCGACCTGGCCGGGTTGGACGGTGACCGAACGGTTCCTCAAGCCCCTTTCCTCCAAGTATGGCCTGGACCTGCTGGACTTCGTCTCAGTGCACTGGTACGGCAGTAACGAGCACGGCCTGTGGGACCTGGGCTACAAGCCCGGGCAGGACATCATCACCATGGCCGATCGGGCGTACCTGGACTGCCTGATGGAGACCACTCCGCGCTTCGCCGACTGGTGCCGCGAGCTGCGGGCCCTGCTGGACAGTCCGCAGTACAACCCCGGCGGCCGGCACATCGGCATCGCGTATACCGAATACGATGCCAACGCTCAGTCGCCATACGGACGCAATCCCGAGAACCCCGACTGGCCGCGATATAGGGCCGACGCCGACTGCTATGTGAACACCAACTGGTTCGGTGGTGTGTGGTGCGCCTCGGTAGTGTGCAACCTCGCCGCCTGCGGCGGCCTGGACATCGCCCTGAAGTTCAACACTCGCCAGTACTACGGACTGGTGGACAATGCGCCGGAGGACGGCTACTTCCGCCAGCCGGTCTGGTTCGCGTGGAAGCTACTGCAGACCGCCGGAGGTCTGGTGCCCGGGGCCGAGATGCTTGAGACGAAGGTCACCGGACCGAAGGACAGCGCCGCGGAGCATCTCAAGGGCCAAGACACTCCGTGGGTCGAGGCCTACGCGATACGGGACCCGCGGGGGCCGCGCATAGTCCTGATCAACCGTTCTCAACACAAGCAGCGCGTAGAGCTCGCCTTCCCCGGCTGGACGCATGACTTGCCGTACCGACGCTATCTGTACAGTCAGGAGCGTCTGGCGCCCTTCATCGGCCCGCCACCGGGTGAAAAAGGCGAAGGCGGGTTCCGGGACGCTCCCGACGACTCGTTCAACGAGCAGGTTCTGCTGTACGAGGACGAGATCGTGCCGGCGGCGACCCCCACAGAGGTCACCTGCCCTCCTGTCAGCATCACCGTGCTGCGCCCGGCACCGGGGGGGCGGTAGGGCGAGTGGCGCGTGGCGCGCAACGGCATCAACGGCGGGGACGGCAACGGCGAACGGCCGCCTCACCCCCCTGCCCCCCTCTCCCTTACGCCCGC
>CAZXDD010000143.1:0-14139 GCA_964639415.1 uncultured Armatimonadia bacterium
GCCGTCGCCGTTATCCTGTCTATCCGCCGTTATCCTGTCCATCCTGTTCTTCCGTGGCCTCTGCCGCAGCCGTTATCCGCTGTTAGCCGCCGTTATCCTGTCCATCCTGTCCGCCGTGGTCGTTGCCGTCGCCGTTATCCTGTCTATCCGCCGTTATCCTGTCCATCCTGTTCTTCCGTTGCCTTTGCCGTAGCCGTTGTCCCTTGTTGTCCGCCGTCGTCCGCCGTTATCCTGTCCATCCTGTTCTTCCGTTGCCTTTGCCGTAGCCGTTATCCCTTGTTGCCCGCCGTCGTCCGCCGTTATCCTGTCCATCCTGTTCTTCCGTTGCCTTTGCCGTAGCCGTTATCCCTTGTTGTCCGCCGTCGTCCGCCGTTGTCCTGTCCATCCTGTCATCCCGTCGTCCTGGTCGTCTTCTCCGTGGTTGACCCGAGGACCACTGGCCGCTATCGTATTGGGGCCGCCGACGGGCGCGATGGCGGCCACACCCGGTAGAGAGGACCTCCTGCCTATGGCGAGCTCAGAGCACGGACAGCAGGCCCACGAAGAGCCCGATCCGCTGACTGCTGCCCTGCCGTATGTGGTGCCGTACGGTGTCTTCGCCCTGCTGACCACTTTGGCGCAGTACCTGCCGGACTGGAAGACCGCTCTGTACGCCGTCAAGGTCCTCGCGGTGGGAGGCTGTCTGTGGGCTTACCGCAGGCAGTACTCGGAGGTGCGGGTCAGGTTCACACCCGGCATCTTCCCGGCGGTATTGGTGGGGTTGGCCGTCATTGCCGTCTGGATCGGGCTAGATCGCTACTATCCGCAGTCCGGCTCGGAGTGGCGGGCCTTCTTCGAAGGGGTCCGCGTCTTCGAGCATCCCGAGAAGATGGAGGCCGGCTTCAACCCCTTCGCGGCCCCCCAGCTCATGCCGCCGGGACTGGCCATCGTGTTCAGATTGCTGGGTGCCGTGCTGCTGGTGCCGATCTTCGAGGAGTTGACGTTCCGCAGTTGGCTGCTGCGGCAGGCCATCAGGCTCGACTTCAAGTCGGTGCCCATTGGCGCCTTCACGTGGCTGTCCTTTGTCCTGACTGCCGTGCTCTTCGGCCTTACCCATCGGGAGTGGCTGGCCGGGATCCTCTGCGGGCTGGCCTTCAATGGGCTCATGTGCCGACGCAAGGACATCTTCCTGTGCATGGTCGCACATGCCACGGCGAACCTGGCCCTGGGAGTGTGGGTGCTGGCCAGGAGCGAGTGGGGTTTCTGGTGAGCCGAGGTCGTGGCGTTGGGGGGGCAACTCCAGGCTCAAACTCGTACACCAGACGATCATGGCGTTGTGGTAACTCGGCTGATGTCTTCCAATGCGATATAGCCTAAATCACGGCGATCCATGGCGCCTGACGGCCGCGTCGCACCCAACTTGTTACGTCAACAATCGCACGCATTATTGACTCGCACCGGATACTCTGGCATCATTGAGTATCAGAGCAGACTTGTCTGCAACCGACGGGCCGAGCACTGCGCGGTCCGGCGGCAGGTTCGTCACTTGACCACGACCGGTTCCGCGGGCTGAAAGGGAGTGCGCAGTTGGGAGTGTATTGCAGGACGTCTTGCGTTGCATTGGCCGCCGCTCTGGCGGTCGTTTTGCTGCCCGGTATTGCGGGCGCCGTGATCTACAGCGGGTCACTGTCAACCAACGATGGTGGGCTGGTGGGCAATGGCGGATGGACCGCGGCCACGCTGGGATGGGAGATCTCCTGGTCGGGCGAGGCCACCAGTCCGTGGAAATACAGCTATACGCTTACCGGACCGTCGGGCCCGCTGGCCAAGGAAATGAGCCACATGCTGCTGCAGGTGTCAGATGCTTTCATGCTGTCACACCTGGATTCCTGGGGATCCTGGCTGACGCCCTCGGTGGGCGTCGTGGACGCCCGGTACGAGACCTCCAGTCCTGATCTGCCCGAGGCGTTCTACGGGCAGAACGCGGTGAAGTTCGACGCCAGCGACAAGGCCAGTGGCTATATCGCGAACACCGTGAGCTTCTCTTCGTGGAAGGCCCCGGTCTGGGGCGATGTGTACGCGAAGGACGGAAAGTACGAAGGCGGTCAGTGGACGTGGGTGTACAACGCCGGAGTGCTGGACGCCGGCTTCGACCCTTCCACCGCTTCGCTGGATCGGCAGGCCGGAGCGGGCTGGGCCTACGTGCTGCGGCCGGACACGGTGGAGGGAGGAGAGGGCTTCTCTCACACCCCGGAGCCATCTTTGGGCCTCCTCCTGCTCCTGGGCATCATCCCCGTCGGAATCGGCGTTCGCCTCCGCAGGCTTCGCCGGCAATCGTAGGCCGCGTTGCACCGTAGACTGGTCCTGAACGCCCCGCGCTTCCTGTGTGGGGCGTTTTCGTGTGTCCGCCCGACCCATATACCGCAGTTTTGAACCTCCAGGCCTTCGTGTTTCCCGCATTTGCCCTCTGCCCATCGCCACCTGTCGCCCCTTGCCTCGTTTCTCCGTGGTACGCCAAGAGGAAAGCGCCGAACCCTGCAGAGAACCGCCGGGCCCGGCGCCATGCCGGTCCGAAGCGTGCGACGGCGCCGTGATCCTCCCCAGATCGCGTTGAGCAATCGCATAGGTAACCACCGATGACATTTTATGAATCGCTTAGTCGCTATGGATTGACTTTCTTCGCCCCATCGGATAAATTGTGAACGTGGGGGTCAGAAGGGATAGCAGCGTCGGTGGGCGGAGGGAATGATGCGCGATGAGGATCGGGCCATGCTGGCCCGGGCAGTAGGGGCAGAACGGCTCCTGGGGACAGTTACTGGTCTTAGCACCGGGAAGGGAGGACCACGGCATGGGCACGTCTAGGCACGTGGTCATATTGGGATTGGTCATAGCATGTGCTCTTGTGATGTTCCCCGGAAGTGCGGGGGCGACGTTGTATGTGGTCTACAAAGGTTCACTCACCGGGGGGGAAGGTCTCACAGCGTACGATGGATGGTCTGATGCCACGCTGTCGTGGGAAGTCAAATGGGACAGCACGAACGCGCTCTGGGGGTATTCGTATACGTTCTCGCCCTCGCCTCTGTCTAAAGACGTGAGCCACTTCCTGATCGAGACTTCGGACACCTTCACTAAGGAAGACAACCTCAAGGAATGGAAAACGGGGTCAAACGAGCCCGTAGTCGGCGAATGGACTCCTACTAGCGACGGAAAAAGCAATCCGCACCTGCCGTCCAGCTTGTATGGCATCAAGTTCGAGACAGACGGGTACGCCGATAGGAACTCCGTCTGGTTCTGGACCGATCGCAGCCCTGTGTGGGGTGACTGGTACGCCAAGGACGGGAAGGATGCAGGCGTTGATGCGGCCGCGTACAACAGGGGCTTTGGGCAAGACCCATTTGAGACCCCCCCCGATGACGCTTTCGAGGATTGGTGCTGGGAGCCCACGAAGCCCGGTACTGGCCAATGGGGCGACGGTGTGCCGGATGGCTGGGTACTCAATGATACGTGGAACTACGTGCTGAGGCCGGACACCATCATCTCAGACGATCCCGGCGGTGGCGGCTTCGAGATCCCTGAGCCCAACATCGGTCTGCTTCTCCTGCTGGGCATCATCCCCGTCGGCATCGGCGTACGACGACGCAGGGCCCGCAAGCAATCGTAGATCACATCGCAGCCAATCCCGGACCCCGGCCGCCCCGTGCCTCCCTGGCACGGGGCGGTTCGTCTTTGCGCTCCTCTGCGCCCCCCTACCCGCCTGGGCCCCGATAGGTCCGGCCGAAGAGCTGGACCTGCCGTGGAGAAGACATCCTGGAGCGCCGGCGTCGGAAGCCCGGACGTCGCAAGCCCGCACTTGCGCCGCCTGGGCGGAAGATCTCGCCAGATCGCAGGAGATCCTGCGAGCCGCTCCCTGCGGGAGCGGACGCTCTCAGAATGACACTCCCACGCGAATGTGGGCTCCTCGCCCGACCGCCACCATCCCCTCCCCGCCTCGCCGCACCCTCCCGCCCGCTGTCACCCCACGGGACCGTCCCCTCGTCAACGGCAGACACCGAGGCATCCCTGAGCCCGTCGGAGAGCCCTCGGCACCGGCGGCCTGCACCGAGCGTGCTCGCGATTCGTGGGATGAATGAGCGCGGCATTGGGTACACTCGAGCGTCGGTTCTCCCCGCCCCGGGAACCCGCCATCGCGTCGCCATTGAAAACAATCTTCGCTCAATGCCTCAGGTTCGTTGTGTCGCTGACCGATAGCCCGACTAACACAAGTCGGGTCCGCCCGTGTGCCTATTGGGGTGCGGCGAGCGTGAGGCCTGGTCTGGAAGGGTATGGTCTTGTATGAACAAGCATGGGTCCGTTGCATTGGCGCTCACCACGATCTGGATCGCCGCCTGCCTGCTGTCGGGCTGCGCCGGTGGAGGGGGTAGCGCGGCCACAGCGGCCGCCATTGTGGCCGATGGGGACGGTACGGCGCGGGTCTTGGTCGGTCTCCGTCATGCCCCGGGGGCGTCGGATCGGCAACTGATCGAGAGTGTGGGGGGCCGGGTCAAGGCCTCCTACCGCATCATCCCGGCGCTGGCGGCGAACCTCCCGGAGAAGGCCGTGGAGGCGCTGCGGCGCAACCCGAATGTGGCCTACGTCGAGGGCGACGCCACGATGCAGGCCTTCGAGGACGATCTCCCCTGGGGGGTGGATCGGGTCGATGCCGAGGTGGTCTGGGGCGGGGTGCAGGGAGCGAGGAGTATCGCCGCGGACAGCGTTTCGGGCGACGGGGTGAAGGTGGCCATCATCGATAGCGGGATTGATGCGGCCCACATAGATCTGGCGGGCAACTACGGCGGCGGCGTCAACTGCATCACCGGCGGCTCGGCCGCGGACGACAACGGTCACGGCACACATTGCGCCGGAACGGTGGCCGCCATGGACAACGCCCTGGGCGTTATCGGGGTGGCGCCGCGAGTCCGGCTCTACGCCGTGAAGGTCCTCAACTCCAGCGGCAGCGGCTACTACAGCGACTTCATCGAGGGGCTTCAGTGGGCTGTGGACAACGGGATGCAGGTGGCGTCGATGAGTCTGGGCGGCACCACCGATTCCATCAGCCTGCGGTTGGCCTGCGATGCGGCCTATGCCGCGAACGTCCTGGTGGTCGCCGCCGCAGGCAATAGTGGCTTGGGCACCGACACGGTGGCCTATCCGGCCAAGTACGATTCGGTCATCGCCGTGGCGGCCACGGACAGCGCGAACAACCGGGCGTCGTTCTCCAGCACAGGCCCGTCCATCGAGCTGGCGGCTCCCGGCGTCGGCATCGTCTCAACGGTGCCCGGTGGCTCCTGGGCCTCCAAGAGCGGCACCTCCATGGCCTGTCCGCACGTCACCGGCGTGGCGGCCCTCATCATCCACAGCGGCGTGACCGCCGTCGCCTCGGTGCGTCAGGTGCTGCAGAGCACCGCCACGGATCTGGGCGCCGCCGGACGCGACCCGAGCTTCGGGTTCGGGCTGGTGAACGCCGCGGCGGCGGTGCAGTCGGGGCCGGTCGTCATTGATGAGCCGCCGACGGTCAACCTGACCGCTCCCGCCCAGGGCGCCACGGTCGAGGGGACCGTCGCCCTGCTCGCGGAGGCCTCCGATGACCGGGGCCTGACCGCGGTGGAGTTCCTCGTTGACGGCGCCCTGGTGGGCACCGACGGCAGCGGCGCCGATGGCTGGTCGTGTGCGTGGGATAGCACTTCGGTCGCCGACGGCGCTCACACCGTGACGGCGGTGGCCGTCGACAGCGCCGGACAAAGGGCCACCGACTCCCGCGGCATCACGGTACAGAACCAGCCGGCCGCTCCCGCCACCGGCGCGCTGAGTGGGAAGGTGACCCGCGACGCCAAGCCACCCAAGGCCATCGGCGGGGCGGTACTGACCGCGGTGAACAGTGCCACCGGCGAGACCTTCACAGGCACGGCCGATGGCAAGGGCTCCTACGAGATGACGGGGGTACCTGTCGGGACCTACTCCGTGACGGCCTCCGCCCCGGGGCACGTTTCGCAGACCCAGACCGCGACGATCGTTGCCGGAGGAAACCTACGGCTGAGCTTCTCGCTGCCGCCTGCGTAGAGGCGGCGCGAGTCGCTCGGGATTGAGCGCGCCGACCTCTGTCGCGGGACGGGGGCGGCCCCGGACGGCGGACGGCAAGATCGGGCTCCACAGAACACACGAGGGGCGTCCGAGTACGAGGCAAAACCTCGCACTGCGGACGCCCCTGTCGGTCTCGGCACAGACTCAAGACGGGCCCTGTCTGCCTCTTCAGGGGGAGAGCGCCGTCTCCCGGTGGCACACCCTACTTGGCGTTGATCCGGTACCGTCGCCGGATGCCGATGCCCAGCGGGATCATGCCGGCCAAAAGCAGCAGGCCCAGGGACGGTTCCGGGGTGTGGCTGCAGACCGAGTATCCGCTGGCGGAGTTGAAGGTCACGTTGTCCGAGGACGGGTTGGTGAGCCTGATCCACTCCCAACTGGGCCGCGGGCGGATCTCGAACTCAACCGTGAGCGTGTTGCCCCTCGCGCTCGCCGCCTCCCACCAGTCATCCTGGATGTAGGTGGGCGCCGCGAGGGTCCGGTCATCGGACGAATACTCACAGCCATGAGCAACGGGAACGGAATACTGCCGGAAGAACCCGAGTGAGTCGGCAACCGGGTTGACGGTGGACACCTGGAAGTACCCACTCGTGGCATGGCCCGGCTGCCAGTAGTTGTCCATGGCGAACCAGACGTGTTGCCCGGGCGATAGACTGAACCAGGAGCCGTTCTGCGTCGGCGTCGCGATCCAATCGGAACCGGAAACGGGACGTGTCGCGGCCACACCATCACTCAGTGTGTACCATAGCTTGTGGTCGAGGGCCGCATTGACACTTCCGGCCACCGTGCCGACAATCAGCAGCGCCAACAGGACGACCTTCGACAAATGCCCTCTCATCGGAAAACCTCTCAATCCCATTCTCCCGTGTGTCCCTCCATGGAGCCGGATACTCTCTGCCTCGTCTCCGTCGCTGGATTCGAGGTCCGTCATCGGAAGCACACCGTCGCACTTCGTAAGTCCCATGTCCGCTTGCGTTCTGCCTCTGGGTCCGCGCTTGAACGCCGGCCCAAGCCCTCTCGGGCTCTCCCGTAAGCCGGCTGTTGTTACCGCGGTCCCGACTCTCCTGCACCGTTGTCTCGGCTGTGCGCTGGTAGGCCCTGCCCGACCGCGTGTGCCGGGATGGAGACCTCGGGCGGCGGTCTATCTCGCACTGAGATCGGAGGAAGACCTTCTTCCGCTCCCACTCAATGCGTCGGCAAGAACTACACCGCATCCGTAGCCACTAATAATGGGCTTTCGGCGGGGCACTGTCAAGCCAGCAACCGCGACTTAAGTAAACATTCCCCAACGCCACGCATATCCTTGCATATCATTGCGGGGAAAGACTAATAGGACACGGAGAGTAGGTCCAGAGTATTGCAAGGATAACAGCAAGCTACGCAAGAAGAGCGCAGGCGTCGGGATGCCCCGCCAGGCTCTGCACCTTGGCCAGGCCGCGGGTTGGGTCTTCAGATTCCCGGACGCGCTCGGCTCCGGCGGCCGAGGCCCGCGCGGCACGCCGCCAGTGGCAGAAACACGGACCTGCCGTCAGAACTCCCAACTTCAAGCCGCCTGATGCTCCCCAATCTCGCCATCATCCACAGGACCGGCCAATGAACAGGCATCAAGCCGGATGTGGCCCGCCGCCCTTGGGCCCGGGGCGCGCCACCCCGCCCCGCGCCCGGGGATCGACCTGTCTGTGGGAAGGTCGCCTCCGCGTCCGCGGCCAACCTCCCCGCCCATCATGGCCTACCTGCTTCTCGTTCCGCTGCTGTATGCGGCCCAGAGTCTGTTCGCCCGCGCGGTACAGCGGGCGCAACTGAATCTGTACGCCGTGGGCGCGGTCACCTATGTGTGCTCGGCGATGATCTATGCCGGGCGGCTTGCGCGGCATCAGACTGCTCCCGAGGCCGTCGTGGTTGCCGGAGGGATCGTCCTCGGCGCCCTGTTCGCAGCGACATATCTCGTGTTCGTCCCCACCCTCGCCGACCGCGGCGTCTCGGTCATGGCCGCGATGTGCCAGTTGTCGGCGCTGATCCCCATGGTGGCCTCCCTCACCATCTGGCACGAGCACCCCACGGCGGTGCGGCTCACCGGGGCCGTTCTGTGTCTCATCGCCATGCCCATGCTGGCCCTGGACAAGGGCGTCACCGACACCCACCTTACGCCCCGCAAGGTGCTGCTGTTCCTGGGGATGATCGTGCTCAACGGCGGCGTGCTGGTCTGCCTCAAGTGGTTCGACGAGCAGGACGCCGACCCGCAGTTCGACGGCTTCATGCTGGTGACTTTCGCAGTGGCGGCGGTGGTCATGGCGGGCCTGTGGCCGGTGTACCGCGGCCGGCTGAGCCGGGGAGTGCTGGGATGGGGAGCGGCCACCAGCGTCGTCTATGCCGGGGCCTCGCTGATGATCGTGCAGGCCCTCAAGACCTACGACGGTGCCGTGGTCTTCCCGTTCGCCGAGGCGACGGCCCTGGCGATGACGGTGGGTTACGCGGCGGTCTTCTGGCGCGAGATCCCGGGGAGAGTGGGGTTGGCGGGGATCGGGCTGGTCACGGTGGCGGCGGTGCTGGTGAACCTGTAGCGGCGGCCCCGGTCTGGAGGAGGCCGTCTGCCGTTCCCGGGACCGCGGGCCGCCGCTGAGCGGGACCCGCCGCCGCCGGCCGTCTGCCGTTGTTGAGCGATCCTGCAACTCGACAGTCGGTCGGGAGCCACCTGAGGGCGGCGACGATCTGCGGGGCGCGGGCCTGTACCGCGCCGACGTTGCCCACCGGCGGCCTTGCCTTCTGCGTGCCCCACACTCCGGGGAGGAATCCCTGCGCCGACGGCGCACCTCACTGGCGCCCGCGTCGGCCGTTGCGAACCGTACCCCAACCGCCGTACCTCCAGGGCAGGTGAGACCCATGCCGGACCGCTATGGCATGCTCGACCCCGACGCCATCGACCCGCCGGACAAGCCCTTCAGCTACTTCGCCCACCCCAATGACGTGCTGGGTGTCTTCGGGGCCCCGGTGGCCGCCGAGGTGACGCCGGAGGGGTATGTCTACACCGGTTTCGGGGAGCTGATGTTCTTTGTCGGCAGTCCGCCCCTGGCCACCCGGCAGCGCAATCGCACGCTGCTGGACGGCTACCTGCCCGCGGTGGAGTACGACCTGTGGGACGAGGGCGTCCGCTATGGCTGGCGGATGTTCGCCGCCGAACTGGGGAAGGGTCTGGATGGGCTGCCCGTGATCTTCATCCGGGTGACGGTGAGCAATACCACCTCCGCGCCCCGCGCGGCGTTCCTCTCCACCGGCTGGCGGTTTCGGGGGCCGGTGAACACGCGCTCGACGGAGGTGGCGGACTATCGCTTCCGCCAGAGCTTCGAGCACATCCCGGAAGACCTCGTTGCCGGCCAGACGGGGTTTGACCCGCAGTGGAAGTACCGGTTCGGGCCCGATGGGCTGATCCGCGGCGACCGGCTCGTGCATACCTACCCGGCCGACCCCGCGCCCTGTGCGACCTCCCTGTGCCTGCGCGACAACGGGCTCTCGATGGTGCGGTACTTCTCCGGTGAGCTGTCCGGCAATCCGGACCCGACACCCACCTGCGACCCGCATACCCCCCTGGGCATCGTGACCTACTGCCTGCCGCTTGCTCCCGGCGAGAGCCGCAGCCTCGTGTACAAGCTCCCCATCGTGCCCCTGCCCGAGGGCAGTCCGCGGGCCGCGCAGGTGTCGGCCGCCGACTACGACGCCGCCTTGGCCGCCACCATGGACGCCTGGCGGGAGCAAGTCACCGGGCGCGTGCCTCTGCACTTCCCCGAGGAGAAGGTCCAACAGTACCTGGTGGCCGGCACCATCGCCAACCTGATGGCCGTCGACCACATCGACGGCGACACCATCGCCAATGTCAACAAGTTCCACTATCACGACTGGTATGGTGGCAGCGACCCGACCAACATTCTGCTGGCCATGGACTACATGGGCCTGTCTCGGGTGGCGCGCGAGGGCTTCCTGTACTGGCGGAAGATGCAGTGCGAGGACGGCGCCTTCCGCATGCACCGCTACCCCGAACTGGAGTATTGGGAGCTGTTCGGCTGGAACATCTGGGGCTGGACCAGGCACTACCAGCTCACAGGGGATCGGGACTTCCTGCACCGCGTGTACCCCGGGGTACTGGAGGCCTTCTCCTGGGAGCAGCGGATGACGCAGGCCGATCCGCTGGGGCTATGGCCGGTATGCACCATCGGCGATGACGCCTTCTTGAAGGACTGCCGCCAGACGGGGCAGCAGTTCTGGACCCTGACGGGCCTCAAATGCGCGGCGTTCCTCGCTCTGGAGATGGGCAGGCCGCAGGACGCCGAGGCCTTCACCGCCGAGTACGACCGGTTCCGCGCCGCCTTCGAGCCGCACCTTGCCGCCCAGACCGAGCAGACCGGCGGCTATATCCCGCCCGCCCTGCAGCGCACCCTGGACGGCAACGATTGGGACAACCTGCAGACTCTCTACCCCGAGGTGCACTTTGACCCCTTCGATCCCCGGGTGGAGGCGACGCTGCGCCACTCGCGGGAGGAGTACCAGGAGGGCATCCTGCGCTACGTGTGGCCCGGGGCGGTGCAGAAGCGGGGCGAGGAGTTCATCTTCAGCGAGCAGCCCACACTGCACTACTGGCAGACGCCCAACAACACCCAGGTCTCGCTGGTGCGCGGCACCGCCTGGGATCAGCAGTGGGCGGTCAAGGAGCTCTACGCCCTGCTCCTGCACACCTCCTCGACTCATCTGCCCGGCGAGTTCGGGACGGTCCCGTGGAGCACCCGGGAGTGCAGCAGTTGCCACAACATTCTGCCCCAGGGCCTCACCATCGCCAAGACCATCGAGGTGCTCCGCAACATGCTGTTGCGCGAGCAGGATGACGACCTGTACCTGCTGTCGGCGGTGTCGCCCGACTGGGTACAGCCGGGGAAGCGGATCGAGGTTCGCCGGGCCCCCAGCGCTTTCGGGCCGCTGGACATGACCGTCGCGGCGGAGGAGGGCAGACTGGTCCTCGATCTGCCTGCGGCGTTCCGCAACTCGCCGGCCCGTCTGCTGGTGCGGGTGCCGTGGTTCTACGAAGTAAGGAGGGCGGAGCTGGACGGGGAAGCCTGCGCGGTGCAGGACGGACACGTGCTCGTCCCCGTCGGCGCCCGGCGGCTCGTGCTTCACGGCGGCCCGCGCCCCGATGCCCCGGCCATGAGCTACTTGCAGGCCGTGGCGGACTATCAGGCCGAGTACCGCCGCCGGTGGGAGCACTTCCGGGCAACGGGGGAGAGGCTGCCGTAGTCGCCCTCGGGCCCGGCGGACCGGTGCGCGGCCTGCGGGCGCCGTCACGGGCCTGCATACCAGGAGGACCGATAATGCCCCATCTCAGACCGTGCTACCGCTCTGTCGGCGCCCGTTGTAGTGCCGCGCGGCTTGCTTTGCCGCTCGCCGCGCTCCTGGCTTCGGGCGTGTCTGCCGCGGTGGGTGTCGAGGCTGTGTGGGTGGGCGTTGCAGACACCATGGTCAAGATTCCGCGAGAGCCGGCCGCCGTCGGCTCCCTCGGCGCCGAGGCCCTGGCGGCGATACGCTGGGGCGGGACGCTGCGGCTGGAGCTGGCTCGAGGCGAACTGGAGAGCGCCCAACTCGTGCTGGCGGCCCCCGCGGACAGAGCTCTCGCGGACGTGCGGGTGTCCGTCGGGCCGCTGCTCAGGCGGCGGGCCGGGGGCGACGTCCCGTGGCCCACGGAGGACATCCGCCTCTGGCGCGTGGGCTTCGTCGATGCCCACAACCTCTGGGAGCCCCACCAGAGCCTGGGATGGCTGCCCGACCCGCTGCTGCCCCTGCAGACGGCCTTTGATATCCCGGCCGGGACGCTGCAGCCGGTCTGGCTGCGGTTCCGGGCCGCCGAGGCCCTGCCCCCCGGGCTGTACCGCGGCGAGGTCACCGTGGAGGCCCGGGGCGCCGACCCGGTCCGCGTCCCGCTGCGGGTCACGGTCTGGGACTTCACCCTCCCTCCCACTCAGCACTTCACGCTCTCCATCCCCGTCTGGGGCGGGCAGTGGGAGGCCATGTACCCGGGCGCGGTGACAGCGGAGCGCCGGCGCGAGTACCTGGACATGCTCCTGCAGTACCGGGTCTCGCCATTCCCGCTGGACCCGGAGGCGGAGCTTGAGCACTGCTTCGGCCGCGGGCAGCGGGCCTTCTGCCTGCACTGCTTCCCGGTCGACAGCGTGCCGCCGGACACCACCGAGCGCATGGCCGATCTGCAGGAGATGTGGCTGCGGCGGCCTTTCGCCCCGGAGGCCACGCCGTACGTGCTACTGGGTGACGAGGCGTCTCCCGTCCACTATCCGAACATCCAGGAGCAGGGGCGGCTGGTGCGGGGAGCGGCGCCCTTGCTGCAGAGACTGTTCACCCTCAGCCCCGAGAACACCACAAAGGGGCATGACTACGCCTTCTCGGAACTGGCGGGCTCGGCGGACACCACCATCCTCGGGGCGGCGAACTGCTACGATGTGCACAGGCACACCGAGTTGGCACGCGCGGCGGGCCTGGGAGTGTGGTGGTACTACGTGGCCTCCCACTACTACATTCCCGGGCGGGGGCTGGAGGTGCGCCAGGTGTTCTGGCGCCACTGGAAGTACCGGGTGCCGGGGCAGTTGCACTGGGGAGCCAGCTACTGGGGCGATGGCAACATCGCGGGCCAAGGCGGCGCCAGGTGGCCTGAGATTCCCTGGGACAGCCGGTGCTCGCGGGCCGGAGACGGGTACCTGGTCTATCCGGCCCCCGACGGCACGGAGATGTGGCCCTCGGTGCGCCTGGAGCTGCTGCGAGACGGCGTCGAGGACTATGAGTACTTCCATCTGCTGCGGACACTGCTCGAGACGGCGCCCGCGGACGAGGAGCTCCTGACCGAGAGCCGCCGGCTGCTGGCCCTGGACGACGGCCTCGTGGAATCCTACAGCGAATACTCCACGCGCCCGGGGGCCTATCGCAGCTACCGAGCTCGGCTGGCCAGGGCGATCGTGAACGTGCAGGCCGTAGGCGCCGCGCCGCGATAGGCCGCCCGGCCCGTGGCCGGACAGACAATGAGAAAGGGGCGCGTACCTCCATGACCAAGAGAGACGTCCACACGGCTCTCCGGCTCCCGGGCCTGCTGCTCCTGTGCGGCTGCGTCCTCGCCGCCGGCGCGCTCGCTCAGGAAGAAGGGGAGACGCCTGCCATGCTGGGGACGCTCAAGGCCGACCGGATCCTGATCCTGGGCAATAGCATCACTTTGCACGGGGTGGCCGAGCACATCGGCTGGAAGCTCTACTGCGGGATGGCGGCCAGCGCCCCGGAGAACGACTACGTCCACCTCCTGGCCGCCGGGATCGCGGCCAGGACGGGCAGGCCGCTGCGGATCGACTCCACCCGCACTCCCCACTTCGCGCAGGACGGTAGCATCGTGCCGGGGGACGCCAATGTCCTGAACATCGCCGAGATCCTCGAGCGCCGGTACGCGACTTACTCCAACTCCCACCTGCAGGCCCAGCTCGACGCCGGGCCGGACATCGTGGTGCTCCAGTGCGGGGAGAATGTGGTGCGGGAGACCTTTGATGCGCAGGCCTTCAAGGCGGCCCTGCAGACGCTGATGGCCGGGCTGAAGGAGCACGGCGACCCGCAGGTGTTCGTGCTGAGCCAACTGCTCGGGGGCGGGGGCGAAGTGGACGAGATCAAGCGCGAGGTCTGCGCCGAAGACCCGGAGCACCGCGTGTACGTGGATCTCAGCAGCTTCGGCCGGGACCCCGAGAACCTGGCCAGCGCCGAGCCGCATTACACAGGGGTCATCACCGGTCATCCGGGGGACAAGGGCATGGCGGTGATCGCCGAGGCGTTGCTGGCGGCGATGGTGGCGCGGGGAGGGGAGGGGTGAGCGATAGGGTGAGGGCGATAGGGTGAATTCTACCGCCGGCGCGCAAGCGCGCCGGCGGTCCTTCGGACCGGACGACCAACGACCGCGCGGCGGCGTGCGTGGCCGTTGGGCCCGAAGGGCGATAGGGTGGTTGCGATAGGGTAAATCCTATC
>CAZXDD010000144.1:0-13984 GCA_964639415.1 uncultured Armatimonadia bacterium
CGAGATGAATCTCGTGACTGGAGTTCAGACGTGTGCTCTTCCGATCTATCGGCCTGCAGGCGGCCAAGACCGAGGCCCCCAGGCGGCCCAGGGTCAACCTCGTCCTGGTCATCGACCGCAGTGGGTCCATGTCCGCTGAGGACAAGATGGCCTTCGCCATCCACGCGGCCCTGGACGTCATCGACGGGCTGCAACCCACGGACACGCTGTCCATTGTCGCCTACGATGACCGGGTCAGCGTGCTGGCTCCGGCCGGGCCGGTGAAGGACAAAGGCTCTCTTCGGCAGATGGTGCAGACGCTCTCCCCCGGCGGGTCCACCAATATCCACGACGGGCTCAAAGAGGGCTACCGTCAGGCCAAAGCGGGCTTTGCCGGCGACGGTGTCAATCAGGTACTGCTGCTCTCGGACGGTGTGGTAACCGCGGGGGTCGAGGACATCAATGTCTTCGGTCAGATGGCCTCCTCCATGGCCGACGAGGACATCCAGACCACCACGGTGGGCATGGGCATGGACTTCGACGACCGGCTCATGGGCGAGATCGCCCAGCAGGGCCGGGGGAACTACCACTTCATCAGGGACGCCGCCGAGACCCGGGAGATCTTCCAGAAGGAGCTGGGGCAGCTCACCCGCGTGGTGGCCAAGGCGGTCAAGCTGCGGATTGTCCTGCCCGACGGGGTGGAGCTGGTCCGCGTCCTGGGGTCCTCGGCCCTTTCGGAGGCACAGGCCGCGGCCACCAGGCGCACCGAGGAGAAGATCGATCAGAAGGTCTACGACGAGCTGGGCATCCACAGGGACCGGGCCGCGGACGACGAGCCGGGGATCAAGATGCTCCTGCCCCACTTCTACGCCGGCGACAGTCACGTGGTCATGCTCAAGGTGCGTGTGGCCAAAGGCACCGGCGAGCGGCCGGTGGCGAAGGTCGAGGTCAAGTACAAGGACCTGCTCTTCAGGCAGAACCGGGAGGTCGCCAGGCAGGTGGCCATCCAGTACACCAGGGACAAATCGGCCGTGGTGGCCTCCACCAGGCGTGCGGTCAAGAAGAACGTTCTCGGCTTCCAGACAGGCGAGGCCCTGCTACAGGCGGCCGAGCTGATACGTCGGGGCAAGGTCTCCGAGGCGGCGCAGGTCGTGGACGAGCACATGGCGCTCCTGGGCGTAGCGGCTCAGGAATGGAACGACAGGGACCTGGACCGCGACGGGCAACTGCTCAGCCAGTACCAGAAAGTCATCGCCGCCGCCGCCGGCGGCATGAACCCGGACCTGGGCAGCTACCTGGCCAAATCAATGAGCTACTCGGGCTACGAGCTCACACGGTAGAGCCCTCTGGAGTGGCTCGCCGCGAAGCCGAGGTGCCCTCGGGCGCCGCCGCCCGCTGCCGAGCCTGCGGACATCGGCGGGCTCAGACCCACGACACAAGAGAGTGCGAGGCGCAGCATGGCACGACAAGCCTGCATCCTGATCGCCGCGCTGGCGCTGATGAGCGCACGCGCGGGTCTTCCCCAGGGGCTCTCCAGGCCGGTGACCACGGTTGAGCTGCCGCTTGACGGCACCGCCGTCGCCCTGCGCACCGTGGCCGCCGGGGTATCCGCCCGCCTTCGGGTCACCGGTGTCTTCACCTGCGATATCGACGGCAGGACGTATGACGCCTGCTTCCGCACCGACGCCTCCGGCGAGTTCTCCGAGCCCCACGACCTGCTGGTCGTCCGGCCCGACGGCAGCTCACCGGAGGAGCGGGACCGTGAGAGGCACAGCTACCTGTTCCGCCCCCCGGCCGGCTCCGAGCGCGAGCCGACAAACTTCATCGTGGCCCTGGACATCAACAAGCTCGTGCGCGAGTTCATCCGCCCACCCTCGGAAGTGCGCTCATCGCTGTCGGGGGATCTGAAGGTGACCCTGCTCGTTGCGCCTCCGCCCCACGCCATACCGGTGGCAGGCGCCATGCTCGCCATTCCTGTGCTCCTGGTGGCCGTCTTCCTGGGTCTGATGGTGCACGGCCGGCGCCGGGCGGCGGCGCCGGCCTTCTCGGACGTGACGGACCTGCGGGACCGCATCCGCGACAAATCCGAACGCGCAAGAAGCGAGATCGGCTCCACAGAGGGGCTGCTTTCGGAGCTGGGGCGGCGCGTACAGGAGCTCGGCGAGGGTGCCGAGGAGGTGGCAAAGCACGTGGTCTTGTTCCGCAGGACCCGCGCGCTTTGCGATGCCGACAGCGTGAAGCGACAGATTGAGGCCATGCAGCGGCGGGCCGAAGCGGCCGACAGCGAGCCCCTGCGCAGGCGCTGCGAGCGCGAGATCGCCGGCAAGCGACAGACCCTGGAGTTCCTGCAGGCCAATGAAGACCGCGAGGCCGAGTACCTGCTCCGCCTGGCGGGCGTGGAGACGGCCCTGGACAACCTCCGCCTCAAGCTCCCCGAGCTCCGCGTCGCCCTGTCGGCCACCGACGCCGATGAGATCGCCGTGGCCGAGGTGGACCGCGAGCTGGAACTGCTCCACAAGATCGTGGCCGAGACCCGCGAGCAACTGCCCGCCGGCAGCGCCGCCGGCATACTGTGACCCCTGCGCAGCGGGGGCTCACCCGTCGGTGCCGCGCAGCGGACAACCGGCCCGGCACCCGCGGGTGACGGAGCGCAAGGGCGGCTCCCAGGCGAGCAACGTCCGCACAGGGCCTCTGGCAAGACCGGGCCCGCTAGGGTGTCCTGCGGCCCCGGGCGCCGCGCCACTCGGCCTCCGGGAGAAAAGCCTCTACCCGGGGCCCTCCGGGGTCCAGCGTTGTGAGTACGGCGCCGCAATCCTCGGTCGAGTAGACGTCCCGAAAGAGTCGGCGACAAAGCTCCTCCGCCCCTCGCTGCTCCCACTCACCCGCCTGGGAAACCACCGCCACCTGAGGGTTGACGGCCGCGTAGAACTCGGGCAGGGCGGAGCTCCTGCGGCCGTGGTGTGGCACCTGCAGGAACTCCGCCCGGAGGCGACGGCCGTAGCCGCACTCCAAGAGCCGCCGCATGCCGCCTGTCTCCAGGTCGCCGGGGAACAGAGCCGAGTGCCCGCCGACCTCGACTCGCAGCACCAGCGAGGCGTCGTTGTCGCTGAGCTGCCTCGTCCCCGCCGGCGGCCACAGGACCTGGATCGCGCAGTCCCTGATCTGCAACGCGCTGCCCGCCGCGACGCGATGGATCCGGGCGCCGCGGGCGGTCATGGCGCCGAGAACGTCGTCCAGACCCGAGGTCTCACGGGGCGGCCCGACGATGACCCAGCCGACCCGCACACGTCGGCACAGCGGCCCCAGGGCACCGTAGTGGTCGGCATCGGCGTGAGAGATGACCACGGCGTCCAGCCTGCGGATACCTCTGCGGGCCAGGTAAGGGATCACCACAGACTCGGCAAGCATCTGCGGGCCCGGCCACGCGCGACAGCCGGCATCGATCAGCACGGCGCCGCGACCGGCGGTCTCGATCAGCGTGCACTGCCCCTCGCCGACGTCGAAGGTCATGATGCGTGGGGCCATCGGGCGCAGCACAGCGACGGCATGAGCGGCGGAGCAGAGCCCGATGGCCACCGCCGCCGCGCACAGGAGCATCGCCCGCCGCCGGTGCCAAAACTCGCCCAGGCGATCCGTACGCCACAGGTACAGGGCCCCCGCCGCCGCAAGGAGCCACAGCCAGCAGATCAGGGGGTGGAGCCAGAGGGGCTCCACACAGGCCAGGGGCGCGGAGGACATGCGGCGGACGACGCAGAGCGTCGCGGCCAGTAGCACCCGGGCACCGGCACACGGAAGCGTCGCCAACGGGACCCAGACAGCGCCCAGCACCGCGGCAACCAGGCCAACGACCAGCACCAACCCGGACAGCGGCACGACCACGAGGTTCGCCGCAACGCCCACCAGGGCCATGGACTCGAAGTTGTGGATCAAGATCGGCGTGGTCAGAAGCCAGGCCCCGGCCGTGCCCAGCGCGGCTTGGTGCGGAGTGCCGCCACCCAGCCGCCGTACTACGGGAAGGGCGAGCTGCTCCTCGCTCTGCCGCCGCGGCACCGCGGCGACGAAGACCGCCACGGTGGCGGCGAAGGTGAGCTGCGCTCCCACCGAGAACACGATGGAGGTGTCCGACAGGCACAGCGCCAGGGCGGCCAGCGCCACCGCCGAAGGCAGGTCATAGCGGCGGCCGCGCACCCCCGCCAGCAGGGCCACGGCCGCCATCAGGAGGGCTCGAAGCACGGAGGGCTCCGTGCCCACGATCAGCCCGAACCACAGCAGCGCCAGCCCCAACAGACTCAGCCCCCACCAGCTCAGGTGCCGCCCCGCACCCATCACGGCCGTCACGAACACCACGATGAGGCTGATCTGGGCACCGGAGACCACGAGCAGGTGGATCGTGCCCGTCCGGCGGAACCACTCCGCCGTCTCGCGGTCGACCTTCCCCACCGCCCCGCCGAACACCATGGACCCCAGCAGGTCGATGTGTATCTGCCGCTGCGCGTCCGAGCCGGGCATGGCGCGGCCCAACACGAAGGCGATGCGCTTCCGCAACCGCTTCGCGACGCCTTCCACACGCAACCACCACGACGGCCGCCCGAAGGCCACCCAGTCCCGCCCAACAATCTGGCAGTGAACGCCGGCCCGGCGCCACGAGGCCGAAGGGTCTTCCTGGTACCAGTTGGTGGCGGCAAGCAGCGGCTCGAAGTCCCCATCGGAGACCACAACACGCTGCCCCGCCAGGGGGAGCCTCCCGTGAGGCAACGCACCGACGAGGAAGCGGGCACGCCCGCGGACCGCGTGCTTCACGCCATCGGAGGTGGTTACATCCGTCACACGGCACACATAACTCAGGCTGCCTTCGGGCGCGGCCGGCGACAGGAGGGTGAGCGCCATCGCGGCATGACGCTGCCCGATGAAGTGAGAGGGGTCCCGCGGGCCGGGCAACACGTTCCAGGTGTGCAGGGCCGCGCCGAGAAACAGGGCGGCCAGCAGGACGCCCGCCACCCGCAGCCGCTCGCGACGACCAAAGATGGCCAGCGCGCAGGCGCAGGCCGCCGGCGAGGCCCAGAGCTCCACAGGTGGCCGCAGCCACTGGGCGGCGACGATACCCAGCACGACCGCCGCCGCCAGCGGGATCAACGGGCGCGCCCGCAGCGCCGTGAGGACGTCATAGGGGAACGGGGCGACTGCCGTGAGATCCCTGGGCATGGGTCAAAGCGCGCTGCTCTCCGGTGGCCCCCGGGCCTCTGCTGCTCAGCGTTGGCTTTCCGGCGTGACACGCCGGAGGCACACACGACACCAGGTTGCGCCTATCCAGAGGGTGTTGTTCAGCGCGCCGGAGCAATTGACCTTCCTGCGCAGGTAGACGGCGGAGAGACGACGACGGCGAACGGCGGCGGTGGGGTGGTCCGCGTCCGGTGGGGGGCAAGAGTGCCGGGAGAAGCGGCGTGCCCTCAGGCGGAGGGCAAGGGCGTCGGGCCGGGAGCTCGGACGGTGCGGGACTGGGAGCAGGCGCAGGCCGAATGGGTCTTGTCGCGTAGCAGACACCAAGACGAGACCCATCCGGCCCCGCATGCCGTGTGGTCACACGGCGGTCCTCCGCCGGCCGGCGCCGGTGTGGTCTGTGTCCAGTCCCCGCGGGTATCCGGGGTCAGCTCTCCTGTGGGCCGGCCACGGCGCGGTAGAGCAATCCGGCCACCGCCGCGCCAACGAGGGGAGCCACCCAAAACAGCCACAACTGAGCGGTCGCCCAGTCCGAGACGAACACCGCCACACCGGTGCTCCGTGCCGGGTTCACCGAGGTGTTCGTCACGGGGATGCTGATCAGGTGGATGAGCGTGAGGCACAGCCCGATGGCGATGGGAGCAAAGCCCGCCGGGGCCCGCTTGTCGGTGGCCCCGAGGATGACCGTCAGAAACATCAGCGTCATCACCACTTCGCACAGCATGCACGCGGCAAGGTCATACCCACCCGGTGAATGGGCGCCATACCCGTTGGCCGCGAAGCCGCCGCTGACGCTAAACTCCGGGTGCCCGCTGGCGATGACCCACAGCACCAGCCCGGCCAGGAGCCCGCCGGCTACCTGGGCGACGATGTACGGCACCACGTCTCGCCCCGGTATCCTCTTCCCCACCCACAGCCCCACCGTCACGGCGGGGTTCAGGTGACAGCCGGAGATGTGGCCGATGGCGTAGGCCATGGTCAGCACCGTCAGTCCGAAGGCCAGCGATACTCCCACCAGCCCGATCCCCACCTCCGGGAACTTCGCCGCCAGCACCGCACTCCCGCAGCCGCCCAGCACCAGCCAAAACGTCCCAATGACCTCGGCCGCCGCTCGTCGTGACATCGGCATTGCCTCTTCCACCCTTCACATGCGCGTTCGCCGCGCCGCCCCACCGGCGCCGGGCGGCCGGCTCGTCTTCGCACCGGCCTGTTACCGGCGCCGGTCAGTCAGGGGAGACAATGACGCGCGCAGCCTCAGGCCTCGTCCAACTGTGAGGTGCAGTTGGGGCAGCGAGTGGCTGCGATCGGGATACTCGTCTGGCACAGGGGGCAGGTCTTCTCGGTCTGTTCCTCGGCGGCCTGCTCCTGCTTGCGCAGGTGGTTGACGGCCTTTACCAGCAGGAACACGGCGAAGGCCACGATGACAAAGCCGATCGCCTGGTTGAGAAACACGCCGTAGCGGATGAGTGGCGCCCCCGCGGCCTTGGCGGCCTCCACCGAGGCGAACTGCTCTCCGGACAGGTTGATGTACAGACTGGAGAAGTCCACCTTCCCCAGTATCAGGCCGATCGGCGGCATGATGATGTCCTCGACCAGCGAGGTGACGATCTTGCCGAAGGCCGCGCCGATGATGATGCCCACGGCCATGTCCAGCATGTTGCCCTTGATCGCGAACTCCTTGAACTCTTTGAGCATAGCCAAGCGCCCTCCCGACTTGGTTTCCCGGGGGTGATGGCAAGGCCTTCAGGGGCCGGGCGAGCCGCCGGCCTCCGGTGTCACCGTGGTCGGTTCCCGTCCTGCGCGTCCGCCGGCGATGGGCATCACCGCTACTCTCTTCGTCAACAGTACCCACCGATCCTGTGTTCTAACCCTGGCTGCCCGGCACCGTGGGCCCTGCTCGGGCTCCTCAAGGCTCCCCGTCTACCCCGGAGGGCGCGTCCTCCTCCAGGGGCCAGATCGGGCGCCGCAGACGCCTGTAGGGGTACAGACGCACGTCGGGACTGTGGACACCGGGGGTGTCCAGATCGTAGATCGCTTTGGCGATGGGGCCATAGTCGGCTCGGAAATGCACCGCCGATTTGAGCCCGATGATCAGCCGCTCCGTGGGCTCGATGGCCAGCGAGCGCAGGGCCTGCATGTCGAAGGGCTGAATCCGCCGCTGTGTGAGCACGATCTCCACCTCGCCCACGATGAAGACCACGGCACGGCCCATGTCCACCGGCAGGCCGGTCATCATCGGGCCGCGGTTGCGATAGCGGCCGTCGGAGATCAGGCGCACATGGCCGCGGAGTTCCAACGGCTCTCCGTGGCGATCGTCCGTCTTGCCGCCGACCTGTAGCGTGGTATCCGCGCCGACGCCGGCGGCCACCGCCTCGGCCACCGCCTCCGGATCGGCGATGATGGCCACCGTGGACCGGGGAGCCCCCAGATCCAGCAGGGCCTTGAGCATCACCGTCCCATCGCACGGCGCCCCCCCTCCCGGATTGTCCGAGCCGTCGGCGAGGATCACAGGACCCTCCCCCGACGCCATCGCCTCCCGGATCGCCTGCTCCGGAGGGGTGAGGGCCAGGCGGAACTGCTCCCGGCGCTCCCACACGAAGCGTGCCACCTCATCCGCCGCCTGCTGCGCCAGGCGGGCGTCGCCGTCGGAGTTCACCACCACCGCCGCCCCCGCGTCGCGCACGTCGGAGAAGGGGAAGCCACCGGCGAAGGTCACGCTCAAGACCCCGGGCCGGCTCTCGATCTCGTGCACCAGGGCGAACACGTCCTGCATCGGCGAGATCAGGGTGCACTGCTTCGGCGGCCCGATGAGCATGTTCACCTGAGAAAAGCCCGTGGCCGGCCGCACCCTCCCCTCGACGGTGTCGATCAGCAGACGCGCCGCCTCGGCTCCCCGCTGGGCGCAGTCCACGTGTGGGTACGTGTCGTAGCCAATCAGCGCCGTCGCCTCGGCCGCCATGGCGGCGGTGATGTTGGCGTGCAGATCCAACGTGCTCACGATCGGCACTCCCGGGCCAACGGCCCGGCGCACCCGGGAGATGATATCCCCCTCGGCGTCCTGGAGCTCCTCGGTCACCATGGCGCCGTGCAGGTCCAGAAGGACGCCATCCACGGGGCCGGCATCCGCCAGCTCGGCCAACAGGAGATGGATGAGCCGCTCATAGGCGGCCTGCTCCACGATCCCCGAGGGCTGGGCGAAAGTCCAGATCAGCGGCGCCATCTCGATACCGGCCTGCTCCAGCACCTCGATATAGCCCCCGGTGGGCACCTTCACGCCCCGCAGGGTGTCCAGCAGTTGCTCCCCGGACATCAGGCCCGGATGGCCGCCGCTGCGGGTGAACTCATCAATGGTCGTCTTGCCGGTCGCGAACGTGTTCGTCTCATGAGCGATACCGCCGATAGCGATGCGCATACCTGATCACCGGGTCAGAGAGTGTGAACGTTGGCCGAGATAGTGGCGGCGGCGGGGAGCGACACCTGCAGACCGATGGGCGAAGTGCCGCCGTCCCGGCGCCCGCCCGGCCGGAGCCCTCACTCCAGGGGCTCGCCACAGTCGATACAGAAGCTCACCCTCGTGGGGTTCTCCCTGCCACACCGGGGGCAGGGGACGCTCTCGATATCCCCGCGGGGGCGCGAAGCCCTGCCCCAGGCTCCGGGCCGGCGCGTGACGATGTGCTCGATGGGAGGGGGCAGGAGGGGGTCGAGGCTCTCCGCGGGCTCGGGTTGCCCGCCGGCCTGCTCGGCGGCATTCCGTGCGTCGGCGGGTGTCGGGGCGGGCTGCGGGGCGGCGTCTTCCGCAGATTCCCGCGGCTCGGCGAGGTCCGGCTCCGGGGGACCGTCGGCCTGCTCGGCGACCGCCTGCCGATCGGGCAGGATCGGCTCGGGCCCCGGCGTCTGCACCAGATCCACCTCGAAGTCGTCCCCCAGCGCCCGCTCCATGCGTGCCAGGTCCTCGGCTCCGTTGGGAACGGTGGGGTCCAGCTCCAGCGCCCGCGCCATGGCCTCGGCCGCCTGGCGGTAGGCGCCGAGGTGCTCGTTGGCGAGGGCCAGCACCTGCAGGGAGGCCACATCATCCGGGTCCAGCGCCAGAGCGGACCGGGCGTAGGCTAAGGCGGCTTTCCAGCGACCGAGCCGGGCCAGCAACTGCGCGGCGCTGGCATGGGCAAACACGCTGGCCGGGTCACGACGGATGAGCTGAGCGAAGGCCTCGGCCGCCCGACTGAGCTCCCCCAGGTCCGAGAGCGCCAGCGCGCGGTAGGCATGCAGATCGAGGCTGTCCGGCCAGCGCTCGAGGGCCTCCTGTGCCACCGCAAGCGCCTTCTCCGGGTCGCCGGCGTCCAGATGCCTGCGGGCCGCCAGGACGTGGGGGCGCGGACCGGCCTCGGAGCTCGGACGCGGGCCGCGGCCATCCCGCAACACCGTGGCGATGATGCCGTCCACGATCGCTCGGGCCTCGGACCGCTCGGCGGCGGTGAGACTCACCGCGGGCGACAGCTCCACCGTCGGGCCGCCCTCACGGAGCACTACACAAAGCCCCAGCACCGGAGCCCCGCGGAGCAGTTGGCGCAGGCGCCCATCTCCATTGAGAGCCCCCAGCAGCTCCAGCAGCAAGGCCGCCGATACCCTCACCGGTCTTAGGCCGTGCTCAGCATCGCCCATCGGTGTCCGCCTCGTGAGCGTGGACAGGCAGGGGGCAACCGCGGGGCGGCGCTCCTGACGGGCATCGCAATCATCCGCCTTCATCCTGTCGCACTGTGGTCATCATGCCCCGGCGTCCTGTTCCGCGTCCGCCACCGTTGCCTGTCTTCAGTCCTCCACCACTACCACGCGGCAGGGGGCGGCGCAGGCCTCCTCGAGCTTCATCGGCAGGGCGCAGAGTTTCACCCTATCACTCCGCACGGCGGCGACATTCACCACCGGCGCCAGCAGGAGCGTCCCCTGGTCGAAGAAGCGCGGCCAGAAGCCCTGAGGGTCGGTCCAGCTATCGAATCGGGGCACATCGCCGCACATCATGAAGGGCTCGTGGTCGAGGATCCAGTCCATGGCCGCCCGTGAGACCCACGGGCACTTGTCGACGAAGTCCGGCTCGCGCCAGTGGCTGTCCCAGCCCGTGTACAGGAGGATCACCTCCCCGCGACGGACCTCCACGCCGCAGGCCTCGAGGTCCTCCACCTCAATGCAGCCATCGGGGCCCTTGGGGACACGGAATATGGCGCAATCGCGCATCCACAGGTCCTGGAGCGGGATGTCGATCAGAGGCGGGCCGTCGCGCTTGACGTGCAGGGAGGTCTCAAGGTACGTGCCGGACTGCACGCTCATGCCCATGCGCCAGGAGTAGGTCTTGTGCTCGATCCACTCGGGCGGCGCCACTTCCTGCACCTCCACTTCGCCGTAGGGGCCGCCGTAGGTCCACATGCCCTGGTAGATCGGTCCGCTGATGTCGGTGATTGTCACGCGAAGCACCTCCCGAAGACGCGGACGGGGCCGCTGCGCCGCCCCCGGCCCGGGGGCTCAGGGGCGGTGTCTCGGCCGGTCCTTCAATGCGCCACTGCAGTTCGCCACCGGCGCCGGTTTCCCTCCGGGGCGTTGGCGGGCCTCATGCGCCCACAGAGGCGACCCGGGTTCGTTGCCCCTGACCTCGAGCAACCGCGCCCCGCGGCATCGACCGCGCCCTGTCTCCCTCAGCCGGCCGTGACCTTGGCCCTGCAGGGCTGAGGGACGGTGATGACGAACCTAATCCCCCACACTTGCACTCGCGCCGGGCCCGCAGGCACGCCGCGCCCTGTTGCAGGCGCTCTCCGGTGAGCAGGAGGTAGCACCGCAGCATGCCACAATGGCTGGTGGGCCAGCAGGACTTCATCTTCTTCCTGGCGGGCGTGGCCTGGCTGCTGGTGGCGGTGCTGCGTCTGCGTCGTCCGGAGTTCCTCGTCGGAGTCCCGTGGAGCTTCCTGGGCCTGTTCGCGTTACTCCATGGCCTGAACCACTGGATCGAGCTCCTCCTCATCTCGGAAGCCATCCCGGCGCAGCTTGGCGGCGTCCGGCTCCCGCTGACGGCGATCTCCTACGTATTGCTGTTTGAGTTCGGGCGCCGCGGCCTGGGGCACGAGGCCAACTGGGCTGCCGGGTGGTGGCTGTACCTGCCTCTGGGGGCCGGGGTGGCCGCCCTGGTGGTGCTGTGGCCCGCGAATCCGGCGCCGGCGGTACACATCGCCCTGGGCCTGCCGGCCTGCTTGTGGGCCTGCTGGGCTATCTGGTCCGACACCTGGCCCGTCGCGGACCTCAGCGAAGGGGTGCTGCGGGCCGGCGCCGTGGCCCTTGTGGTGCAGGCGATCGCCGGTGCCTGGGCCTCGCTGGTGGGCGAGGTGCCGCCACCCGGGATGGACGGGACGCCCCTCGAGACCTTGGCCGGGCCCCTTGCCGCGGCGGTGAGCGCGTGCTGTGCGCTGCTTCTCGCCCTGGGCTCCCTGTGCGACGAGGGTTCTCAAGCCGCCCTCGAGGATTCCGGCACGGTGGCGCCAAAGATCGGCCTGGCCCTGGGCCTGGTCGCTCTTCTCGCCGCCGGGTGGGTGGCCGCCGACCGGCGCGGCGCCACCGTGGACGGCGGGATGCGCACCCGCATCCTGTCCCAGGTCACCGCGATGGCCACCACGCTGGACCCCGAGATGGTACGAGCCCTCAGCTTCACCGCCGCCGACAGCGGAAGCCCCGTCTTCCGGCAGATCAGCGGGCAGATGGCCTCGTACAGCGCCTTCAGCGGCCTGCGATCGATCTACACCATGGCGCAACGCAACGGGCAGTTCTACTTCGGCCCCGAGAGCATTCCCGCCGGTGATCCGCTGGCCTCGCCGCCCGGCACCGTGTACGAAAGCCCCACCGCGGCAACGTGGTCGCCGTTCCTGACCGGCCGCCCCGGTGTTGCCGGTCCCATCCGCGATGAGTACGGCACCTTCGTCAGCGCCCTGGCACCGATGGTTGACCCTGAGACGGGCCAGGTCCTGATGGTGGTGGGGATCGATGTCCCGGCGGAGACCTGGCTGCGGGCGGTGGGGCGGGCGCGTCTCGTGGTGATGGCCCTGGTGCTGCTGATGCTCGGCCTCCTCGTGGGCAGCTCGGCCTTCATCGAGCACGCGCACCGCGACCGCGCGGGAGGGTGGTTGAACCGCCGGAGTGCCGGGGTGCTGGCGGTGGCCGTGGTGGGAACGGCCGTCGCCCTGCTGCTGGCCCTGGTCGTGAGAGAGGTGGACGTCGCGCGCCGCGAGGCCGATGCCTGTCGCCTGGCCGATGTGAAGTTCCAGGCCATCGCGGAGGCCGTCTCCGGGCTTCGTCGCGACGTCGGGGACACCGTGCGCTTCATCGCAAACAGCCAGGAGGTCTCAGACTCGGAGTTCCGTGACTATGTGGACCCGATCGTCCGGAGACTGGGCATCGAGGCGATGGGGTGGGCACCCGGCCCCGAAGCGGCGGGCAACGAGGGCGGGGGGCCTTACCGCCTCCGCCACGCGGTGCCACCCGCGGCCCTGCAGGGGCTCTCCGGCCCCGACCTGTCCACAGCGGCGCCGCTTCGCGGCGCGGTCCTGGAGGCCGTCACCACCGGGTTCGCGGCCGTCACGGGGATGATGCCCGATCCCCTCGACCGGCGCGGCGCGGACACCTTCATCGTGATGCAGAGCGTGACCAGGCAGGGAGATCGGCGCCCCGACGGACTGGTGCTGGCCAAAGTGACGCCCCAGGCCTTACTCACCACGGCCCTCCCCGCGGACCACGAGGAGCATCTGCTGTCCATCGACCTCGTGGACGTCTCCGACCCCCACCGCCCGCAAGCCGTGGGGCTGTCTCCCCGGACCATGGCGCGCTTCACCAAGACGCCCGGTCTCCGGAGCCCCACCCAGAGCCCGCCATCCGTCCAGGCATACCCGCTGTTCACTCTGGGGCGCTCCTGGGTCGTGTCGGTCGGTCACGGCCCGGGTTTCGCCGCCGCGAGCTCCTCCTGGGCCCACCTGGTCACCGGCGTGCTGGGCCTGCTGCTGACCGCCGTCGTCACGGTCCTTACCGCGTTCCTGGGCAGTCGCGAGGCCTACCTCGAGCAGGAGGTGGCACAGCGCACCGGCGAGCTGCAGGCCAGTGAGGAGCGTCTGGCCTCGATCTACCACGCGGTGAGCGAGGCCATCCTCATCCACGACGCGGACTCCGGCGCGATACTGGACGCCAACGAGGCCGCTTCCGAGCTGTTCGGCTACGAGCTGGATCAGTTTGCCGGCCTGTCCGTGGCCGACATTAGCCTGGACGAGACCCCCTACAGCGCCGACGAAGCCGCGCGGTACATGGCCCGAGCCGTCGCGGGGGAGCAGTTGACCTACGAGTGGCGGTGTCGCGACGCGGCAGGCCGCCTGTTTTGGAGCGAGGCACACATGCGCTCGGCCCCCATCGGGGGCACGATGCGGATTATCGTCACGGCAAGAGACGTCACCGAGCGCAAGCAGGACGAGCTGCGGCTGCAGGACACCCTGCGACGCAACCGGGCCCAGCAGAGCGCTCTGGGCCGCGTGGCGATCTCCCCGAGCATGACCGAAGGCGAGATCGGCTCCCTGGCGCGGGAGGTCACAGAGGCCGCCGGCGGGGTGCTCCGGGTGGCACGGACGAGCGTCTGGCTGTTCGACGAGGACGGCAAACAGGCCCTCTGCGAGGACCTCTACGAGCTGCCGGAGGGCCGCCACGTCAAGGCTCCCGCTCTCTCCGCCGCCGCCCTGCTCGGCTACCCGCCCGAAGACATCATCGGCCGGCCGTGGGC
>CAZXDD010000145.1:0-9490 GCA_964639415.1 uncultured Armatimonadia bacterium
GATGGAATCTCGTGACTGGAGTTCAGACGTGTGCTCTTCCGATCTCGGCGGTGGCTCTATTGCTGGGGATGTATGTGGAGGGCGGAGGCCTGCAGCGTCCGGGAGGCAGGGTGGCCGCGGCACTCATGGGACTTTTCGCCATCGCCATCGGTGTGGCGGTGCCCCCGCTGGCGCAGGACCAGGACCTTGTTCCCGGTGGCATCGCCGCCGCCGCCGCCGTCCCGCTGCAATGGGCGCTGATCCTGGCCGGAGTGGCTCTGCTCGCCGCGGCGCTCCTGAGACCCTCCGCCATCGGCCTCGCCGCCGGAGCCTTCACCCTGGGCTTCCTGTTCTCGGCGCTGCACATGCTGCCCCAGGCGGTGCCGTACCTTCAGGCGGGGTATCTGGTCAAGCACCTGCCGGTGGAGTTGCCGCCGGAGGTGAAGATCGTCCATTGGCACACGTACGATCAGAGTGTGGGCTTCTACACCCGGCGCCGGGTCGCCCTGGTGGACAAGAGCGGAGAGCTGCAGGACCGTATCGGCAAGCCCGACGCTCCGCCGGAGTGGTTCGCCTCCGGGGCCGAGAGCATCCAGCGCTTCGCCGCAGAGGGGCCGGTGCTCCTGGTCCTGACCCGGGAGGACTGGGAGCAGGCCCGGGAGTGGGGCGTTTTCCGTCCGCTGGCGGCCAACAGCAACTATGTGCTCCTGGGCAATGGCGAGCTGCTTAGGCGCACCGGACTGGCACCGTGGCCTCGGGACAGCATCACCGCCCCACCGCAGCTCCTGATGCCGGGACTGAGGACACAGGCGCTGCCTGCGTCGTGACGGGGGCGGGTGGGAAGCCCCCTCGCGCAGGCGTCGCTCCATCGATTCTGCCGGTGGCGGAGAGTCATGCAGCCGATCGACGACACCTCGGCCCCCGGGCCCCTGCGCCGCTACCGGCCGGCCGGCATCCTGGCGCTGGCCGCGGTGGTGTACCTGGTCGGTATCGGCGCCTATCCGCTTCTGGACCCCGACGAGGGCCGCTATGCCGAGGTGGCGCGGGAGATGCTGGAGAGCGGGGACTTCGTCACCCCGCGGCTGAACTACGTCAAGTACCTTGAAAAGCCCCCCCTGTTCTACTGGGCGACGGCCGCGTCGCTCCGAGCTTTCGGGGAGACGGAATGGGCGGTGCGGTTGGTGCCCGTGCTCGCCGGCCTGCTCACCATCCTGGTGATCTACCTCCTCGCCCGGCGGATGTTCGGTGAGCGCGTCGCTCTCCTGTCCTCCTGGGTCTACCTCACCGGCCTGCTGCCGCTGGTGATGGCCCGGCTCCCCATCATCGACGGGACCTTCTCGCTACTTCTGCTCTGTACCTGGGGGGCGGTCTGGCTGGGTCTGGCTTCGGGGCACCGGGGCTGGCATGTGGCGGCATGGGCGGCGCTGGGTCTGGCGGTGATGAGCAAGGGCCCGGTGGCTCTGGTGCTTTGCGCCCTGGTGCTCGGCGGCTTTCTCGTGGCCACCCGGCGATTGCGGGAGCTGCCGCGCCTCTTGTGGTGGCCGGGGTTGCTGGTGTTTGCCCTTGTCACCGTCCCGTGGCATCTGGCGGTGGGGCTCAGAAACCCGGAGTTCTGGCACTTCTACTTCGTGGTGCAGCATCTGGGCCGGGTGGGAAGCGTCGAGCACGCCAAGCCGGTGTGGTTCTTTGTGGCGGTGCTGCCGGTGTGCATGGGCCTGTGGGGCATTCCTCTTTGCGGGGCTCTGGTGCAGGCCGGGCGCGGCGTTCTGCGGCGGTGGCGGATGGGCGACCGCGACGGCGATCTGCAAAGCACGCTGTACCTGCTGATCTGGGCCGCCTGCGTGGTAGGGCTGTTCAGTCTGAGCCGCTGCAAGCTGGTACCGTATGTCCTGCCCGCCTTCCCGGCTCTGGCGATCCTGGTGGCGCGGCACATGCTGGGGGCGGACCGTCCGGGTGGCGAAAGCAGAGGCCGGTCTTTGCCCGCGGCCACGGGGCGGCTCTACGCCCGGCTCACGGCGGGCGTCCTGCTCCTGCTGATCCCGGTGTTGGCGGTGGTCGCGCGGCACAACCGTTACGTCCCCATGGCTGAGCCGCTGTGGCTACTGCAGGTGGGGCTGGCTCTGGGAGCGGGGATGGCGCTGGCGGCGGGTTTCTGGCGACGGTACCTGCCTGTGGTGCAGGGCCTGTGTCTGCTGCTCTTGCTCCCCGGCCTGCTACAGGCCGTGTCGCTCACCGCCGATTACAGGCGCACGCCCATCTTGCTGCGGCACCTGCCCCGGCCGCTTCCGGAGCCGGTGCGCATCGCCGAGCTGCGCACCTACGATCACAGCCTGGGCTTCTACCAGCGCCGCCGGATCATCATGGTGGACAACCTGGGCGAGCTGGCCTTCGGGGCGAGCAGGGAACCGGACCCGGAGTTCTTCGTCACCGGCGAGGAGAAGCTGCAGGCCATGGCAAAGGGAGGGCCGCTGCTGGTGAACCTGCGCCCCCAGGACTGGCCACGAGTGCGAGCCTGGGGGAGCCTGCATCTGGTGGCGGCCAATAGCCGCAATGTGCTGGTGGGTAACGACGGCTTCCTGGCTCTCATGGGCCTGGCCGCCCTGCCACCGAGGGACATCACGCCCCCACTGCTGCTCTTGCCCAGACGCGTCGGGCCCGGGGACGATCCGGATGCTGCGGGAGGAGGTAGGGCCTGATGGACACCGAGGCCGCAGCCACCAGTATCGTCGTGCCGGTCTATAACGAGGAGGACTGCCTGCCCCAGTTCCTGGACGCCCTGGAGCGCGTCCTGCCGTGGCTGCCGGGGGGCACCGAGATCATCCTGGTGGACGACGGTAGCTCCGACGGCTCGGCGGAGCTACTGGATGCCTTCCGCAGCGCCGTGGCCTCGGTCACCTGCGTGCGACTGACCCGCAACTTCGGTCAGCATGCGGCGATCCGTGCGGGCCTGGAGTATGCGGGGGGTGATGTGATCGTCACCCTGGACGCCGATGGGCAGAATCCACCCTCGGAGATCCCCAAGCTCGTGGCCCTGGCCTGTCAGGGTCACGACGTGGTGGCGGGCTGGCGCAGACGGCGCCGGGACGCGCTGAGTCGGAAGGCCGCGTCCTGGGCGATGAACCGCATCGTGGGGGCCGCCACCGGCCATCGCCTCCACGACTATGGCTGCATGCTCCGGGCCTACTCGCGCCGGGTGGTGGACGCGCTCTTGCAGTGCCCGGAGCGCGGCACCTACCTCCCCGTGCTGGCCAACTGCTTCGCCCGCAGCGTGGCCGAGGTGGAGGTGGAGCACGCGCCCCGCCGGGGCGGGGAGAGCAAGTACTCCTGGGCCGCCCTGTGGCGGCTGAACTGGGACCTGCTCATGAGCCTGCCCCACGTCTCGTGCCGCTGGGCCCAGGCCACAGGAGCCGCCCTGGCCTGCGCGGGCCTCCTGCTCGCCGCGGCCGTCGTGGTGCGCCGCCTCCTGTGGGGGCCTGCGGAGCTGGACTTCCTCGGCCTCGCCGGAGGCCTGCTTCTCATCGTGGGGTTGCAGGTGGCGATCTTCGGATTCCTGGCCGGGATGCTGTCCAGGGTCCATGACGAGGCCCGCGGCCGGCCGGCGTTCATCATCGAGCGGGTCGTGACCAGAGAGCCCGAGGAGCCCGCGTCGGGGTAGGCCCATCGAGGGCCACGAGCGGCCCCGGAGAGGAAGGAACCGGTGCGCATCGTCGTGCTGGGGTACCAACTGATCGGCTACACCGCCCTGTCCTTTGTCCTGGACGAGACGGAGGACGAGGTCGTGGGGCTGTGGACCCATGCCGACGCGCCGGGGGAGGAGGTCTGGTGGCCCTCGGCCGCCGAGCTCGCCCGTAGCCGCGGGGTGCCGTTGTTCTCCCCGGAGGATGTCAATGCCCCGCAGTCTGTGGAGCTACTGGAAACCTTGGCCCCGGATATCCTGCTCTGCGCCTGGTACCGGCAGATGCTCACGCCTCCGGCGCTTGGGACGGCCCGCCGGGCTGCCCTGAACCTCCACGGCTCCCTGCTGCCCCGGTACCGGGGGCGCGCGCCGGTGAACTGGGTGCTGGTCAATGGGGAGACGGAGACGGGGATGACGCTGCACCACATGGTGCCGCGTGCCGACGCGGGCGATATCGTGGCCCAGACAAGGGTGGCGATCTCGCCGGAGGACACGGCCCTGAGCCTCTATGGCAGGCTGGCCGCCGCCACGGCGGAAGTGCTTCGAGATACCTGGCCCGCCCTGCGGCAGGGACGGGCGCCACGAGTGGCCCAGGACGAGAGTCTTGCGACCTACGTCGGCCGCCGCACGCCCGATGACGGGCGCTTCGAGTGGCGCTGGCCGGCGAGCCGCATCCACAACCTCGTGCGGGCCGTGACCCATCCTTACCCCGGCGCCTTCGCCGAGACGCAGGCGGGACGGCTCCACATCTGGGAGGCCCGGACGGCACCAGAGCTCGATGCGACGCCGGCCGCGGAGCCTGGGACGGTGATCTCGTCGGCGGCAGAGGGCTTCGTCGTCGCCACAGGCGCCGGCGGCCTGCTGGTGCGGCGCGCACAGTACCACGGGGCCGCGGAGCTGGGAGGAGCTGCCTTCTGGGAGCGCTACGAACTGTCTGCGGGGCGGAGGCTGGCATAGAGGTCCGCCTCAAACCGACGAGCATGCGGAGGTTGGCCTCCGGTCGGTGCCCCAATCAGGCGGCGATCCCGCAAGGCGGGCGTTGCGGCCCAGAACCTGCTTCAAACGTCACCACTAGCGCCCATGCAGGCATCTGGAGGTGCGGCCGGGAACCCCGCCTTCGCCGGGAATGTCATTCTGCGAGCGTCGGCTCCCAGAGGAAGCGACTCGAGGAATCTCCCGGCATTCAGCGAGATCCCTCGCCCAAGGGCGCAAGCTCGAGCTTGCGCCGCCCGGGCTTGCGACGCCGACGCTCAGAATGACAGGGGCCGGGCCGGCCGGACTTCCCGGCGGCGCATCTAGTATCGGGCGCGCCCCGGGCCCCTGCTGCGGATCCGGCGTGCTCTCTGGAGGCCTACTGAGTTGATGAAAGTTCTGGTCACCGGCGGTGGGGGGTTCCTGGGGTCCTTCATCTGCGAGGCGCATCTTGCCCGGGGCGACCGGGTGTGCTGTCTGGATTTTGGCCCCAGGGACAAGGTGCTCCACCTCCTGGGCAATCCGGCGTTCTCCTACGTTCACGACACCGTGCTCAACGAGCCGATGGTCGACGCCCTGGTGGCCCAGGCCGATGTGGTGTACCATCTGGCGGCGGTTGTCGGCGTCGAGCACTATGTGGCCGACCCCTATGCGGTGCTGAATGTGAACGTCAACGGCACCCAGACCGTCTTGCGCTGCGCCCACAAGCACGGCAAGAAGGTGGTCTTCAGCAGCACCAGCGAGGTCTACGGCAGGAACCCCAAGGTGCCGTGGAGCGAGGAGGACGACCGCGTTTTGGGCTCGACGCGGATCGATCGCTGGTCGTACTCCACCTCGAAGGCGGCGGGGGAGCACTTCTGCTTCGCCTACGCCAGGCTGGGGCTGCCGGTGGTGGTCTTGCGGTACTTCAACGTCTATGGCCCGCGTCTGGACGCCCTGGACCAGGGGCGAGTCGTGACCGTGTTCCTGGGGCAGGCCCTTCGCAACCGCCCCATCACGCTGGTGGGCGACGGTTCCCAGACGCGCTGCTTCACCTACGTCGAGGACGCCGTTCGCGCCACGCTGCAGGCCGCCCTGCGGCCCGAGGCGGTTGGCCAGATCATCAACATCGGCCGTCCGGTGGAGACCACGATCGAGCAGCTCGCCGAGGCCGTCGTGGGTCTGAGTGGCTCGAGTTCCAAGATCGTCTGTGTGCCGCAGGAGAGTGTGTACGGCGAGAGCTATGAGGATGTGCCGCGGCGGGTGCCGGACTGCGGACGCATGGAGCGTCTCCTGGGCTGCCGGGCGGAGGTGGGGCTTGAGGAGGGGCTGGCGGCCACCATCGATCACTTCCGGCGTGTGGCCGAGGAGTAGCTGAGACTCTATCCCCGGCGTGTGTCCACGCGCGCGCCGCCTTCGGATCATGGACATGTCCGGCAAACAGATCACCGTCTGCCTGAAGATCGATGTCGACACAGCCCAGGGCCTTTTGGTGGGTGTACCCCGTCTTGGCGACCTGCTCAGGCGTCAGGGCCTGCGGGCGACCTTCTGCATCGCCATGGGGCCGGACCGCTCGGGACGCGCGGTGAGGCGCTTGTTCACCCAGAAGGGCTTCCTGGCCAAGATGGTGCGTACTCGGGCGCACTCGGCCTACGGGTTGCGCACCTCGCTGTACGGCACCCTGCTGCCCTCGCCGAACATCGGCCTGGCCCGCCCGGACTTGATCCGGAGTCTGCAGAAGGCCGGGCACGAGGTGATCGTCCACGGGTTCGACCACGTGTCGTGGCACGACTATCTGGGCCGCTGGGACGAGGAGCGTATCCGGGAGGAGATGACCAGGGCGGCCCGAGCCTTCGAAAGCGCCGCGGGCCACGCGTGCATGGCCTTTGCTGCTCCCGGATGGCAGGCCACCGAGGCCAGCCTGCGAATAGAGCAGGAGATGGGCCTGAGCTACGCCTCCGACACTCGGGGCTGGTGCCCGTTCTTGCCCCTGGTGGATGGCGCGTCCTCCTCGGTGCCGCAATTGCCCACCACCCTGCCCACCCTGGATGAGCTACTGGCTGACCCCGCGGTGGCGGAGGCCGATCTGCTGGACCACCTGCTGGGGCTGTGTGAGCGGGCGCCGGCTCCGCTCCGTCCGGACGCCGGCCCTCCCGGAGCGGCCCACGTCTTCACCGCACACGCCGAGATCGAGGGCAAAGGCTGGCTTGACTGGTTCGAGCAGCTCCTGCTGGGCCTTCGCCGGGCGGGCGCGGAGTTCTTCACCCTCGCCGAACTGGCGGCAGCGGTGGCGGGCACCGGGGCGGGCGTCCCGGCCCGCGTGGTGGCGGGGAGGCTCCCGGGACGCGCGGGCACCGTCGCCTGCCAGGAAGGATGGCTGCGGGACTAGACCTCAGACTATGCAGGCTCCGGGCGGGCGGCCGGTCGGAGAGGCCGAATGGGCCGGATAGGGGCCCGGCGTCTGCTGCGCGGCCGCTTGGGCGCAGACACCGCGCGGACCGCCCGTAGTCGACCCCTCCACAACGACACGACCGCGCCCCCCAGCGACTATTCCAGCGCACATGCCCCCCAGACGCCGGTTCCACCGGATCTCTACCCTTCCTCCCACCTGAGCGGCTCGGCCAGAAGCTGCAAGAGGTCGTTGGCCTGCGCGCGCCCGACCTTGCCGGGCCCATCGGCGGTCTTCCGCATCCTCAGAACCCGCTCGTACGGCGGCTCGATCCAGAAGCGGCTGATCTCGTGGCGCCGCTCGATGGCCCGCATGGCCCGATTACGCACCAGCTCCCGGGCCTTGGTGGGGTGCAGATGGATCGCCGCCCCGTTGAACCGGCTGTTCTCGTCGCCGGTCAGGCCCCGGGCCTCGCCGCGGCTGAGGCCTCGCTTCACCTCGGCCGTCTCGATCTCAGGCACCAGCGCCCGTGCCTCCTCCCCCGCGGCCACATCGCCCGCGACCATGACCGTCGGCACCCCGAAATACCCGCAAAACAGCATGTTGATCCCCATCTCGCCCACCGAGATCCCGTTGATCGTCTCATCCTCCACCGAGAACGAGCCGGTGTGGCTCAGGTGGCCGCCGTCGGTGTTGGACTTGGCGTGCTGGCCGATCATCAGGGCCGCGTCGAAGGACTCGTCACACCCGAAGGGGTAGCCTATCGGCCGACCGAACAGGAGCTTGGCTTCGGGATGCAGAAGCAGCGGGTTGATGGCCCCGTGGCCGTGACCGTCGACGACGAGGACGTTGTGCGCCCCGGCGTCCAGGCACCCCTGCACCGCCGCGCTGGTCTCCAGCGTCACGATCTCTCTGGCGTACTCGTACCATCTGTGCTCGGGCGCACCGTAGTCATGCCAGGAGGGAATCCCCGCGCAGCCTTCGAGGTCGGTCATGATGTAGACCTTCATACTGGTCCCTCATTCTCATTGCCGCGAGCCGCCGGGAGCATGGCCCGTCGGTGTCGCGCGTTGTGGTCACCGGCCGGACTGTTCCCCACCGTCGCGCAATCCCCTTCATCAATCCGCCGGGCGCGGCGAGCCGGCAGAGGGCCTCGGGGGCATGCCGGGGCTTCGCCCGGGCGGTCGGCGGCCCCGGTTGTCGTTGCCCGGAGGACAGTTGTGAAAGTCTCGCACGGTCTGCTTGACTAGAGAAGCACTCAATGTCAGGGGAACTCTGCGCGCGATCATCCTCTTTTTTGTGGCCTAGCTGTTGACACGCCTTGGTTTCTCATGATAAGGTGCGTATGGTGGGTTGAGGAGGTGACGCGCGTCGCACCGCAGGTACGAGCGCAGAGGTTCAGAGAGCTATGGGAAGTTCGCCAAACCAAGCGATAGATCTGGGCATCGGCCGTTTGCCGCGCCGGGTCGAGAGTCACGCTGGTTCTGGACAGAGAGGAGGTGGAATGCGTGGAGACCGGCAAGGTCAAATGGTTCAATGACCAGAAGGGCTACGGGTTCATCGAACGCGATGGCGGCGGTGAGGATGTATTCGTTCACTTCTCCGGCATCGAAGGTGATGGCTATCGAAGCCTGGAAGAAGGCGCTCGAGTGGAGTTCGCTGTGCTCGAGGACCCGAAGGGACCCCGAGCCGACAGCGTCCGCGTGATCGACGCCGCCGTGTAGTCACCGTGTCTTGTCCGCGACCGCACCCCGTACGCCTCGATCCGCCCCGGATCGAGGCCTTTATTTGTGCCCCCCTCCCACGGCCCCAAGGACTATCGTCCTGCCCTGCGGAATACCTCCTCGACGCTCCGTGCGACGGGTGCCCGAGTCCGCGGCCTGGGCTCTCGGTCTCACCCCATCGCTCGTCCCCACTATCCCGCCGCTCACACGAGGTGTCGCCCGATGAACCCCTCCCCCTGCTGGCTCTGTGTCCTGACAGCGGTCGCCACCATCTGTCCTGCGCTGGGGGCCGACGAGGCCGGCCTGTCTGCCGGGCCCTACGCGGTGCGCCTCGCGGCCGACGGGCTCGTGGTCACCCACGACGGCACGGTGGTGTGCCACGGGGCCACCTTCACCGCCTTCAAGCCGCAGTACCAGGGGGCCGTGCTCACCCTGGCCGAGGCCTTCAGGGCCGGGACCGTCGAGGTGGCCCAGGACGGCCGCAGCCTGAAGCTGCACGCCGATCTACCTGAGGGCACCCTGAGCTACGAGGTGGTTGTCTCCGAGCAGGCGGTGCGCACCGTCCTGCGCGCCCGGGCCGCCGAGGGGGCAGTGGTCGGCCCCGTCGAGTACCCGGCCTTCATGCTGCCGCCGGATATCGTCGAGGGCGCGACCCTCACCAGCTTCCGCCCCGACGGCGAGGCGGGCCGCCTGGCCGTGCCCCGCGAGCCTCAAAGAGGCGGCATGGCGCCATCGACCGAGAGCTTCGCTATCGCCACGGCCCGGCGCACC
>CAZXDD010000145.1:9500-13954 GCA_964639415.1 uncultured Armatimonadia bacterium
TTCCCTACACGACGCTCTTCCGATCTGGCCCGGCGCACCGTGATCGTGTCCACCGCGTCCGCCGGGGGAGTCTACCCCTTCGACGCTCGAGTACCCCAGTACGGGGCCAAACAGGGCATCTGGGCCTTTATGAGCCCGCCGGTGGGCACGGACTTCGAGACCATCGTCGAGGCACAACTGCAGGTGACCGAACCTGCGCCGGTTCAGGTTCCGGGGAAGATCGTCCTTGGCGAGGACACGGAAGTCACCGCGGTAGGTCTTGGGAGCCCACAAGATGCCCGTGAAGCTTACGCCGCCGATGAGCTTGTATCGTATCTAGAGCAAATCTCAGGCAGGAGGCTTGAGACAGTCCTGACGGCCGAGGGCGGCGTGCCGGCCGGCACGGTGCTCGTCGGGCAGGCGGCGGTGGACGCCGGTATCATCGGCCGGGGCGAGCTGGACGACCTCGCCCTCGACGGCTACATCGTCAGGGTGGCCGACGGCAGGGCGGGCATCTGCGGCCGCCGCTCCCTGGGAACCGTCTACGGCGTCTACGCCCTGCTGCGTGAGCTGGGAGTGCGGTTCTACGCCCCCGGCTGCGAGGTGATCCCCAGGACCGAGAGGCTCGTCATCGGCGACTGCAGCCTGCGCGCCCAGCCGTTCTACGAGTTCCGGGCGATGACCGGCAACCTCAAACTCGGGCACACACCCGGCGACGACATGGGCAACCCGCGAGAGATCGGCGAGTCGGGCAATATCGTGCACTCAGCCGACTATCTGGTGCCCTTCGACAAGTACGCAGATGAGCACCCGGAGTACTTCGCCCTCCAGAAAGACGGCAAGCGCCTGCATCGCGATCCCGAGGGCCGCAGGTTCGATGTACACCTGTGCCTGTCCAATCCCGACGTGCGCCGTATCTCCGCTCAGCGCCTGCTGGAGCTGATCGACAAGCAGCCGGACCGCATGTTCTTCGGCGTTTCGCAGGGCGACGGGTTCGCCTGGTGTGAGTGCGAGCAGTGCAGGGCGCTGGACGCCGTGCCCGGTGCGGAGATGACCGACCGGCTCATCGACTATGTGAACTACGTGGCCCGGGCGGTGGCCGAGCGGTACCCGGACAAGCGCATCCTCACCCTGGCCTATACCAACGCCACCTCGCCGCCTCCGAGCAAAGTGATGCCCGAGCCCAATGTGATGGTCCAATTCTGCCCCTACCCCCACCGCGTGGCCTGCCAGAGCCACGGGCTGACGTGCGAGAAGAACGCGGTCGGCTCTGCCGACCTCCAGGGCTGGATCGCCGAGTGCCCCGACAACATGTACATCTTCGACTACCCCCGGGGCTATGCCGTGTACTACGAGCCCTTCGGCAGCTTCTACGCCATGCGCGACAAGCTGGCGTTCTATGCCGAAAACAACATCCGCGGCATCTACTATTGCGGGGTGCCCACCAACTTCAAGGACCTCTTCGTGTACGTCAATAGCCGTCTACTGTGGGAGCCCGGAGCCGACGTGGAGGCGCTGATTGGCGAGTTCATGCCCGCCTTCTACGGCGCCGCTGCCCCCCATATGAGGCAGTACTTCGACCTCCTGGCCCGAGAGACCGAGGCGCGCCAGGTCCACCAGATGTGTGAGGGCGCCAATCCGGGGCTGGTGACGGCCGAGTATGCCGACCGGGCCGAGGCGATCTTCGCCCGGGCCAGGGCCGCGGTGGCCGATGACCGCTTCAGCCTGTACCGCGTGGGGGCCGAGGAGTTCTGCTGGCTGTTCGCCGATCTCAATGAGCGCAATCCCGTGCGGGGGAATCTGGCGGTGAGTGAGGAGCAGTTCGCCTCCCGCCTGGCCCGGTTCCTGCAGATCGGGCGCAAGATGCGAATCCAGGCGGTGCTCCGGGGAGACAACGGGGGTGTCGAGGACTTCCTGCACAAGGTCGCCCGCCTCCGCCCCAACACCCGGCCCTGGTACGCCGATCCCCTGGTGGACGCGATCTGGGACAACCCGCAGGGGGCTCTCGGGGCCCATCAGCAGCTTTTCAGCCAGAAGGCCATCGAGGGCGGCTGGCTACTGGAGCTGGACGGCTTCCTCGGCTGCAAGGGCCCCCAGGAGTACGGCCACGAATGCGAGCCCAGGACTGCGGTGTGGATCTACGGGAGCAATACCGCCAACCCGGCGATGTGGGTGAACCTCGGCCTGGAGACGGCACCTGAGGGGGAGGCGAGGCTCATCGTGGTGGCGCAGGATGATGACAAGCCGGGCGCGGTAAGGCTTGCCATCAGCGTCAATGGGCACACGCTCTTCGAGGGTGAGAACCCCTTCGCCGAGCGCGGCTGGTCGGAGGGCGAGCTCGCCATCCCGGCGGGGGTACTGAAGGCCGGCCGCAACGAGATCCGCTTCACCACTCTGGACGAATCGGCGGCCGGGGACGCGGGCTGGTTCATGCTGGCCGAGTGCAGGGTGCTGCTTCAGTAGGCGCGGCCGCGGTCGGGTCATCGGCGCGGAGAGACACCTTCACGGTTCCCGGGCTCAGTCGGATCTCCGGAGCGCCGGCGTCTGGCCGGCGTCCAGGCCCGGCGAGAGACGGATGTAGACCTGCATCCCATCGGAATGCGGCGGCTCTCTCCCGACGTCCAGCGCCAGTTCGCCCCAGTAACGCGGGGCCCGAGCGAATACCTCCGCATCCCGCCCGACGGCGACGATGAAGCCGCAGCCCGTGGTGCTAAGCAAGTCCCAACGCTCGCGGTCACTGGTCTCGGGTGCGAACAGGCGCGACACGACCCGGCACTTGCGGGCGTAGTCGAAGGTCAGTTGCGGGTGGGCGGCGTAGACGCGGACCTGCCCGTAGACCGGCAGCCAGGCGGCTAGATTGAGCCGCGCAATGACTGCGGGGTCGCCGGTGGAGGGCGGGCCGGAGATGGGCCGTGTCGCCTGAAGCTGTCGCGCCAGCCGGGGAATGCGGGAGTCGATGTACCCCGTCTTGGAGGCGAATTCCCGGGCCACGTACCAGAGCGCGGTGGGGGCGCTGAGAGCGATGAAGCCGCCGATGCAAAGCAGCGTCTGCGGGCGGCTACCACGGCAGGCGCGGCGTGCCGTCTCCACCACAAGCGGCGCGGCCAGGAGCGCCAGGGCGATGTGCAGACCCTCGATGCAGCGGCGCTCGAAGGCCACCCCGGAGAAGATCAGCACAATCGTCCCGGCGACCCAGGCGAGCAGGAGAAGCCGCAGCGCCGGCGAACCGGCGCCCGGGTCCGCGCCCGGCCCCGCCTCCGCGCCGGAGCCGGGGCGGAAGAGGCCTCTGACCGCAAGCGCGAGCGCGACCACCGCCACAAGGCCGGGCAGCCCGGCGCCCAGTAGATAGCTCAGCGGCGTGGGTGAGGGCATCAGATTGCTCTCGGCCCACTTCTGCAGCGTCGGGCTTGTATGCACCTGCCAGGCCTGGAAGGCAAAAAACGGGCTACCGATACCGGCGGCGAGGATGCTGCGTGGCACGACGGGTCGGAGGCGTCGCGTGGTCAGGAGCCAGAGCAGCGAGTGCACCACCAGCACCGCAAGGGCCGTCACGGCCGTGTACGTATGGACCAGACAGAGCAGGCCCAGGGACAGCCCCGCTCCCACCGCGGGGCCGGTGCGCCCGGTGAGCCACGACCCCGAGAGGCAGTGGAAGGTCGCCACCAGCAGCAGCAGACCGGCGACGAAATGGGGAAAGTACAGCAGCGAGGGATACGACCACATCTCGGGCATGTAGTCCGCCGTGATCCACATGCCCTCGAGGTCGGTGGAACCCGTGACCAGCCAGTGGACCCATGCGAAGCCCCCTCCCAGCGCCGCGAGCAGCCACGCCGTCCACTGAGTGAGGGCGTCTTCGGAGAACCGTCGCACAAGGGCCCACAGCAAGAGCAGATAGGTCAGGCCCAGGAGGAGGCGGGAGCCGTGGTACAGCCAGACGGCGTGGGCCGGCACGCCCCTGCCCAGCAGCCCCAGCGCCGCCCACAGCGGATTGGCGAGCACAAGGTCGTCGGCGTCCGCCGTGTACAGGTTCTCCACCCACAGGCCCCACCGGCGCACCTGCTCGATCCACATCAGGTAGGTGACCTGATCGGTGACGAAGGCCTCGATACCGGTGTAGGCCCTGCCCGGGAGCGGGTGGGCGGCGTGATAGGCATACGGCAGCGCCGTGGAGAGCACGATGAGTACGGAGAGCGCCACGGCCCAGCGCAGTTTCATGTGTGGGGTCCCGGATGGATGAAGTGCCGCCGGCCCCGAGTGCGGCGTCGTTGGACGTCTTTGGTCGTGCTCGCCCTCCCTACGGTTGCCAGAGGCGCCGGGGGTGAGGAGTCGTTGCCGCCTGTCGAGCCCCCCTCTTCCGGGAGCGGCGTGCGGGCCCGGAGACCCGCGGGCACGGTGGGTCCTTGTCGCGGTCGTGCTTGCCGGCGGCGCCTGTTTGCCCTGCCGTGCGGTCTTGGAACTCAGATTATGCAGGTTCT
>CAZXDD010000146.1:0-13952 GCA_964639415.1 uncultured Armatimonadia bacterium
TGGGGCGCCGGTGTCCTGTAGGGCGCGGACCTGTGCCGCGCCAAGGTGGGGCGCCAAAACCGGCGGGGTACAGGCCCCCGCCCTACAAGGGCACACGACGGACGGCGGCGGGCTGGAAAGCCCGCCCCACCAACGGCGGCGGGCTGGAAAGCCCGCCCCACCAACGGCGGCGGGGCACAGGTGGTGCCCCGACACCGGCGATTGCTGCAGTACACTCAAAGCGAACCTATCACTTCGCCTTCTCAGGGAGGATACAAGCATGTCCGATATGTCCGGCAAGTACGTGTTGGAGATCCCGCAGGTTAAGAAGTGTGCCGTCGCCTACTCCGGGGGCCTGGACTCGGCCCTGGCCCTCAAGCTCCTGCCAGACTACTATGGTGCCGAGGAGGTCTTGGCCTGTACGGTCAACGTCGGGCTGACCGACGAGGAAGTGGAGTTGTGCCGGTCCAAGGCCGAGCTGCTCGGGGTGCCGTGGCATTACATCGACGCCGAGAAGGAGTTCGTGGAGGAGTACCTGACCAAGGCGATCCGGGCCAACTCCAGCTACGAGGGCTATCCGGTCGCCACCTCCATGACCCGGCAGCTCATCGCCCGCAAGGTGGCCGAGTATGCCGTGGCCCAGGGCTGCGACTCCATCTGTGAGGGCTCCACCGGCAAGGGCAATGACCAGTTCCGGATGCACAACGTCTTCGGCCTGTTCGCCCCGGACCTCACCGTCGTCGTCCCGGTTCGCGACTTCAACTTCACCCGCGAAGAGGAGAAGCAGCTCTCGGACAAGTACGGCATCCCCTACAAGGCCGGCATCGGCGACGACCTGACCATGTGGTGTCGCTCCATCGGCTCGGGCGAGGTCTCCAACCTGCAGATGCGGATCCCGCAGGATGAGTACATCTGGTACCGCTATCCCGAGAACGCCGCCGACGCGCCGCACGTGATGGAGATCGAGTTCAAGGAGGGCCTGCCCGTCTCCTGTGACGGCATCACGGACCTGGCCCAGATCGTGCATTACCTCAACAAGCTCGGCGGACAGCACGCCATCGGCAAGATCGACATGTTCGAGGACGGCATGATCGGCCTCAAGAGCCGCGAGGTGTACGAGGCGCCGGCGGCCGCGATCCTGCTGGCTTTGCATCGCGACTGCGAGCAGCTCTGCCTCAGCAAGGAAGAGATCCAGTTCAAGCCCCAGGTGGAGCGCCAGTGGGCCTACATGGTCTATCACGGCGGCTGGTTCCATCCCGTGAAGCATGCCTGCGATGCCTTCATCGAGGCCACCCAGTGGGCCGTCAGCGGCAAGTACAAGGTCCAGCTCTACCGGGGCACCATCGACATCCTCAGCCGCGAGTCCGATACCCGCCTGTTCCGCCCCGAGCTGCGGGCCATCGTCGAGCGCGAGAAGGAGCCCGGCGAGGTGCGCATCGTCTGGGATCAGCAGGAGAGTGGCCCCGCCGTGAAGATCCACGGCTTCCAGTACCAGATCCTCGGTCACCGGGGCATGCCCTACGTGAAGTAGGCGATCAGTCGCATCTTCCTCAGGGGGGCGCGAGGGGCTCCGGTCTCCGCGCCCCCCTGAAGCCTTGCATCGGGAGAGACCGGCGGCTTGCGTGCCACCCACCTCGTGGACTTCGGTGAGGACATCGACGCCATGCTGGGGCAGGTGCGACTCGTCGCGCCGCTGTACCCCGGACCTGTCTACATCGACTTTCTTCCGCTGCTCGACGGGAACGAGCCGCCCTATCCGCTCATCGCCGTGGCCACCTGGAAGCGCGAGGGCACACTGCTCATGGCCAGAGCTCCCGTGGCCGATGATCCGGAGGCGCGGGCGAAGCTGCGCGAGGACTGGTCCTGCAGGGCCCTGGCCCGTGGCCTCAATCTCAAACTGGGAGTGATCGACACCCGCTGCTGGCCGCTGTCTTCCATACCCCAGACCTGGACGGTGGAGAACCGTGCTCCCGAGCCTCGGACCGGCCCCGGTGGGGGCCCGGCGGAGGAGGGAGACGGAAACGAGGTCGTAGACACGCCGGAACAGATTCCGACACGGAGGGGAAACCATATGGCCGACGACGTCCTTTCGGTTCTGCAGCAGGCGCTGACCAAGGAAGAGCAGAGACAGGCCTTCTACGAGGACGCGGCCCAGCGGTCGTGCAATCCCCTGGCCCAGAGGACGTTTTCCTCTTTGGCCGCGTGGGAGGCCGAGCACGCCGGGTACGTCCGGGCGTACTATGACAAGATGCAGGAGGGAGCCGGCTGGCCGGACCCGTCCCTGTGCGGCGAGGTCTGCCGTCTTGCGGCCGAGGACATCGAGCAGATCCTCGCCGCGGCCCGCGACGCCATCGACGGAGAGGTCACCTGCGACACCGCCCTCACCGAGGCCTACAAACTGGCCATGGAGGGCGAGAGAGAGAGCATCGATTTCTACTCCGCGGAGCTTGAGAGGGCCACCGACCCCAACGCCCGGGCCTTCTACGAGGTCCTGCTGGCCGCCGAGCGCGGCCATCTGGAGCTGCTCGCCAACACCGAGCAGTTCCTGGACAACACCGAGGCCTGGTACTTCGACCAGGAGCAGTGGACCGTCGAGGGCTGAGCCTCCGGCGCGTCGGCGTTCGCCCACAGGCCGTCACAGACCGCCGCGGCCGCAACGCCGCGGCGGTTCACCGAACCGGTGCCCAAGGAGGCCGGCCCACATGCCCAAGACGCCCATGTACCTCTTCTTGGGGGCGCTACTGGCCCTCGGGGCAACCTTTGCCCATGGCCGGGACAACACCATGAAGTCCTTCGGTAGCGGCTTCGTGGTCGACCCTCGCGGGTACATCCTCACCAATGAGCACGTGGTGCACCGCGCCAAGTCGGTCGAGGTGGTCTTCCAGAAGAGCCGCACGCTCCCCGCCACGATCCTGGCCACCGACGAGGACCACGATCTCGCCCTGCTGAAGGTCGAACCGCAGGAGCCGCTGCCGGCCATCGCCATCGGCAACTCCAACGACGTCCGCCGCCAGCAGAGCATCCTGGTCATCGGCTTCCCCTTCGGGGAGGATGATGTCACCTCCACCAGCGGCCGAATCGTCTCCATCCGCACCGAGGAGGCCGACAGACTGCTGGTCGTGGACGCCGTTGTGAACCCGGGCAACAGCGGCGGCCCGGTGCTCAACGACCGCGGTGAGGCGATCGGGATCATCAAGTCGCTGCTCATGGCCGAAGTCGGCGGAGTGCAGACCAAGGCCGGAGAGATCTACGCCGTCCCCATGAGCTTCGCCATGCCGATGCTGGCGGCCATCCCGCAGTTCGACTGGGCCGCGGTCGGAGCCATGACCGAGACGCTCCCTTTGGAGCAGCTCGATCAGAAGGCCAGCGCGGCCGTGGTGCAGATCATGTCTGACCGCGTGGAACCGGGCACCATCAGGGGCGCCGCCTCCGGCGAGCAGGATGCATTCAGCGAGAATGCGCTCGCCCTCATCAAGTCCTACCTGGACCGCATGGAGCTCAAGTACGAGGTGGACACGGGTGCCACGTTCCCCATCATCGGTGTCCCGATGAGGATGGACAACGCCGTGCACCACCTGCGAGTAGTCATCGACGCCGAGCGCGAGCTGGTCTACATGTACCTGAACCTCTACCTCAGGGCTCCGGCGGATCACCCGAGGATCGACGAGATCCTCACCACCTTGATGGACTACAACTGGCGCCTGAATGTGGGGAAGTTCGAGTGGGACAAAAGTGATGGTGAGGTGCGCTACTCGTACACCTTCACCACCGAAAACGGCGTGGGCTTCGAGGCCTTCGAGGCCATTCTCACGACACTGCTCAACACCGGAGACCAACTGTGGCCGGAGCTCTCGAAGCTCGCGGGCGACGGGTAACTCGGAGGACCGTTAATGACGGGCGGAAACAAGTCGCAGAAGCTGTGGGGTGGCCGGTTCTCCAGCGACATGGCCGATATCGCGCTGCGTTTTTCGGAGTCCACCGCGGCCGACGGCCCCATGGTGTTCGAGGACATCTGGGGTAGCCAGGCCCATGCCATCATGCTGGCCACCTGTGGCATCATCTCCGTGGAGGACCTCCGCGAGATCCTGCGCTGGCTTGAGAAGGCCAAGGCGGCATGGGAGGAGGGGAGCTTCGAGCTTAGGCCCGAGCTGGAAGATGTCCACATGAACGTGGAGACCTACCTGCGCCAGGGCGCCGGGCCGGAGATGGGCGGCAGGCTCCACACCGCCCGCTCGCGCAACGATCAGGTGGTCACCGACTGCAAGATGCACTGCCGCGCCCGCATCCTCGACATCCGCCGAGGCCTGGCCGCCCTGCGCGGCGCCCTGCTACAGCGTGCCGAGGGCCACGAGGAATCCGTGATGCCCGGCTACACCCACACCCAGCACGCCCAGCCGATCTCTGTGGCCTTCTGGCTCTCGGGACACGCCTCGGCGCTGGCACGCGATGACGAGCGCCTGGCCGACGCCTACGGGCGCACCAACCGCTCCCCCCTGGGCGCCTGCGCCCTGGCCGGCACCTCCTTTCCCACCGACCGGGAGCTCTCCGCCCGCCTGCTCGGCTTTGACTCCGTCCAGGACCACAGCCTCGACGCCGTCGGCACGCGAGACTTCATCGTGGAGACCATCGCCGCCCTGGCTATCGTGGCCTCCAATCTGTCCAAGATCGCCGAGGAGTTCGTGGTGTGGTCCACCTACGAGTACCGCATGGTGGAGATGGACGACGCCTACGCCTCGGGCTCCAGCATCATGCCCCAGAAGAAGAATCCCTGCATCGCCGAGCTCACAAGGGGCAAGGTGGGCATCGTCTACGGACGGCTGATGCAGATCCTCACCCTGCTCAAGGGCCTGCCCAGCGGGTACAACCGCGACCTGCAGGAGGACAAACCGCCCCTGTGGGAGGCCTTCGACTGCGTCCAGATGTGTCTGAGCGCGGTGACGGAGATGGTGCGGACCGTCACGCTCAATACCGAGCATATGCGCGCCCTGGTGTCGATGAACTTCGCCACCGCCACGGAGCTGGCCAACTTCCTGGTGCGCGATCGCGGCCTGCCCTTCCGCACCTGTCATGAGATCGTCGGGTCCGTCGTCGGGACCCTCGTCGCCGAGGCCAAGACCCTCGACGACCACGCCCGGGTACGGGAGATCCTGGCCCAGCACGGCCAGCAACTGGACCTGGAGACCATTGCCGACATCGTCGACCCGCTTTGCTGCCTGCGCAAGCAAGTCAGCCTGGGCAGCACCGGTCCGGCGTCGGTACTGCGGATGCTGGGTACACTCCAGGAGGGCGTGAAGACCAGCGAGGCCGAGATCGCGGCGGCCGGCGATCATCTGCGGCACTGTTACGCCGAGACCATGGCCGTCGTGGAGCGTGTCCTGGCGGGCGGCGAGCTGCCGAGCCTGAGGGGAGACTGAGCCCCGCGCCACATGGGCCGTTGCCGTGCCTTGCGGGCAGGGCGCATCGTTAGCCCCGCCTTCGCACCGCTCTGCCGTACCACGGAGGTGATCGCGGATGCTGTCTTGTCAGGCCAGGATCACCCGCCGGGAGGAGGTGGCGACCGGGCACCATCTGCTGCAGCTTCACTGCCCCGAGGTCGCCGCGGCCGCTCGTCCGGGCCAATTCGTGCATGTGCGCGTCACCGGCACCTATGACCCGCTGCTACGGCGTCCTATCAGCGTCATGCTGGCCGATGCCCGCGTGGGGGATATTGAGCTTCTCGTGCGCACCGTCGGGCGAGGCACCGACATCCTGGCCGCGCTTCCGGCGGGGAGCTTCGTTGACCTCATGGGACCGCTCGGCAACGGCTTTGAGCTCCTGCACAGGGGGCAAGAGCCGCTGCTGGTGGCCGGAGGAGTCGGAGTGGCGCCGCTGATCTTCTTGGCCGATGTGTTCCAGATGGCGCCCGGAGGGCACTATGTCCGGGGCCTGCTGGGCGCCGCGACACAGGACGCTCTGGCCTGCTGGCAGGAGTTCGCGGGCCGCTGCGAGGAGTTTGAGGCCGCCACGGAGGACGGCTCGGCCGGCGAGCAGGGCCTGGTCACCGACCTGCTGGCGCCCCATCTGGAGCGCGGCGGGATCGCCGCGGTGTATACCTGCGGCCCGCGGCCGATGATGGCCAAAGTCGCCGCCATCTGCGCCCAGGCCAAGGTCCCATGCTGGGCCTCCCTGGAGCAGTTCATGGGCTGCGGCATCGGGGCCTGTCTGGGATGCGTCGTACCCACGTACCTTGAGCCCAGGCACCGGCGGGTCTGCACCGATGGCCCCGTCTTCGATGCCTCCACTATCGCCTGGGAAGAGATGAGCCACTGATGAGCGACCTGAGCACCCAACTGGGTCCGCTTCGTCTGCGCAATCCCGTGGTCACCGCCTCGGGGACCTTCGGTTTCGGTCAGGAGTACGCGGCCTTCATGGGCCTGTCGCGACTGGGCGCCATCACCACCAAGGCCACCACGCTGCTGCCGAAAGAGGGCAACCCATCTCCCAGAATCTGCGAGACGCCGGCGGGCATGCTCAATGCCATTGGTCTGCAGAACCCGGGGATCGAGGCGTTCCTCCTGGAGAAGCTTCCCTTCCTGCGCGAGGCCGGGACCACGCTCATCGTCAACATCGCCGGGGAGAAGGTGGACGACTACGTCGCCCTGGCGTCCCGGCTGGATGAAGCCCCGGGCGTCGACGCCCTCGAGCTCAACGTAAGCTGCCCCAATGTGGCGCACGGGGGCATGCAGTTCGGCATCAGCCCCCCGGCCATCTCGGAGCTCGTGAGCGCCGTGCGCGCGGCCACGAAGCTCCCGCTCATCACCAAGCTTTCACCCAACGTCACGGACATCGTGTCCATGGCGCGGGCCGCGGTGGAGGCCGGCTCGGACATCCTGTCGCTGATCAACACCCTGGTCGGGATCGCCGTCGACGTGGACAGGCGTCGGCCCGTGCTGGCCAACATCACCGGCGGCCTCTCGGGGCCGGCAATCCGTCCCGTCGCGGTGCGCATGGTCTGGCAGGTGTGGGCCGAGCTGAGGGTGCCCATCATCGGCATGGGCGGAGTGATGACGGCCACCGATGCCCTGGAGTTCATCCTCGCCGGAGCCACCGCGGTGGGCATCGGCACGGCGAACTTCGTCGATCCCGCCACCGGCACAAGCGTCATCGACGGCCTGCACGACTACTGCGAGGCAAACGGCGTCGCCTCGATCGCTGAGCTCATCGGCGCGGCGCACTGAGCGGCCTGCCCCACCCCGCGCCCGTGCCGTCGGCCACCCGGCGCGAGCCGGTAGCGGCGCTTGGCTCATCACCATGGGAGGTCGGAAAGAGCTCATGGAGCCTGGGCATCTGCACTATAAGCCGGACTTTCCCGAGTGCGCTCAGCGCATGGCGGCCTTCTGGCGCGGCGCGCCTCTGGACCGCCCGCCCATCTGGGTAACGGCTCCGCGGCGGCGCCCGCTGCCCGGCCCACCCGCGCCCCTGGACCCGGGAGACCCCGTCCGGCGCTGGACGGACGCTCAGTGGCGACTGCTCTCGGCGGACGCGGCGATGCGGGCCACCTTCTACGGCGGCGAGGCCGTGCCGGCCTTCGTCCCCCAGTTGGGTCCGGGGTCGCTGGCCATCCATCTGGGCTCTGAGCCGGTGTTCATGCCCGACACGGTCTGGTACCGGCCGTGCCTGGCGAGCCTCACCGGTGGCCCGGACCTGCGCCATGATGAGCACGAGCCCTGGTGGGTCTTCACCCGCGAGATGGTGCTGCGCGCCGGGCAGATGGGGGAGGGCAAGTTCGTCCTGGCCTTCCCCGACCTCATCGAGAATCTGGACACCCTCGCCAGCCTGCGGGGTGCCCAGGAGCTGCTCGTGGACCTGTTGGACGCGCCTGAGGCGGTCCACCGGTACCAGCGGCAGATCCTGGAGTTGTACTTCCGCTACTACGACGAGCTGGCGACCCTGATGGACATCCCCGGCCATGGGTCGCTGTTCGTGACCTTCCCCGGGTGGGGCCCGGGGCGGGTGTGCAAGCTACAGTGCGACCTGTCGGCGATGATCTCACCGGACATGTTCCGGGAGTTCGTGCTGCCCTATCTATGCGCCCAGTGCCGGCGCGTCGACCACGCCTTCTACCATCTGGACGGTCCGGACGCCGTCTGCCATCTGGAGGCCCTGCTGGAGATTCCGCAGCTGCATGGGATCCAGTGGACGCCCGGCGCAGGTACCGAGCCGGTGGAATCCGAGGTCTGGTGGCCTTTGTACCGGCGCACGCAGGAGGCCGGCAAGTCGCTGTTCCTCCTGGGCATTCCCGCCGAGCTGGTTCCGACCTTTGTCCGGCGGTTCGACCGCAACCTGTTGCTCATCAGCACCGGCTGCGCCACGCAGGACGACGCCGAGGCCCTGCTGGCGGCGCTCTAGAAGCCCGGCCGGAAAGCCGGGCCTGCCGCAGAAGATGTCATCCTGAGCGCCAATCTCGCGCAGCGAGATAGCGAAGGATCTCGCCTCATCTCAGGAGATTCCTCGAGCTGCTCTTGCCGGGAGCGGACGCTCGCATAATGACATTCCCGGCGAAGCCGGGCTTCTGGGCCGGACCTTCAAACCCCATCCGTACCCAAGGAATGTGTCGTGATGAAGCCCTTCTTGCCACCTGTTCCAGTGCTACCCGAGCAGTACGACACGCTGGTCGCTCTTGCCGGCCGCTGTCTGGACCAGTGCCGCACCCGCGCCATCGACGGCACGGTGCTGTTCCGGCCCGACGGCTCGGGGAACTACGACGCCATGTGGACCCGGGACTTCGCCTACATGGTCGAGGGCGCCGGTGCCCTGCTGGACCCGGCGGAGATCCTGGCCGCCATCGACTATCTGCTGGCGGCTCAGCGTGAGGACGGCGCCATCCCCGACCGGCGTCAGGCCGACGGCACCCCCGTCTATCTGGCGGGGCCCGTGGACAGGCCGCTGGGAGAGAGCTGTCCCACCGACAACCCGCCGTTCATCGTCAAGGCCATGGCCGGCTACGTACGCATCACCGGCGACCACGCCGCCTTCCTCGCGCGTCGCGCCGCGCTGTACCGCGCCATGGAATCGGTGCCCCTGAGCGAAGACGGTCTGGTGCAGGTCGACCCCAACCGCCCCCATTCGTCCTACGGCTTCGTGGACTGCGTGGCTCAGACCGGCAACGTCCTGTTCGGCTCTCTGCTCTACTGGGAGGGCTGCCAGCATCTGGCCAAGCTCTGCGCCAGGGCCGAGTACCACGACGAAGCCCACGAATGGTACGAGCAGGCGGAGCACACCTCGCGGCGGCTGGGCGACCTGTATGACGAGGAGTTTGGGATGTTCCGGGCCGCCAGCGTCGACTGTCGGCAGCTCGACCTGTGGGGCAGCCTGTACGCCTGCGTGATCCGTGTGGCCACCAAGACCCAGGCCCACCTGGTGGCGGACTTCTTCAAGAGCGCCTGGGACATGTGCGTCTACCAGGGGCACCTGCGGCATCTGGTGCGCGGCGAGTATTGGGACCGGCTCCTGGCCGAGGTGCCCCGCAATGCGTACCAAAACGGGGGTTACTGGGCCGTACCCGTGGGTTGGCTGGCCCAGACGATACACCTCAGCGAGCCCGACGTGGCTCGGGAGCTGATCGCCGAGGTCGTGGAGCAGATGCGCGATCGCGGGGTGTACGAGTGGATCGATTCCGAGAGCGGCCATGTGCCGGGCTATGTGGCGAGCGTCGCCAATGTCCTCGGGGCCGTGCAGTCCAGCCGCAAGCTGGCACGGGGTAACTCGCCCGCCTCCGCGCCACACCCGCAGTAGGGCCGCTGCGCCCTCCCCGCTGCCGCGAGCCTCTCGCCCGCGGCCGCCCGCCGACTGTCCTTGTTGCCGCGCCCACACGATACCGCCGTCCGCCCGGCCTCAACGCCCTGAATGGAGGATGACTATGCCCGATGCCGACGGCAAGGTGCTGATCCAGTTCGAGCGCTCCCCCAACTACCGTCTGGTTGCCGCCGACGGCGCCTGGGGGGGGCCCACACCCCGGGGCCATATCATCGTGAACTTCTTCGTGGATGTTCCGGTGGCGCCGCTGTCGGTGACCCACGCCCTCTCCGAAGACGGCCAACTGGGGCCGGAGGTCGAGCGCTCACCGACCCAGAACGATGCGCGTCCTCGGGTTTCCAGGGAGTTCGAGATGGGGGTCTTGCTCTCACCGGAAGATGCCGAGAGCATCGCCAACTGGCTGCTGGATCAGGTGGACATGGTCCGTGGCGGCTCGGATCTCGACGAGTAGCAGCGGGACAGGGCACCAATCGTGAAGGAGCCGCCCCTCACGGGGCGGCTCCTGTGGTGTGCGGGGTAGACGGCGGCGCCTACTTCAGCCTCTCGATCGCCTCGGCCAGCTTCGCGCGGTGACCGTACATCGAAAGCGGGTCCCTGGTGAAGTCCGTCTGGCTCTTCACCACCTCCTGCGGCACCTCCAGAAGCGCCCGCTCCGGGCAGTCGCCCCTGGCCTCAACCAGCCCCCGCAGCAGGGTGAAGTACTCGAAGTCCTCGATACCCTCCCGCAGCATCTCCCAGCGGATCGAGTCCACCGGGCCCTCGACGTAGGGGTTCTTGTCGCCGTTGGGGTCCATGTTCGGAGGATAGATGAACCGGCCGTCCCCATTGCCCCAGTAGGCCACATACCCCGGAGGGTTGCCGTACCCCGTGACGTAGCCCATCGGGTCTTCCCAGGGATTCTGGAGGCTGTCGGGGAAGGCGCAGCCGCTGGTCCAGTAGTTGCTCTGCCACACCAGGATGCCCTGCACGTTCCACTTCCATGTCATCCACAGCCAGACCCGCAGGTCCACGGCGCTGTGGTCGATGAACAGTGTCGGCCACGGGGCCTTGGGGCCGGTGCAGACGTACCACCAGATGTCCTCGCCCAGCTCCTGCCGCTCGGCGCAGATCTCGGGATGATGGTTCTGCAGTATCGGGCACCAGATGTCCACGTAGCCGTAGAGTGGCTCGATGGGCTCCTCGGTGAGCATGCGCCGCAGCTTCGGGCCCGCCAGCTTGATCTCGTGCATGCCTTCCTTGACGAACTCGTAGTCTCGGGGCTCGGGCTCGTCAAACCAGTAGATGAAGGCCTCATCCAGCCAGCCCTTCTCCTCCAGGTGATCCTGGAGCTGTCCGCAGTACTCCCCGAAGGCCCGGCGGTACTCGGGTGTTCCCTGCTCGTAGGGGCCGATCCGCCCGGCCTGGCGCGAATGGAAGGTGCCGCTGCCCATGCCGGCCAGCGGCAACTGGAAGGAGTTGAACTTGTAGCCGTCCAGGTACTTGTGCGCCTCGAGGTCCCAGGCCGTGAAGTCCACCTCGGGCCGCACCGCCGTCTCGGCGCTCTCAAAGCCTCCGCCGGCGATGAGGCTCTCCTGCTCCCCGGCCTTGACCAGCTTGACCTCATCGATCCACACCGTGCCCGTCAGTTTCCCGTCCTCCGTCCAGCGCACCGGCCGCACGACGAACGCCAGGCTGCCCGCCAGGGGTGAGCGGTCGCGGGGCACGAACCGCAGCTCCTTCTCCTCCCACTCTCCGCTGCCGGTCATCACGATGTCCAGATTGTGCCCCGAGATCCAGGTGTTGTCCGCGTCAAAGGACAGGAATGTCAACTGGTACTCCTGCCCCGGCTCGGCGGTCTTGACGGCATAGGTGAGCACATGCTCCGCCGCCGCGTCGACCTCGAAGCGCTCCGAATGGGCGTCCACCGCGCTGGCGTCGCTGTCGTCCACGATCTCCAGACAGCGCTCTCCCGCGAAGGGATCCTCGGTGGAGAACGTGCCGCCCTCCCAGCTCACCCCGGTGAAGCGCACGTCGATCCCGCGCCGCCAGAAGCTGTAGGGGGCGATGCGGTGATCGCGGAAGTTCTGCATGTAAAGGTCCCACACGCGGTCTCGGTCCGCCGCGTCGGTGAGGTTGTGGTAGCGCCAGATGTCGCCCTGGCCGAGACCGAAGGCACTCACCACGGAGCTGCGCTCCGGCAGCTCGAAGTCCCACACATGCAAAGCCACGGGGACCTCCGCCGACCAGCCCGTAGCCTGCAGCGAGACGGTACCGGTGTAGTCGCCGGCGGCCTGACCCGCGGGCACCCTGACGGTGATCCACAGGGGCTGGTTCTGCCGGGCCACGAGGTCGATGGGCTCATTCAGCGGCGGCAGGGCATCCGGCCACCAGCCGATGCAGCCCTCCTCGTCGGTGGGCCGCTTGACCTCGTGGTAGTACACATAGGCGATGCTGATGTTCTCGGCGTCCAGCGTCGTCCCTCCCGGGCCGGTGAGGTCGGAGGCTTTCGCCGTGAGGCCTTGCAGGTCGCGGGTGGGCCGGAGGACGAGCTGCACGGGCTCGAACTCATTGCGCGCCGCGGAAAGCCTCAGCGGCTGCATTCCGGGCTCAGCGGCCGTCACGGCCGGCCGCTCGCGACTGACCTTGTAGGTGCCCTCGCAGCTCCACAGCTCGCACGCCTCGTCGGCACCCACCGGGTAGCCGTAGTCGGCGGCGTACAGGCTGGGCACGACGAACCGCGATTGAGCCACGAACAGGGGCTGTTCATCCTCCGTCACCACCAGGCGCAGCGAGTGCGCGCCGGCGGCCTCAACCGTGTAGGGCAGGGCGGGCCTCTCGGTCGCGCCGGCCGCCGGCCGGAAGTCTGCCGCTCTCCCCCTCACCATGGAAGCCCCATCCTTGGAGATGACCTCAAGGTACGCGCGCAGAGACAGCTCGCCCTCGGTCCGGTTGCTCACCGCGATCCGCGCGGTGTTGTCGCCCGAGGGCAAAAGCGCCCCCAGGTCCTCGATGGCCACGGCGATACGCGGGCTGCGGACGGTCGTGTCCACATACCGCGTGCTGCCCAGCATGTCCGGCAGCTTCTCGCCGAGCGTGGCGGTGTAGCTGAGGTTGTAGATCTGGAATGAGCCGGGGTCCGAATCCGGTCGGGGCTGAGCCTCCCCCGGGCTCAACAGTCGCAGGGTGATCTCGGAGGCCGGGAAGAGCTCGTCGGGGAGCACGAACTCCTGACTGCCCGCAGCGTCCATGCGGCCGATCTCTACATACCTCTTTCCGTCCGCGCTGGCCTCCACGATGCACTGGCCCCTCTGGTGATAGCCCATATTCGGGGTGACGGTGGCACCTGTCTGCACGGCGGCACCCACACCGAGACGGTACACCACGTACGACCCCGGACTGAAGACCCAGCGGTGGGTGTTGAACCCGGCGGTGAAGTCGGAAAGAGCCCGGCAGTAGTTGCGGCCCTCCGCGGACAGCGGTGCCGAAAACACGTACCGACCGTCCTCGATGGACTCTCCCTCTCCCAGCGTGACCTCGCCGAAGGTGCGGTGCACCGGCTCCACCGGGGTGAGTTCCACATCGTCAAACAGTACCGTCCCGGTCTTCTCCCAGTGCCCGAGCCGGACGTTGGTGCTGCTGTGTCCGGGGCGCGTGGTGAAGACCATCGACTTGGCCTCCCAGGCGTCGCCGGCATTGGTGTCGTAGTTGCAGTCCTGGGGACCGGAGATGATGCAGCCCCCCGCCGTTCCGGGAAGACTGCGGGCGAAGTAGGAGAAGCGGTACGTCGTGAAGGGTTCCACCGGCACAGCGTCCTGCAGCCAGAACGTACTGGTGGCCTCTTCAGTCCCGGTGATGCTCAAACAGCGCTCGCCGGTGCGGCCGGGGGAGTGGAAACCTCCGGGGCCCGCGGAGAGGTTCCACGAGGCCGGGGTCTGCTCGCCCTCCTCGAACGAGGGATTGCGAATCAGGTTTGTCTGCGCCGACGAGGTCAGCCCCCAGCAGAGGGCTACCAGAGAGAGCAATACTCTGCAGTGCATGGTCTGCGGGCTCCTTCGGATGATGTGACGGCAGGCGGCGATCGGGCCGCATGAGCGGCCGAATGCAGTGCGGAACTTGATACAGTTCCGGACAAAGGCCGCGGCGACCTCCGTCGCGGCCACCCACACACGCCCGGATAGCCAAAGACCCCCCGCCAACCG
>CAZXDD010000147.1:0-13862 GCA_964639415.1 uncultured Armatimonadia bacterium
AGTCGCTGCAGGCCAGAGCGCTGATGCGGATACGTGACGCGATCCTCGAGGGCGCCCTGCCACCGGGCACACCCCTGCGCGCCGCGGCCCTGGCCTCCGAGTTGGGCATGAGTCCCGTGCCGGTGCGGGAGGCCTTGCAGGTGCTGGCCGCCGAGGGCCTGGCCGTGCATGTGCCGCGCAAGGGTATGGCGGTCAGCGCCCTGACCGCCGAGAGTGTGGCCAACGCCTACGACGTGATGGGGGCTTTGGAGGGTCTCGTCGCGCGCCAGATCGCGGGCAAGCTCTCCGACCAACAGCTCCGGGCTCTGGACGCCGTGCGACAGGAGATGGAGCAGGCCACCGCCCGCGGCGATCACGAGGCCCTGCTGCATCTGGACCGCGAGTTCCACGCACAAATGGCGGACGCCTCGGGCAATGCCAGAGCCGGCGAGTTCCTGCGCAGTCTGTGGAACTACACCTATCGCGTGCGCCGCGTCTATCCCCGCTCGGCGCGGAGGCTGCAGGAGACCGTGGAGGAGCACCGCAGCATCCTGGCCGCCCTGCAGGCCGGTGATGCCGAGGCCGGCGAGAGGCTCGTGCAACGGCATATCGACGGGGCACGAGACGATCTGCTGATGAGGCTGAAAGAGGCGCAGTAAGTCACCGACCCCGGGGGGCATCCGCCCCACGCACGGGCCCGGCCCTTGCCCAGGCCGTCGATCGCCGGCGGCGTCTGCGCGATAGGTCGTGGCTACAGCGGCGCATCTCCCCAGTCGGGGACATCCAGTCGCTCGCCGTCGCGAAGGGCGGACTTGTGCGCCATGACGCCCATGGCCATGTAGCGCGAGGCCTCCCAGATGTTGATTTTCGGCTGACGGCCGTTGGCCACGGCATCCACGAACTCATGGACGAGGTAGGCGTGGGAGCCGCCGTGCCCGCCGTAGAAGTCGGCCTCTCTGTCGCCCTCGCTGAAGGCCTCCACCACCTCGGGCGGCAGCGGGTCACGCATGTCCTGCACCGTCAGAGGCGTGACGGCCTTGTTGTCCTGCCACGTGCCCCGGGTGTAGCTGCCCTTGGTCCCGAAGACCCGAAAGGTCTCATCCCCGGGCAGGCCGATCTCGCGGTACTCGCACAGGCGCACCACGGCCCCATTGCTCATCTCAAACAGCGCCGTCTCATTGCTGAAGGCCTCATTGGCGAAGTAAGGATCGTCGGTCTGGTTGCGGTAGCCGTAGGCCGTGACCTTGACCGCGTGGGCGTTCATGGTGCACACCGGGCCGCAGGCCGAGTGGGTGGGATAGTGCATGGGGCCGCCTCTGACGCCCCTGTCCAAGTACTTCTGTCGCAGAACCAGCCACTCCTGGCCCGCCTTGCCGGCCTGGCGGCTCCTTTGCACCTCGCGCAGGTTACACGCCGAGTCGACGTCATGGAAGTACTCGCCCTCGGCGAACACGAAACTCCCGAAGGCGCCTTCGGCCGCCTTGCGGCGGCAGAACATGGCCTCGGGACGGTAGTAGGTGGTTTCGCCCAGCATGTAGAATTGTCCGGTGACTGTGGCGGCATCCACGAGCCTGTCACACCAGTCGAGGATCTCGTCGCCATCGGGGAGGCTGGAGATGGGTACCGCGCTGTACACGTGCTTGCCGGCCTCCAGGGCCGCCAGAGCCTGGGGGGCGTGAAGCCACGGCTGGGTGATGATCGCCAGGGCATCCAGGTCGCTGTGGAGGATCTCCTCCAGCGAGTCATAGGCATCGCCGGGCGCGAACTTGTCAGAGAAGGACGGCTTCTTGGCGAACCGCTCAACGCGCTCGGGCTCGCGGTCGCACAGTGCGATGCGGTCCACGAGAGGGTGTCTCTTGAACAGCTCCGCGAAGGAGCTGCCGAAGCTGCCGAGGCCGACCAGACCGAGGCTGATACCCATAGTAGTCTCTCCTGCCGAAGGGCGAGTATGATGCGCGGCTGAAGGTGATGGTGGCCTGTCCCCTTGTCCCGCGACTGTCGGCTATTCGGCGGACGGTGGGCGAGCACCTGCCCGCGGGCGCTGTAACGGCTTGCCGTGAGCCCACACTAAGACAGCGTATGCGCACCAGACGACGGAACACACGAGGAGAGAACAGTATGGTTAGGTATGGAACGACGCGGATGCTCCCGGTCGCCGGCCTGGTGTCGGTGCTCGCACTGAGCCTGCTGGCAACCGCCGCCTTAGCACAGCCGGGGCAGGGCGGTCGCGGAGGGCCCGGTGGCAGAGGCGGCCCGGGTGGCAACTTCGACCCGACGCAGATGATGTACACCGAGCTGGCGTGGTCGGCGTGCAACTTCCAGTGCACTCTCAGCGACCAGCAGTTCAACTCCCTGCGTGTCGCCTGCCAGAAGGCCTCCGACGCGCGCCGCGCGGTCTGGGAGAAGGCCCGGCAGTCCGGCCAGCGCCCGGATCCCGCAGCCATGAAGAAGGCGATGGACAGCACCAAGGCAGCCCTGGACCAGAGCATCGAGAAGATCCTGAGCAAGGCGCAGTTGAGCAACGTCAGGGCCTGGGAGACGTTGGCCAAAAGCTCATTTGCCAAGATCATGAAGCCCGAGAGCGGCGCGGATCCCGCGAGCATGATGTCTCTGTTCTACATCGACCAGACCTGGGCGGGTCTCGCCTTCCGGGTCAAGCTCAGCAATGCCCAGATGAAGGCTCTGCGCCCGACCTTCGCCAAGGCCTGGGATAGCCGCAAGGCGGCGCTCAAGACGGGCGACGCCAAGAAGGTAGGAGCCGCCGTGACGGCCTCCCAGAAGACAATTGAGGCCAAGCTGAAGTCCACCCTGACCAAGGACCAACTCGCCAAGCTCGAGCCGCCGCGTGGTGAGGGCAGAGGCGGTAAGGGCGGGAAGGGTGGTAAGGGTGGTAAGGGTGGCAAGGGCAAGTAGTCCGCGAGACGTTCAGGCTTCGGGCCACATGCGATGAGCCCCACCGGACCACAGGTCGGTGGGGCTCTTTTCTGTGCGGGTGGGCGCCATCTGCCACCGGCGGCCCGGAAATCCGGCCGCAAAAGGCCGGCCCCGTGTCGCGGGGCGGCTACAGACGGCTTTCTGGCCGCACCTCTACAGCGAGACCGTCTGAACCACATCGGTTCCGCCTGCCAGCTCCGTCACACGGAGCGTCCAGTCCCCCTTGAGGTCATTGGGCGCCGGCTCGTAGCCGAACGCAAGGCGCCCTTCGCCCGCGCCATAGTACCCGCTGGGCTCGGCTCTGCGCCCTTCGGGGTCCAGCAACTCCACCTGCACCGGGACGACGCCTGAGATCGGGGTCCCGGCCTCGTCGACAACCGTGACCGTGAACCGGTATTCCGGGGTCTGTTCGGTGGGGGCGGCCACGTCCACCTTCACACCGGCGATCGGGCGATCGGTGAGGAGAAACAGCCGTCCCTCCCCGGGGCCGAAAGCGGCGTTGATGGACAGACCGTCGGCGGTGGAGGTCGTGGGCACCTCTTGGTGTGCCACCAGGTCATAGACCGTGGCTCCCGGCCTGCGCACGGTGAGCACCGCCTCCGTCGGCACGCCCTTTTCCATCACGAGTTTGTGGTGGCCCACATAGTCGCCGAACGTCCGGGTATCGTTGATCGCGAACAGATAGTCCGCATCGCCGGCCCGGCGCAGCCTGACCACGACGTCGGGGCTGGATGACTCGCCGTAGCGGGTGTAGAAATCGTCCAGCTCGTGGCGCAGGGCCGCCGCCAACTCCTGCAGGGCGGCCTTGTCCTTGTCCGCCTCGCGCACCCGACTGTAGCGGCGGATGACGATGTCGGGAGTGATCGCCGGGGCCAGGAACTCGTCGGCCACCACGATCCCGCCTCGGGCCTGGAACTGCCGGACGCGCTGGGCCACGGACCTGGGGAGCACGTCGCAGCACGGCATGACCAGGACCTTGTAGTCATCCAGACCGTCCCGGAGGACCTTCTCCTCGTAGATGATGCGCGGCTGCAACTGGGCCCACTGCAGGATCAGGTGCATGTCGGCTTCCCAGGAGTTCCCCCACCCCCAGCTCCCGCGGCCGGCGAACACCTGCGATGTGAAGCTCTCCAGTAATGCCACATCTGAGGGCCTGTCGGGGACCTGTACCAGCGTAGCCCCAAGAGGCTCGGCCACCTGGTGCAAGACCTCCGTCAGGGCCACACGAGTCTCGGGGTTGGTCATGCAGTAGCTGCCGCCCAGCGAGCCCAGCTCTCCCACCAGGGAGCCCCATCCGTGGTACATGATGCCCTTGACCGGGCGCGAGATCATGCCCCAGAAGGCCTCCCTAAGGTGGTCCGGCGCGATGGAGATGAACTTGGCCTCAGGCGCCACCCGCTCCCACTCGGCGCGGTCGCCCTCATCCTCCGGGAGATTGGGGGCCGTCTGCGTCCGGTACCAGATGATCTGGGTCATCTTCATGACGTCCTGATTGGGCGGGCTCCCGTCGTGCATGGCGAAGAGCTCATCCGTGGCCTGACCGATCTTGATCGGGTCCGGATAGGAGTACGTCCACTGGGAGATGTAGTCCACATCACCGCCGCTGCCCCAGATGCTTGGGACCCGCACGCCCGGGTCGAACCACGTCCAGATCGGCCTCTTGCTGGTGGACTTGAGCCCCTCATGGGTCGCCGTGTGTAGCCCGTTCCAGCCGTCGCCTTCCTTCCAGAACCAGCGGTAGAACTCCAGGATCGGGTGCTCGTCATCCACCAGTCGGTCCACACCGATCTGCGGCACCATGGCATGGGGCACTCCGCCCTTGGCCTGAGCCTCTTCGGGGAACTCCCTGCCCGTCGCCGCACGGTACGCGGCCCGGTCCACCTCGTGGAAGCTGAGCTGCGAGGCATCCCGAACCTCGGAGTGGATCAGGGCGGCCTCGAGGGCCGGGTGGTCACCGAAGCTGGTGCCCGCCGCGGCGCCGTAGTGGCGACAGAACTCCTGGACCCGGGCAAAGTTACCGTTGACATTGTCGCCCTCGATCAGATTTCCATCCCGATCGTAGCGGCCCAGGGTCGGATCGAAGCCCAGAGCGGCGTTGGCGGGGTAGAGCGTCCCCGCGAGGGTCAGCCCATTGGCCGCCAGTTCATCCAGTCGAGACAGGACACCGGCGATCCCCGAGGTGCTTTGGGCCTCCGTGGGTGCTCCGGCGTCCCACACCCTGCGGGCGTCCACTAGGCCCCCGAGGCAGGAGGTGAACCCAATGTCCAGCATGTCTGCGGGCCTGCATCCGCCCGCCCAGGAGACCACGGGCATGCGGTGCGGCAGGGGGCGCGGGACGATGACCACCGACCCGGTCCGTTCCCTTCGCACCTGCCTTTGCCCCACGGTGGCCTCCACGACGATGGTGAACGGATAGCCGTCCGGACGCAGGAGCGTGTTCACAGGAGCGGAGCACTCCGTCGGTCCGGTGATGCTCTCAGGTAGAGGCAGGGCGGTCTCCGGCTCGTCGCCGATCCGGATCGTGCCCTTGAGGCCCTGCACCTCGAGCTGTCCCTGATAGTCGATGGCCATGCGCAGGGCTGCGCCCTGCTCCATGCGCTCGAAGGCGCAGCGGCCCGAGAGCGCCACCCAGAAGGTGTCACTGAAGGCGGAGGGGATGCCGTTGCAGATGCGTACCTGGTCGATGAGCCCGGGGAAGGAGGCGTAGGTGCTGCCGTGGCGGTCGCCGATCGTCAGGCCGTAGCGGCCGCCGCTGATGGGCCCGCGCCCGGTGGCTTCGCCGCCGCCCACCAGATCGCCATTGCGGTACAAACGTCCCCTGCCGGCCCCGTCGTAGGTGAAGGCCACGTGGGTCCACAGGCCCACGGGAAACCCCAGCGCATCGGTGGAGTACCGCACCACGTCGTCGCCGAAGCCCACGGCCGCCTCGAGCCTGGCGCGCCCGTCCCCGCTGCCGCGGAACAAGAGCATGTAGTCCTTGAGGCATTCAGTGTTGGGATTGCTGTGCTTGTAGTCCACGTACATCTTGTCCAGCACGAAGCAGCGCTCCACCTGGCCCAGGTCGACGCGGGGGTTGATCCACGCCTCGAGGGAGAAGGCACCGGCCGGAGTGAGGGCGTCCGTGTCGGCCGCCAGCGCGCCGCAGGCGGTCTCATTCGGCCCGCCGGGGCCGCCGGTGGCCTCCAGGGCGCCGTCGAAGCGCCCCTCGGCAACGACACGGGCGTCGCCCCGGAACGTCAGGCTGTGGCCCTTGCCCGAGCTGTCGGCCGCCTCCGCGTCCGGTGAGAACTGCCACAGGCCGATCACATCCGGCCCGGTGGCCTCCTCGCCCTCGTAGGGGCTCTCCCACGGCTCGGCGGCGTGCAGCACCAGGGCGCACATCAGGCCAAGGACGCCGGACAGGACGAGACGGATCAGGACCGTGTCCGAATTCATGAGCGGGACCTCCCGGGTACGGGTTGGGGCTCTTAGCCGAGACTGCGTCACGGTACGGACCAGGGCGAGGAGGCGGTAGAACGCTCGGGACGGGTGAGCCTGCAACGGGCCCGCGGCGCCGAGCGCGTGTCCCCTCACTTGAGTACCTCCACCGTCACCGGCTTCCAGATGCCGCCGGCGGCGGCGGAGTTGTGCACACGCACGGTAATCTGGTTCGTCTCGCCCCAGCGCACCGCGTCGGTGATGCTCAGCCGGAACGGGATGTCCCAGCCATTGGGGCCGATGTCGTGCTGGCCAACGTACTCCCCGTTGAGCCAGACCCAGGCGACCTCGTCTACGGCCTGGAACTGGATCTCCACCGCATTGCAGTCCATCTTCGGGGGCATGTCAAAACGCCCTCGGTACCAGGCGATTCCGTCGTGCTTGCCGGTCTGCTCGTCCCAGAACCGGCCGATCTCGATGGACTCCCACGCCGAATCGTCGAACTCCGCCTCATACCAGCCCTTGGTGTGCCCCTCATGCAGGTCGTCGTTCTGGAGCCTCCAGCCGGCCAGGGGCAGCTCGATGGCCTGGAGCACCTCGATCTCATGATCCCAGTCCGGCCGGTTCTTGAGCAGCACCGCATCCCTGTGAAACGGCCACAGGGCGCGGCTCGCGGCGTCGCGGACCCGCATGGACGGGTCGTTGGCGGCGTTCCTGAGCGCCTCGGCCACCGCCTCGGTCTGCGGCTGCACGGTGGCCAGTAGGTCCACGGCGGTCATGCGCACGACCTCGTCCTCGTCGGCGAGCGCCTTCTGGAGCTGCGGCACCGCGCCCTGCTCGTCCTGAGCAAACAGGGCCAGGATGGCCGCTCGGCGCACGACCGTGTCGGAATTGTCCAGGGCGGTCACCAGGCCCGGCCGCGCCTGCGCTCCCAGCGCGGTGAGGCACCGCACCGCAAGGCGCCGGACGGGCATTGAGGGGTCCTCCAGGGCCGCCACGAAGGGCGCGGGGTCCCGGGCCTGTCCCTGCGCCGTGGCGAGGAGTTCGGCGCGGCGCTGGGCGGCCGACTGGGCGGCGCACACCGCCGCGACACCAAGCGCCGCGCTAGACAGCAGCAGCCACAGGAAGTTGCAGGGGCGAACTTGCATGGTCGGAGCCTCCGATCGAGCTGGTCACTTGGCGCACGAGGGTACAGTTCAACCGGAGGGTGCCGGTGACCTTCCTGCAGGGCCCGGAGCGGCGCTCTGCGCCGCCTGTAACCTGGGGCGGTCGCCGGGCACCATAGAAGTCAGATGATGCCGGACACAACAACAAGACCACTGAAGGAGAAGCGACCATGAGACGCAATGCGGGATGGCTTGGTGTGACACTCGTGGTGAGCGGAGTGCTGGTGCTGACGGCCGCGATGGTGGAGGCTCAGCCTCAAGGGGGCAGGGGCGCGAGGGGTGGCCGCGGCATGATGGGCGGCGATCCCATGGCGATGATGCAGGTCGAGCTCACCTGGTCCACAGTGAACTTCGCCTGCGACTTGGCCGACGACCAGTTCGGCACTCTGCGCGCGGCCTGTCAGAAGGCCATGGATGCCCGGGCCACCGCCTTCGCCGAGGCGCGTCAGGCCCAGAACCGCGAAGATATCGCAGAGAAGATGAAGCAGATCAACACCGCTTTGGAGGAAGAGATCAAGACGCTCCTCACCGAGGAACAGCTTGAGGCGGCCACTGCCTGGCGCGCCGAACTGACCGCCAACATGCAGAAGCTCATGCAGGCCGCCATGCAGGGCCAGGGGCAGGACCAGGGCCAGGCCGGCCGCCGGGGAGGCCCGATGGGCGGCATCATGGGCGCCTTCTACGTGGACCGGCTCTGGGGCCAGGTGACTTTCACCGCCAAGGCGACCGACGAGCAGCTCAAGGAACTCAAGCCCGACTTCCAGGAGGAGTGGGACCTGCGGAAGGAGGCCCTCGCGGCCGGCGATGCTGAGGCCCTCGGCACCGCCGTCGAAGAGGGCCAGAAGCTCCTGATGGAAGCGCTCGGTGATGTACTGACCGAGGAGCAGATGCAGAGCATGCAGCGCCGCGGCCCCGGCGCCGAGGGTGGACGCGGCGGACGGGGCGGTCGCGGTGGAGGCCAGGGCGGAGGGCAGTAGCGCAGAAGGCCCACACAGGGCTGTGCACTGTAGTGGCCGGGGCGCCGGCGCACCCTTCATGCGTGGCGCCACCGGCACGGTGACCAGACCGACAGGCTCTATCGGCCCCACCCCGCGATCGCGGGGTGGGGCCGTCTTTTCTGCGGAGGGCCAAAGCCGCCGCGGGACGAACTGCTCGCGGTCAGGAAGTGTCGCGGCCCAACGCTGCCCCGCAGCGTCAGACATCGACCGGAGGCGGACATGATCGACTTCCACGGCCACATCAAGAGCCACGCCCGTGAGCTATACCCCGAGCAGATGCCCCTCACACCCGAGCAGGTCCTGGACCGCATGAACCGCACCGGTGTCGATATCAGCGTCCTGCAGCCCCTCGAGAGCCCGGAAGGGGGGTGGGGGTACTCGCTGACAGAGGACGTCGTGGCCGCAAGGAATGCGTACCCGGAGCGGTTCGTGGCCTTCGTCTGCGTAGACCCGCGCTACCCCAAGGCCTGTTTGCTCATCGACTACTTCGTCAAGAACCACAACTGCCGGGGCTTCGGCGAGCATGTGAACGGTCTGCCCTTCGACCACGAGCTGAACCGGGCGATCTACGCCAAGTGCAACGACCTGGGATTGCCGCTGTGTTTCGGCGATGATCTTGGCTGCTATGACGAGCCCGGTCTGCCGCGGCTGGAAAAATGCCTTCAGGACTATCGAGACGTCCAGTTCTGCGGCCACGGACCGGGGTTTTGGTCCGCCATCTCCGCCGATGACGACCGCAAGGTGGCCTACCCCACCACGCCGATCAAGCCCGGCGGGACGCTGGACAGGCTGCTTGGCAAGTACGACAACCTCTGGCTCGATCTCTCCGCCGGCTCGGGCTACAACGCCCTTTCCCGCGACCCGGACTTCACCATGGGCTTCGTGCAGCGGCACTGGCGCAGGATGCTGTGGGGCACGGACTACTGCGTGGTGCACCAAAAAACGCCGCAGGTGCAGTGGATCGCGGAGCTGGAAGTGGAGCCCGAGGTCAGGCAGGCCATCGCCGACGGCAACGCGAGACGGTTGCTGGGGCTGTGAGGGGACGCAAGAGGGCCGGAGGCGTACGTTGCGCCTCCGGCCCGGTATGCACTTTGCCCCAATCTGCGGCGCCACTTCCCGGGACGCTCAGGGCGTGAGGGAGAAGTTGACCGTGGTCGTGGAGCCAGCCAGCACCACTACTCCCGAGGCTGTGGCCGGGCTGTAGCCCGAAGCCGTTGCAGTCACGGTGTGGGTGCCTGCCGGTACGCCGTCGATAGTGTACTTGCCCGCGGCGTTTGTGGTGGCTGCCGCTCCCGTCCCCTCCACCGTCACCACGGCACCGCTGACCCCCGGCTTACCTGCCGTGACGCGTCCCGAGATGGTCCCGTAGCCGACAGGAGGCGGAGGGGGCGTCCCGCCGACGGCGAACGCCACATCCCCTGCCAGCACCTTCGCCCAGCACCCGCCGCCGTCCGCGGTGGAATGGAAGCTTTCCTCGGTCAGTACGAGCTGCACGTCGTAGGACCCATCGGCCAACAGCACCGTCCCCGGCAGCGGGCGGTTCGGTTCCCATTCCGCGTAGAGGCTGACGGTGTCGGTGGTCCCCACGGCTTCGGTCGGGTAGGCGTACGGCCCCCGCAGAATGGAGTACTTGACCGCCGCCGAGTCCTGACGCTTCGGACGCCGTTGGCTGGTCTTCCAGAGCACGTGGTAGCTGCTGTCGAGGGCAAAGGCGTGGCTCGCGCAGCCGTCGGCCCCGGTGACGAACCAGTCAAAGAGGAGGTATCCCTTGACCGTGTGCCCGGCGGCGATGCAGGCCGCGAGGTCCGCGTCACTTACATTCCGGCCCTCGGTCTCGCACCACCAGCGCCCCACGGAACCGATCTGGAAGCTGGCCCACGCCTGCGGGTCGGCGGCGTTGGCCGCCGCCGTGGTGCCGAGTATCCCCTTCTTGCCCTCCAGTTTCATCTGGTAGGCGAACCAGGGCTTGAGGTTGCTGGCTGTGAGCGTGCCGCTCAGCGTGGGCGCCGAGGCTGCGTAGTCCGCCGTGGCTGCCGATGCCGCCGGGGGACCGTAGCAGAACGCGGACTGGAAGTCCCCGCTGTACGGGCAATCGGCGATATCAAGCCAGCGCAGATCGGCAGTAGCCACGGGCTGCGGCGACAGCGTCGTGTTGATGGCCGACGGTGACACGTAGACCATGGGTGTCGACGTGGCACCCTCGGGGCTCCCGCACCCCGCCAGCCACAGGGCCCCACTCGCTGCAAAGCCGACGGCCGTAAGCAGTCCGAGTACCCTCGTCATCTTCGTTCCCTTCCCATCGGGGCTGACCGCGTGGCGACCAGCCCGGGATTGGTGACTTCAGCAGCGAGGGTTCGGGGGCCGTGGACGGGTACCTCCCAAAAAACCCACAATTTATGAGCAAGATAGGGTCTCTGTTCGGGCAGGGTCCCGGAGGTTCACGGAGCATTCCGCGGGTCTGGTCGCCTACTTCGCCGCCGGAGACTCGCCGGCTCCCTCCCGCCTCTTGCGCTCCAGCAGAGGCAGCAGGATCGCCATCATCCGGGGCATCTGCCAGATGAATGCCGCCGCCGACACCAGACACAGGCTCCCGCCGATGACAAGAGTCAACGGGGCGCCGATGTGCGTGGCCGCCGCACCCCCCCACAGGCTTCCGAAGGGCGCGGTGCCCATGAACGAGACCATGTGCAGCGACATCACCCGTCCCCGCTTGTCGTCGTCTACAATGCTCTGCAGCAGCGTGTTGGCCGAGGCCAGTTGGGCCACGATGCCGAAGCCCGTGAACACCATCAGGAGCATGGAAAGCGGCAGGAAGCGCGACTGCGACAGGGCGATGATCCCCAGCGCGAACGAGCAGCAGGCCACGGCCATCAGGCGCGGCAGGCCCTCGGGGCGGGCGCGTGAGGCCAGATACAGCGCCCCACCCAGGGCCCCCACTCCTGCGCTGGACATCAGCAGCCCCAGCGTCTGGGGCCCTCCCCCCAGCACGGTCTTGGCAAGCACCGGCATCAGCGCCATGTACGGTGTGCCGGCCAGGTTCATCACCGCATTGAGCACCAGCGTATTGCGGATCGGCACGGACTTGCCCGCGTACGTGAGCCCCTCCTTGAGGCCGGCGAGGAACCCCGGACGCTGTGCCGGACGCCGGCGGGGCACCACGTGGATCCGAAGCAGCGCCACGATCACCGCCAGGTAGCTGGCGGCATTGATCGAAAAGCACACTCCCTCGCCCACCGCCGCCACCGTGAGCCCGGCCACCGAGGGCCCCACCATCCGGGCGCCATTGATGATGGTGGAGTTCAGCGCGATCGCGTTGGGCAGATCGTCCTTGTTGTCGATCATCTCGATGATGAACGACTGCCTCGCCGGCATGTCGAAGCCGTTGATGATCCCCAGCATGATGCCCAGGACGAACAGGTGCCAGACCTCGATGGCCCCGGTGAGCACCAGCACGGCCAATAGCGTCGCCTGCACCATGGCCATGGCCTGCGTCAGCAGGATCAGGCGGCGGCGGTCCTTGTGATCGGCCGCCATCCCGGCCAGCGGGGCGACCAGGACCGCCGAGAGCTGCCCCACGAACTCCACGCTCCCCAGAAGCAGCGGTGAGTCCGTGAGCCTGTAGACCAGCCAGCCCATGGCGACCCGCTGCATCCACGTGCCGATCAGCGAGATGCCGTGACCGGCGAAGAACAGGCGGAAGTTCCGGGAGCGCAGGGCGCGCCCGGTCCACTTGAGAGAGGCTACTCTTGCGGCGAGGAAATCGGAGATGCTCGTGGGGTGCGACACTCCTTCTGCGCGTGAACCATCCCGGCGTTGGGGACCACTCTCCATCGTCCTACAGCCACCTGGCGAACCAGTCGAAGGACTTGCGGCCACTCCAGACGTGGCCGTCGGGGTGGAAGTCGACCTCCAGGTTGTCGGAGGCTCCGGCGGCGGCGTAGATGCGGGCCACCTGCTCGTACGACCGGCGGGCATCGTCGGCGACGAAGCACATGTCCTGGCTCCCGATCTCCGCCACCAGCGGCCGCGGAGCGATGAGACCGGCCACCTCGGCGATGTCACCGATGGTCAGCAGCCCCGGCATGTACTGGGCACCGCAGAAGTTGCCCTTCCCCCGCAGGCCCATGGCGTCGTGGCGCACCGTGCTCAGGTACCCGCTGATGCAGGCCACCTTCAGCCGCGGGTCCAGAGCCGCCAGGTAGGTGGTCATCGTTCCGCCGAAGGACAGCCCGCCGATGCCCAGACGCTCGCCGTCCACCTCCGGACGACTTTGCAGGTAATCCAGGGTGCACATCCCGTCCCAGATCTGCAGAGCCAGCAGGTGGTGGCCCAGATAGCCCTCGGCCATGTAGTTGACATTGCACGGATCGCGCCCCTCCCGCGCCCACTCCGCCGGGCTCCGGCGCTCCCCAAAGCCCCGCCAGTCCGGAGCGATCACCACATAGCCCCGCCGCACAAACTGCCGGGCGTAGTCGTAGCTCAGCGCGTCTATCTGCTGCTGCTCGTCAGCACTGTCGGCCACGCCACAGACGTCCGCCTTGCCCCGACCGTGCCCGTGAGCCGCCAGAATGCCGGGCCGCCGCTCTCCGGGTGCCAGGTCCTTGGGCAGTAGCACGTAGGCCACTGCGCTGCAGTATCGCTCCGTGTCGTAGACCACGCGCTCGCGGACGTAATCGCCACAGTCGATGGCTTCAGTGATCTCGGGATCCAGAGGCACCGGCTCCGGCAGCGGACCCAGCAACTGACGCAAACGGGCATCGAAAACGCGCCGCCAGCCGAGCCAGTCCTCCCGAGTGGAGCCGGCGAAGGCGAGCTGTGGTGGCATGTGGGCCAGCCGGGCTTGAACGCTATCGTAGGGCGAGAGGTAACGGGTCTTGGAGGGCATCGGGTATGGGCTCCATGGTGTGGGTATACGGCTCCGTCCGCGGCCTGTACCTGCCGTGCCGGACGGTTCACGACGACGCCCCGGTCCTGCGGAACAGGAGGCCCGGGCTCCCGGCAACAGCCAGCGAGGCTCCGCCTCAGACCGAGGAGTACGGCGAGGAGGTTTGCCTCGGGCCGGTGCCACTGAGCGGTGGTGATGTCGCAAGCTGGCATCGCCGCCGTTCGCTGCCACGAGCCTTCAGTGGGCACCTGGCCGGTTTGAGGCGCAGCTTCGCCGGTCGTACAGCCGTGCCTGTGGGCTGCGCCGGGCGCAGGCCGGTCGATGGCCGGCCCAGGCCGTGTCCGAAGGCCGACGTCGACCCTTCGGGTCGGTTCTGGAGGGCTGCAGATCCCGCCCCACCGACGGCCGTCTGAAGGTGCGGCCGAGAACCCCGCATTCGCCGGGACTGTTATTCCGAGAGCGTCCGCTCCCAGAGGGAGCAGC
>CAZXDD010000148.1:0-13860 GCA_964639415.1 uncultured Armatimonadia bacterium
GATAATGAGCGGTGACTGGAGTTCAGACGTGTGCTCTTCCGATCTATCGTCACCGACGGTGTCCTTGTACAGGTGCTGGCGGAGGCTGTACTCGACGGCCCGGCATGTGGGGTCGGTGCATTGCAGGCTGCTCTGGGGGAGAATGTCCTTCCAGACGGCCGCCGGTCGGCACCAGACAGGGGCGCGCTCTCCGCTTCGGCGATCATTGTGGGCGCGCCAGCGGCGACGGCGCGCCTCGTACTCCTCGCTCTGGGCAAGCTCGCGACACTGTGCAGCCAGACGGCGCACGACCTGCACATCGGCGGAGGGCAAAGCACTCATCATGGGCCTCGAGGGTGTGGGATGCGGCATCGACATAGTTCGCCGCAAAGCGGATAGTGGCCTCCAGGGGAGGGCAAAGGGCCCCTACCTCGTCACCACTAGCCCGCTTCCTGGACGCGGCCCGAAGGTCGCCCCCCTCTGTGTGCCGAAAGGTCCTCTGACACCACGCCACCGACCCGAGGCGCCCATGAGCCGGTACGCCGATGCGATCCCGATCGTCCCCTACAACCCCGCCTTCGCGCGGTGGTTTTCGCAGGTGCGCGAGTTCATCATCGCGGCTCTGCCCTTCGACGTGCGTGTGGAGCATATCGGGAGCACCTCGGTGCCCGGTCTGGCCGGGAAGGGCATCATCGACTGCATGGTCATCACGCACCGGGAATGGTGTCCCGAAGCCCGGGCCCGCATCGCCGCCGCCGGCCTCCATCAGCATAGCCACTCCCATCCTGCCGAGGACTGGTGGTATGCCGGCGGAGAGCTGACCGGCGAGGAGGGCGAGGTCATCCCGGTTCACGTGCACATTACCTGGGCCGGAAGCGAGCGCGAGCGCAGCCACCTGGCCTTCTGCCGCTACCTCCAGGCTCACCCCGAAGAGGCCGCCGAGTATCTGCGGCTCAAGTACGAGTGGCGCGAGCTTGCCAGAGGCGATCGCGTCGCCTTCACCGACATGAAGGCCCCCTACGTGGCTTCGGTGGTGGAGAAGGCCCTTGCGGAGATGTGGGGCGGCTAGCCACGAGCGCTCCGGGAGGCGACGCGCTGGGCGTGGCTGTCTACTGCACAGCCGGTCTCTGCTGACCGTGGTGCTCGGCCGCGGGCTGCGGCGAACGGTTGCGCAGGGAGAGCGACGCGCCAATCCAGCGCCGGGTGAGACGGAGGTGACCAGATGGGCCTGGATGTCGTCGAGCTATTGATGACCGTCGAGGACGAGTTCGATGTGGAGATACCGGTAGAAGCGGCCGAGAAGATGCGCACCGTGGGCGATCTGCGCGACTTCCTGGTGCAAGAGGTCCAGCGGAGGGCCTCGCTTCCGCAGCGCCGGGGTTGGTGCCGTACGCAGCAGGCGTTCTACCTGATACGCCGGGCGGTGGAGCGCGGGCACGGGCTTGTCTCGCACCGCCAACGGATCCGCCCGAGCGACCGGGTGAGTCTTGGTCTCACGCCCCTGCACTGGGTTGGTGTGCGCCGGTTCCTGCTGGCGCAGGCCGCCGGCGTGAACCTACCCGACGCCAGGCGCGGGTTACTGCGCTGGCCTGTGGGGCACACCGACGGGACTATCACCTTCGGCGATCTGGCCCGACGCATCGCCGCCGTCACGGAGCCCGTGTGGGGTTGCCGCCCGCCCCTGGGGCCTGAGTGGGCTTCCATTGCCCGCGACCCGGCGGCCATCGGGGAGAGGCTCAGGCGGATCATCCACAACGGGTTCGGCATCCCGCTGGACAGGATCCGCTACGACAGCCGCATCTACGAGGACTTGCGTCTGGGCTAGCCCGGGGGTGAACGCCGGGCCACGCGCCGCTGCCGTCCGTACTGCGGGGCGTTGAGCATTGGCCGCGAGCTGGACCCGTGGAGAGCACGTCGCCCTTCTCGACCCCGGGGTTCGCCGTCCCGGCCCTCGCACGGAGTACGCCACCCGCACCGTGCTACGGCGCGATCCGCTGCACAAGAGTTGGGGTCCAGGGGACGGGTCCCCTGGCGGGGTGCAGGGGCGGAGCCCCGCGCCGTTTGCCGTTTCCCGCGCCGTTGGTCGTTTGCCGTGCCCTCTGGCGTGCCCGGTGGCCGGGTGTCGGCCGCCCCCGGGGCTCGAGCCGGGCCTGGGCGAGCGCGATCCCGATGCAATCGGCGAGAAGCTCCGCGAGACCGTCTCCCGCAGGCCGGGCGTCCCACTGCACAGGGCGCACCACGGAAGCAGGCTCAACGAAGACCTCCACGCCGGGCAGCCCCTGAGCTCAATTGCCACCATCCCCACCGGGTGCCGGTCCGCGTGTCGCCCTTCCGGCCGTCGCCTCCCCCGTTGTTGCCCGCCGTGATCATCGCGCCGCCGCTGCTCATAAGTTGCTCCTCATCAAATCCAGCCGATCAGTCTAAAGAGAAACAGGGACCATAAGTCCATTATAGGGAACATGGACAGGGCCTGCAGCAGTCTAACCGTCCTCCGGGGACGTCACCGGCAGACTGCGATAGCCACTATGCGGCAGTATCATCGAGACGTTCTGTATCCCGGTACAGGCCCTTCTGAGGCTGTGCGGCGTTTCTGCTGCGGCCTCCCGGTGGGATGGGCGTTACGAGACGAAGCGCACCACGCAACCCATAGCCGTTGGTAAGGAGGACGCGACATGCGCTGGGCCATCGTTGCGCTGCTGATGTTGGGTGTCTGCCTCATGCTTGGCTGCGACAGCAATGATCCATCGACGGTGGCGGAAGATCCGCCTGTGGCGGAGCCCGTGACGTCGGGCCCCCCTTCGGAGGACTACAGCCTCGTGTGGTCCGATGAGTTCACAGGCACGCTGCTGGATCTGACCAAGTGGCGCCACCGTCTCCAGGGGCCGCGCTTCTGTGCCATCAACACGAAAGAAGCTGTTACCCTGGATGGGAAAGGCCATCTGGTGATCACGGCCAAACGGGTGGGGGACGAGATCTGGACGGGGATGATCGGGACTCAGGACACGTTCCTGGCGACCTACGGGTACTTCGAGTGTCGGGTGCTGATGCAGCCGGCCCGTGGCTGCCGGTCGGCCTTCTGGCTGACCTCGCCACTGATGGGCAACACCGACAACAACCCGGCGGTCAATGGCGCGGAACTCGGCATCTACACCTGCAGCCGACCCGACGCCGACTGGGTGAACCAGTATGTGCACTGGAACGGGTGGGGTGCCGATTCACATCAGGTATCTTTCGGTCCCTGCTCCGTGAGCTCTGTGGCCGGCGAGTACCACACTTACGGACTGGAGTGGACGGACGGAGGGTACGTCTACTACATCGATGGCCAGGTGTCGGGCCGCACTTCCCAGGGCCTGTCACGGACCGACCAGTACATCGTGCTGAACGTGGATGTGTCCGAGGAGGACGCGCCTATCGCCATGTCCAGTCATCTGTTCCGCGATAGCGTGACCTTCGACTACGTGCGGGTCTATCAGAAGACCTGATTGGCCGACACTTCGCCTCGCCGGGAGGGTCTCGCTCTTCCACAGCGAGACCGTCCCGGCTGCCGGGCCTCTCGGCCTCGCTTCAGCCCCAGCCGCTCTGTGGTCTGGCACTACCGTGCCGCTCCTCCCTGAGCGGCCCCTTCAGGGCTTGGGGCAGGGAGGAGGCCGTCGCGCTGCCGCCTCTGTCCCGACACCCCTGCTCCCCGCGGTCTGGCCTCGAAACCGCCTCGCAAGGTCGCCGACTGCCCCAGACGGGCCCGGCGCCATCCGGACTGGACAAGGGGGCTCGCCGGCTCGCGTGACGGCGAGATGGCGCGAATTGGCGGAGGTGTCTGACCTTTCCGGGTGGAATACGTAACCGATGCGACGCCCCGTGGGTAGCTGGGTATCATCTTTCCTGGACTCGGAGCGATGCCATGCCAAAGGCGGCCGGACGGCCCACTCTTCGGAGCGTGCCCCTGCTGGCGGTCGCCTGTACTGCCCCGCTGTCCGAGGACCGATCCCCGGAGAAAGCCTCCGCCATCTGCGGCCGCTCCTGCATGCGCTCGTGGTGCTCCACAGCCCGATCCCGCACGGTGGCCGCCACCCGGAAGAGTACCTCGGTCCCCTCGAAGCTGAGGGTATCGCTGCGTGGGTACCCTCCGAGGGCGGCGAGCTGGCCGCGGATCGCCGAACCTCATCGCCGGGGCGACCGCCCACCGAGGCCGGCCGCCCGGCTCCATCCCCGCTGCGGCATCTCCAGGGGCCTAAGCACGATCTCGGCCAACACCGCACGGAGGTGACCCCGCCATCGAGGGGAAACGTTCCCGCTCACGCGTGTGGCGGAGGCGATACCGGTCGCATGCGATGGGTGCGCGCACCTGGAGTAGGTGGAGCGTTTCGACATGCGCGGCTTCCTCCTGGCGGAGCCGGGCCGAAGCAGCGTAGGGCACTGCGGGGTGCCTGCGGCCGTCGCGGCGCCCAATGTGGGCCGCGGCCAGGACGATTGCGTGAGGGTTGCCTTCGGGGGCTACAGGCCCGGCGGAGAAGCTCAGGTTCGCCGGAGAGTGTCATTCCTGGAGCGTGCGCTCCCGGAGGAGCCGCTCGAGGGATGCCCCGGCACGCAATGAGATTGCTCGCTAGCTCGCTTCACGAGACTGGCGCCGACAGTGACATAGTGCAGGCCGGCCGGGCTTTTCGACCACGCCTTTGGCATAGGGGGACCACGTCCGGTGGACTTTGTGCTCGAGCTTGACGCCAGCATCGACCTGATCCTGAACCTCTCATTCCTCGTGGCCCTGACGATTGTCTCGGGCTTTGTGGAGAAGAGGTGGCCGCGCACAGGGGCTCGGGGGGCGCTCCTGCAGGGACTGCTCTTCGGTGGCGCCGCGGTCCTGGGCATGATGCGGCCGCTGGACATGGGGGAGGGGCTGATCTTTGACGGCCGATCGGTAATGGTGAGTCTGTGCGCTCTGTTCTTCGGCCCCTGGTCGGGCGCGATCGCCGCCGCGCTGGCCGCCGCCTACCGCATTTCCCTGGGCGGGGGCGGGGCGACGATGGGCGTCTGCGTCACCCTGGCTTCGATGCTCATCGGCCTGTTCGGATATCGGCGCTTCCGCCGGAGTGCCGATGTCCCTTCCGCTCTGTACCTGTACGTCTTCGGCCTCATCGTTCATGCCGCCATGGTCGCCTTGATGCTCACGCTGCCCGCGGGCACCAGGCTTCAGACCATGATGCGTCTCGGCCCGCCGGTGATGATCCTCTACCCGCTGGCCACGATCCTGGCGGGGAAGATCCTGGCCGATCAGGTGGCGGCCCTCAGGGCCGAAGCGACTCTGAGACGCAACCAGGAGCTACTGGACAGGACGCAGCGCCTCAGCAGGATCGGTGGCTGGGAATGGGACGTCGCCTCCCAGTCCATGACCTGGACCGACGAGGTCTATCGCATCCACGACCTGGACGCCGCGCAGTTCGATGGCGACCCCGCCCGGCTCGTGGACAGGAGCCTGGAGTGCTACGCCCCGGAAGACAGAGAGCGCGTGAAGGTGGCTTTTGAGACCTGTGTGGAGCGGGGCGAGCCCTACGAGATCGAGGCCCGTTTCACCAGCGCGGCCGGGCGCCAACTGTGGGTCCGCACCGCCGGACAAGCGGTAGTGGAAGACGACCGCGTCGTCAAGGTCATCGGCAACATCAGAGACGTCACCGGGCGCAAGCAGGCGGAAGCGAGGCTCACCCACTCCCACGACCTGATGCGCTACATCATCGAACACGCCAAGAGTGCCACAGCCGTTCTGGATAGGGACCTGCGCTACGTCTATGTCAGTCAGCGGTACATCGACGACTACGGGCTCGCAGGCATCGATCTCATTGGCAAGGACCACTATGACGTCTTCAATGACTTGCCTCAGAGATGGATCGACGCCCATCACCGAGCCCTGGCAGGCGAGACAGTCGGTGCCGAGGACGACCCCTACGAGCGGGCCGATGGCACAGTGACGTGGACCCGGTGGGAATGCTGCCCCTGGTACGAGGCGGACGGCACCGTGGGCGGCATCATCCTGTCCACCGAGGTCGTCACCGACAGGGTGCAGGCCGAGCTTGCCCTCAAGCACTCCCACGACCTGATGCGGTACATCATCGAGCATAACCGCAGCGCCGTCGCGGTCCACGACAGGGACCTGCGGTACATCTATGTGAGTCAGCGGTACATCGAGGACTACCACGTCGAGGAGCAGGACCTGATCGGCCGGCACCACTATGATGTCTTCCCCGACCTGCCGCAGCAGTGGCGCGAGGTTCACCGGCGCGCTTTGGCGGGCGAGGTCCTCAGCGCCGAGGATGACCCGTACCCACGGGCCGACGGAACCGTGGACTGGACCCGCTGGGAGTGCCGCCCCTGGTACGAGAACGACGGAACCGTGGGCGGCATCATTGTCTACACGGAAGTCATCACCGAGCGCAAGCTCATGGAGAATGCGTTGCGGGAGAGCGAGGAGACCTATCGGGCCCTGGTCAACGGGCTTCCCGATATCGTGATGCGCTTCGACCGCGAGGGACGCCACCTATTCGTGTCCGGCAATGTCCGAGAGCTGGTGGCGCTTGATGCGGCGCAGTTCATTGGCAAGACCCACCAGGAGCTGGGATTCCCGATGGAGCAGTGTCGCTTCTGGGAGGAGGCGATCCAGAGGGTGTTCGATGGCGGTGCTCCGTACGAGACCGAGTTCGCTATCGAGGGTGTCGAAGGACACACCGTGCTGAACTGGCGCCTGGTGCCGGAGTACGATGCCGATGGCGCCGTTTTCTCGGTGCTGTCCATCACCCGTGATGTCACCGCGCACCGGCAGGCAGAGGAAGACTACCAAACCCTGTTCCGGGAGATGCTGGACGGCTTCGCCCTCCACGAGATCATCTGCGACGATAACGGCACCCCGGTGGATTACCGTTTCCTGCGCATCAACCCGGCTTTCGAGCGCATGACGGGGCTCGCGGCGGCCCAGGTCGTGGGCAAGCGGGTGCTCGAGATCCTGCCCGGCACCGAACCGCAATGGATCGAGGCCTACGGTAAGGTGGCCCTCACCGGCGAGCCCCTCTTCTTCCAGCAGTACGCCGCCGATCTGGACAAGCACTTCGAGGTCACCGCCTTTCGCCCCGCCTCCGGGCAGTTTGCCTGTATCTTCGCCGATGTCACACCGCGCATACGCGCCGAAGAGGAGCGCCAGCGCCTGGAAAACCAGTTTCTGCAGGCGCAGAAGATGGAGGCCGTCGGACGGCTCGCGGGCGGCGTGGCACACGACTTCAACAACATGCTGGCCATCATCACCGGCCATGCCGACATCGCCATGATGCAGCTTGCGCCCGATGATCCGCTGAGTGCGAACCTCGAGGCAATACTCACCGCCGCCGGGCGCTCCTCGGACCTGACCCGACAACTGCTGGCCTTCGCCCGCAGGCAGAACATCGCCCCCAAAGTGCTGGACCTCAACCGTGCCGTGGAGAGCATGCTGGGCATGCTCATGCGGCTCATCGGCGAAGACATCGACATCGCCTGGCGCCCCGCCGCGGATCTATGGCCCGTGAAGCTCGATCCCACTCAGGTGGACCAGGTACTGGCCAATCTGTGCGTCAACGCCCGGGACGCCATCGGGGGTGTGGGGAAGATCACCATCGAGACCTGCAACGCCGTATTCGACGAGGAATACATCCAGCAGCACACCGGCTTCCGGACCGGAGAGTACGTCTGTCTGGCGGTCAGTGACGACGGCTGCGGGATGGACAGCGCCACCCTGGCCAGCGTCTTCGAGCCGTTCTTCACCACCAAGGCGCCCGGCGCCGGGACAGGCCTCGGCCTGGCCACGATCTACGGCATCGTCAAGCAAAACGACGGGTTCATCAACGTCTACAGCGAGCCGGAGAAGGGCACCACATTCAGGATCTACCTGCCCCGCCACGTGGGCGAGGTCTTTGAGGCGGCTCCGGCCACGGTCAGCGAGGTCCCCGTTGGCCACGGGGAGACCATACTCCTGGTCGAGGACGAGCCGGCGCTCCTGGATGTGGCCGCGAAAGCCCTCGAGCGCCACGGGTACCACGTACTGGCCTCCTCGGGGCCGATCGAGGCTATTCGCCTGGCTTCCGAGCATACGGGGGAGATCGAGCTGCTCGTCACCGATGTGGTGATGCCGGACCTCAGCGGCCGCGATCTGGCGCGCAACCTCCTCCTCAGCCGACCCGCAATGAAGTGCCTCTTCATGTCCGGCTACACGGCCAACGTCATCGCCCATCGCGGTGTGCTGGACGAAGGCGTCGAGTTCATCCAGAAGCCCTTCCCCATGCGCGACCTGGTCACCAAAGCCAGAGAAGTGCTGGACCGCGGCAACGGTGGCGGCGTGTAGATCCCGCCGCCGGCCGCCCCCCATACCTTCCATTCGTCCCCCATCGGCGCCCCGCCGCTCCTATCCCGCTCCTATCCTGGCTCTTGACGGTTCTGGCGCCGGCATTGTATTATATCGTAAGGGAGATTATTCTATTATGATAATTGGCGCTATCGCCCGGGCCTGCAGAATCCTCAGCCTCCTCGGCGACCAGCCGGATGGTGCGCCGCTGGGGGTGGTGGCGATCGCCAACCGGCTGGACCTGCATCCGGCCACATGCTCCAACATCCTGCGCACCCTGGTGGCCTGTGGTTTCGTGGCGCAGGAGGCGCCGCGGTCGGGGTACGTGCTGGGGCCAGCGGCGTACCGTGTGGTGCGCCATGGCCCGTGGCGCAAGGACCTGGCGCTGCTTGCAGGCCCCCTGGTGACGGAGTTGGCCCACCGTCTGCGCGAACCGACGGTATTGGTAGCTCTGCACCGGCGGCACAAGGTGATCATCCATGTAGCCGACGGGAACCCGGACTTCCACTGGAGCCGGCAGCGACTGGACCAGGACGATGTCTACGAGACGGCTACCGGGCGGGTCTTGCTGGCCCATCTGGCCCCGGAGGAGCTCGCGGCGGTAGTCTCGGAGCGGGGGTTGCCGGGCAGTCTGTGGCCGGAGGTGCAGACCACGGAGGACCTGAACGGAGAGCTTGCCGGAGTTCGCGAGGCGGGCCATGCCGCGGCGCTCTCCGGAGGGCGCTATATGCAGCTCGCCGTCCCCGTGTATGAGGAAGGGCGCGCGGTGGCATCTCTGGGGCTTGCCGCGATCGGCAAGGGAGCGGACCGCAGCGGAGATGGCGAGATGCTTCGGCAGATGGTGGAGTGTGCCGGTGCGATCGCCGCCCGCCTGGAAGCCGCGGACAGTGACACGTGAGCCCCGCCGTCCACCGTCTGTCGCCCGCCTCTCGGCGGCGCCGTCGACTACTCGCCAGAGATAGGAGATGACCTGTCCCGATGAACCCGCTGACCGCGCAGATCAAGGACAAGTGCCGTGAGCTCGGGGCCGATCTGGTAGGGATCGCCGGGGTCGATCGCTGGGCGAACGCCCCTGTAGAGCACAGCCCTCAGGGGGTGATGCCCGGCGCCAGGACGGTGGTCGTCTGCGGCATCCATTTCCTGGACGCGCCCACAGAGCTGGGGCAGGAGGCCGACGTTCGTGTCCCGGGCCCGGCGCTGTCGGAGATGGACGCCTCCAGCAGTCTTGAGTACCTGGCTTACCGATTGGCCAAGTACCTGCAGGGCCGCGGCATTGCGGCCATACCCATTCGCCAATCCGGGATCTGGTCGTACCGGCCGCGCCCCGGGGCGGATCGCGGCTGGATCGGCGACATCTGCAGCTACTACGCCGCCGCCTGTGCCGGACTGGGCGAGATCGGCTGGAACAACCTGTGCATCACCCCGGAGTTCGGCCCGCGGGTGCGCCTCGTGTCGATCCTCACCGACGCCGACCTGGACCCCGACCCGCTGTACGACGGCGAGCCCCTGTGCGACCGCTGCATGCTCTGCGCCCAGAACTGCCCCACCGAGTGCTTCGACCGCGAGGTCAAGGGCATGCTGCAGGTGAGGATCGAGGACAAGACCTTCGAGTTCCCGAACCGCAACCTGTGGCGCTGCGCCATCGGCGAGAACTTCCAGCTCGACGTCTGCCGCCACTGGCCCGAGCCGGTGACCGAGGAATCCATCACACAGCAGGTGCGGCTGGCGGCCAACGAGCACCCGGAGTGGATCTACGGCTGGAAGATGGGGATGTGCCTGAAATACTGCGTGCCGCCGCAGAGACGGTACTTCGACAGCGACTACAGCAAGTCCCCGCGCCGCCGCCGCGACGAGCGGCCCGACGAGACCCCTCAGGGCGGGCAGCGGGCCCTGGACGCTCTGGTCGATGAAGCTCGGAAGCTGGAGATTCAGTACCTGGCCGGGGCCCCGGCCGAGGTCTTCTCCCGGGCCGGCATCGACCTGCAGGCCGAGCTGCCCGATGCCAGGAGCGCCATCGTGTTCGGGATCACCTTCCCGCAGGGCTGCTCCCTGTCCAGCTCTCGCGAGGGTCGGGTGGATCAACTGCGCCTGGGCCGGATGATCCAGCGCCACGGATACTCGGTGATCCCCCACTCGACGATCGATGCCGCACAGGCCGCCGCCCTCTGCGGCCTCCCGAGCTTCCCCGACGAGAGGGGAAGCGGGGTCGAATGGCGGCTGCTGCTCACGGCGATGCCGTGGCCACAGGAGGCGGCCTCGGTCGCCCTCACCCCCGAGCCCGCCATCCCGCCCGTCGGTGACCTGACCGGGACGGTGAAGACCCTGGCCCGCGAGGCCGGTGCGGACCTGGTGGGCATCGCCTCGGCCGAGCGCGTCAAGAAGCTGCGGGAGGCCCTGGATGCGGTGTACTCGGGACAGGACCACTACGAGGTGGTGGACAAGGGCTGGCCGCTCAAGGGTCTGAGGAACATCTGGGGTGGGCAGGCCATGCCGTACAACCCTGAGGCCCGGCAGCGCGACCTGACTCCCAAGTCGCTGGATGACTACCTACCCGGCGCGCGCTCGGTGATCGTGGTGGGAGTGGAGCACATCCACGCCAGTGTGGACGATGTAGGGGTCGAACCGGGCCTCAAGGCCGGCCACTATGGCGCCGGCGTGCACGGTGAGGCGCTGGCCACCCTCGATCACATCATGCTGCGCGTCGCCCGCAAGCTGGCGGAGGCCGGCTACCGGGCCGTGCCCACCAAGGACCTCTTCGGACTGGCGTCTCGCAGCTATATCGGCGCCCCAGCGCTGACCGCCGGCCGCTTCGAGGCCGTCGCCGCCGGACTGGGCGAGATCGGAGAGAGCGGCCTGCTGCTCACCCCCAAGTACGGCGCCCGCCAGCGCGTGAGTGCGCTCATCACCGACGCCCCGCTTGCTCAGGACGCCCTGTATGCAGATGAGGACATCTGCCGCCACTGCGGCAATTGCGCGCGGACCTGCATGGTCGGGGCTCTATCGGGTGACGGCACGGTCTCGGTGGAGCTGGAGGGCAAGACGCTCACCTGGCGGGCCATCGACCAGGTGCGTTGCGACTGCGGCTGCCGCTACGGGCTGGCGCCTGACTGCGGCGTCCAGCTCACCGGCAACACGAATGCCTTCGAGCTGCCGGAGCAGATCACCCCGGAGTTCATCTGCGAGGCGATGAGGCAGGCCGACTGCATCCAGCGCCCGGGGTATGCCACAGCGGTGGAGCGCTGCATGACGAGCTGCCCGGCCCACCTCCCGCGCGGGGGCTAGCCGTGGGTCGTGCGCCGATGCGGTCCGTGGGGCGGGCTTTGCACTCACGCTATGCATGAACGCACTGGGGCCACATTTCGCCATTCCCGCGTTCGGAACGGTCGAAGTACTGCCGTTCTCCCCCCTCCTCCCGTCTCCGCCAGCCGTTTGGCGGAGTACAAGCGGCTCGAAGAGACGCCGAGAGGCGGGGTTGGGGGGGTGAGGCGACGTGAGTCGGCGCCTGTCCGGAAGCTGCATAATCTGAGTTTCCAGCCCGCCGCCGTGAGCGCTCTGGGCTGCATGGGCGCACAGCCGCTCCGTGCGACCGTCCGGTCTTGCCGTTGGCCGTCCGCAGTCTGGCCCGCAGGGCCATCCAGCGGCGGCCGTGAGCCCGCCGCGTCGTCCGGGTGGTGCGGACCGCGCTGGTCAGAAACCCGCAGGCACGGGCGGGTGCTACCTCGGTGGCGATCGCCACAGCCCATGAAGGAACTCCCCGTCCCCCCGTCGCAATTCTCCGGTGCCCGCAGCTCACGCACCGGAGGTACCCATGGACGAGTTGATCCGCAGCGCCCGGCGGCTTCGCGACAAGCTCCTGGCCGATCCCCACCGCCCCACCTACCACTTCGTCTCCCCCGAGGGCGTCTGCATGCCCTTCGACCCCAATGGCTGCCTGTACTGGCAGGGGCGCTACCACCTGTTCTACATCTACCAGGACACCGCTCTGCCCCACGGCGGCCACTGCTGGGGCCATGTGTCCAGCGCCGACCTGCTCCACTGGCGCCAGCACCCGCCGGCTCTGGTCCCCGGTCCCGAGGATCCGGACATCGGCATCTTCAGCGGCAATGGGTTCGTCAACAAGGACGGCATTCCCACGCTGATGTACTTCGGCATCAATGCCGGCATCTGCATGGCCACAGCCTGCGACGACAACCTCGACCGCTGGGAGAAGCACCCGCGCAACCCCGTCATCCCCATCCCTCAAGATGGCGAGGCCGGCCACGGGGTGTACAACGTCTTCGACCCCCACGGCTGGGTTGAGGGTGACACGTACTACACCATCCTCGGCGGTAAGGTGCTGCCCGGCGGGGAGCGCGATACTGTGTTCCTCTTCAAGTCCGCCGACCTGCTGAGCTGGGAGTACGTGCGGCCCTTCTACGAGGCGAAGCCCGAGTGGACCGGGCCCGAGGAGGACTGCGCCTGCCCGGACTTCTTCTCCCTCGGCGACCGCCACGTGCTGCTTTGCATCAGCCACCCTCGCGGCGCCCGGTACTACCTGGGGCGGTACGAGAACGAGACCTTCATCCCGGAAGAGCACCATCGCATGAACTGGCCGGGCGGCACGTGCTTCGCCCCCGAGAGCCTCCTGGACGACAGGGGCCGCCGCATCCTCTGGACCTGGGTTCTGGGCCGCCGCGATCCCGAGGTCGCCAAGGCCTCGGGGTGGAGTGGGGTGATGTCTCTGCCGCGTGTGATGAGCCTGCGGCCGGATGGCATCGTGGGCCTCGAGCCGGTGGAGGAGCTCAGGGCGCTCCGCCGCAATGAGCGGTCGCTGGAGGATGTCCGCCTGCCCGCCGGCGAGGAGCTGGCTCTGCAGACCGTCTCCGGCGACTGCCTCGAGCTGGAGGTCGTTGCCGACGTGCCCGCGGGCGCTCAGTTCGGCGTCGCTCTGCGCCGCTCCCCCGACGGGCAGGAGCAGACGCTGGTCTCCTACTCACCCGCGGAGGGCCTGCTGCGCATCGACTTCTCGCGCTCCACGCTGGACAGCACGGTCAAGTACCCCACCTTCATCTTCGTCGGCGGGGTCGACAACCCGGAGGTGACCGTGCAGGAAGCGCCGCTTCACCTGGCCGCAGGCGAGCCGCTGGTACTCCACCTCTTCCTGGACCGCTCGATCCTCGAGGTCTTCGCAAACGGCCGTCAGTGCATGACCCAGCGCATCTACCCGACGCGGGAAGACAGCACCGGAGTGGCTCTGGTCAGTAGGGGAGAGGCGACGCGGGTGCACAGCCTGCGGGCGTGGGAGATGGCGGCGACGGTGGGGTGGTAGCCGGCGCCCTGGGGGGGCGCGGACCCTGCGCTGGTTCGTTCCGGGAGGAGACGCAGGCCGCGTGGCGAACAGGCCTGCAACCACGTCCTGCGAGGAGGAGCGGTGATGAGACACATCCTGTGGGTCACAGCGTGGGTGGCCGCGTTCGGCCGCTTTGCACCCGTAGCGGCCGCGCCCGGTGACACCGTCGCCACCGTCACCGTGCACGGCAGGCACAACTGCC
>CAZXDD010000149.1:0-4807 GCA_964639415.1 uncultured Armatimonadia bacterium
GGGGGGGTGAGGTGACGTGAATCGGCGCCTGCCCGGAACCTGCATAATCTGAGTTCGCAGCCCGCGGTGCGGGTGACGGCCGGGTCGTCGGTGACGCGGGTCTTACTCAGTCATCCTCGATCAGGCTCAACTGTGTCGGTCCCGCAGCCCGTACGTCCGGCACGTGTGGAACCAGCTCCGGGGCCAGCAGCCCCAGGAGACGCTGCACCGAGCGCGGGCTGTGCCCCTCGAACTGGTTGTTGACCAGCACGAAGACCTGCTCAGCAAGGTCGGTGGTGGCGGCGATGACCTCGGCCCAGTGCGCGAGAGCATCATCCTTCGGCCCATGTATCCGCGAGAAGTCCGGGAACACGCCGCGCCGGCCCAGCAGACGTATATAGGCGAAGGGCGCCGTGACCTCCTCGATGCGTGGGTACCAGGGGTGATCGGCCATCACCACGGCCATCTCCAGCTCGCGGAGGATCTCCAGAGCGCGGGGTTCCTCCAGCCAGGTGCGGTGGCGAAACTCCACCGCATAGCGGTTGGATCGGGGGAGTGCGTGCAGGAAGCCCTCAAGCCTGGGCAACTGGTCGGCCCGGAATTGCGGCGAGAGCTGAACGACAATCGGCCCCAGCCTTTGGCCCAGGAGGCCGATTGCATCCAGGAACCTCTGCAAAGGCTCCTCCACGTCCACAAGCAGCCGCTCGTGGGTGATCTCACCGGGCAGCTTGGGACAGAACAGGAACCCCGCCGGCGTTCGCTGCCGCCAGCCTGTCACGGTCTTGGCCGCCGGGATGCGGTACCATGTACTGTCGATCTCCACCACGCGGAATACCGACGAGTAGTAGTCCAGATCGTCCCGGACGCCGTCGGGGTAGAACGTCGCCTTCCAGTCATCGAAGGCCCAGCCGCAGGTCCCTGCTCTCAAGTCCATCCCGGAAGGCTCCCGCCATGTACTCCATGCCGCCACGTACGAGGCCACAGGATACTTCGCCACACGGCGCGGCAGCGCCTGCCGTCGCCGTCGAGGGGGCAGAACCCAAGCGAGGAGGCCGCTGTCGCGACCCCCTCGCCGGTTGACTGCTGGACGCGGCGCGCTCAGGGCTCCGGGTTGGGCAGGCCGGGACCGCCTGCCGCCCCGCCCGCTTCGCCCTGGGCCCCGCCGGCTGCACCCGCTCCACCCTGGGCGCCCCCGGGGTTGACGCGTCCGCCGCGACGGTCACCCCTGTCGCGCCCGGCGCGGTCACCACGCTGGCCCTCCGGACCGGTGAGCCGGGCCCTGGCCACTTCCCTGAGGCCATCCACGGTGAACTGGTACAGCATGTCGCCGTAGACCACGAACACGAAGCCATCGGCCACAGCGATAGCCGGCACTTGCTGCCCCCGCATCATCATCCGCATGCCCTCCGGGCCCATGGGCGGCATCCCCATACCCGGGCCCGGAGGTCCACCCGCCCCGGGGCCGACGGGACCGGCACCTGCGCCGGGCGGAGCCTGGCAGTCCCCCACGGACACTCCTACCAATAGGACGGCCACACAAGCAACCGACACCAGCAGAACTCGTCTCATGGTCTTTGACCTCCCGGCAATCGCCAAGGGTGGCTGTGCCACCGTGGCGGCGTCTCTTGGCCCGTCGTGTAGCCCGCACGAGCCAGTATGAACCTGCAGACGCTCGCAGGGCCGCAAGGTTCTTGGTGTCACGATCTCGCGGGGGCCCGGCAGCCGCGCCTGGCCGCGGAGGCCGCACCGACGCCCTACTTGGCGACCTGCAGCATCCTAGAGATCTGGCCGTAGGTGGAGCGTGACGCGTTCCACTTCACATGGCCGTCGGCGTAGGCGTGATTCTCGCCCCCGTTATGCCTTGCCGCCACATTGTCGTCCACCGCCGCCCCGTTGGCGCCGATGCCGTCCAGAGGCGACGTGGAGTAGCTCCCGTCGCAGCAGACGTTGCCCCAGACGAACATGCCCACATCGGTACCGGCCATGTGCGCGGAGTCGCCCACCAGGAGGGTCTCTGCGGGCATCGTCACCTGCGCCAGGCGGATCGGGACATTGGATGTGCGCCCGGCCTCACAGATCCATCCGTTCCAGGCATAGCCCTGAGACGACGGTCCCGGGAACCAGTACGGTATCGACGCGCGGCCGTAGTTGGCCCAGCCGGGTGCAGGGGCCCCCGACACATTGGGCTGCGTCGCGCCCGACGGGCACACGTAGAGCTGAACGTTCTTGACGTAAGGATAGACGGCCGCAGCCGGAGCGAGCGGCATCAGGTTCGCATCGGTGAACCGACCCCAGTAGGGGAAGGTCTCGTCGTAGTCCTGGATGTACATCAACGTACCCAACGCCAGTTGCTTGAGGTTGCTCGCGCAACTGGCCTGGCGCGCCTTCTCTCGGGCCTTGGCGAACACGGGGAAGAGGATCGCCGCCAGAATGGCGATGATGGCGATCACGACCAACAACTCGATCAGCGTGAAGCCCTGCTTTCTCACAACAGCCGCCTCCTTCTTGGAGTTGCGCCTCTCGGCGCGTGGTTGCCGTGCACCTGACGGCCATCGGACCTCCGGCGGACACCGTGACCTTCCGGCGAACGACGGCGGCCGGAGCGCAGCGGCACCAAAGGGACGAGATGCGTGCAGCCAAATAGTGACTGTTTGTTCCACATGAACGGGTCTTCACCTCCCTCTGGACTCCATCTTGAGCCCGCGGCGTCCCGCCTACGCCGAGCACGCCACACCGCACGCACGGTCGCGTTCCGCCGGGAGCAGCCTTGCGCCCTGATCCGGGCCCCAGACTTGTTGAGTTGCGACCATCTCGGGACTATACTGTCTGCCGCAGGGAGAAGCACTCGTCACCACCGGTGCCCGTCAGTCTGGTCCGGACAACTGGAAGGAGAGCCATGAAGCTACTATCTATCATCGGGAGTCCGCGGGGAATGCACGGGAACACCGGAGAGGTTCTGGAGGCCCTCCTGCGGGGGGCTCGGGAGGCCGGCGCCGACGTCGCGGTGCGTTCCATCTCCGACCTGACCATCAACCCCTGCGTGGCCTGCGATGCCTGTCACAGGACGGGCATCTGCGCCCAGAAGGACGACTTCCAGGCGCTCTGGGCCGCCATGCGGGAGGCGGACATGCTCGTGCTGGCCAGCCCCAACTACATCGTCAGCGTCAGCGCCCAGCTCAAGGCCCTGTTCGACCGCTGCTGCGGACCGGTGCACCTGATGGCCCTGGACGGCAAGTACGCCGCTGCGGTGGTGACCGCCGGCGGCGGCGGCTGCGAAGAGGTGGAGACCTACATCCTGCGGTTCGCCCGGAGCCTGGGCTGCCGAACGGTGGGGAGCATCGGGGTGGAGGCCGGCGAGCTCATGGACGGGGAAGCCGCCGCGGAGGCGCTGAAGAGGGCCGAGGAACTGGGCGGCCGACTGGTGGCCGCGGCCCGAGCCAACGAGGTCATGGCCGAGCAGGAGCCCGAGCGGGCGGCACACGCAGAGCGCATGAAGGCGCTCGTCACCGCCATGCGCGAGCAGTGGCCCTATGAGTACGATTACTGGCAGCAGGCGGGCAGGTTGTAGAAGGCCGGTACTGCATACCATCGGATGCAGGGAGCACGCCTCATATGAGCCAAGAGAGACGCCCCTGGCTGGACACGCACATCCACGTCAGCGACATCGGCCCCGACGGCTCGGCGCGCCACAACATGCTGCAGGATCTGCTGGCGGTCCTGGACGTCCCGGACGCCGACCTGGGTTTCGTGGTCAGTTGCGACGGGCCGTACTTCGGCAAGATGCTCCAGAGCGCCGAGGGCGTCCTGGAGGCCAACCGCTTCGTCCACGAGCTGGTGAGCCGCGCACCCGGCAAGCTCTACGGGGCCTGCTGTGTCAACCCGCACTTCCCCCGGGAATCGCTGCTGGCGATGGAGCTTTGCTTCGAGCGCTGGGGCTTCGTGATGCTGGGGGAGATGCTGCAATACATGATGGACTATGAGATGGACAGCGATGAGGTGGAGCCGCTGCTGCTCCGGGCCGAGAGCTACGGCGTGCCGGTGCAGGTGCATCTGGGCACCTACTGGCACAAGGATCACACCGGCTCCACCGACGGCATGCACCACATGCGCGACCTTCTCCGCGTCGCCGATCGTGTGCCGGGCGTCAACTACATCCTCGCCCATGCCATCGGCTGCGGCCCTACGCCGGCCTTCGTCTCCTGGGCCGATATGTTCCTCGATACACTCGGCGGGGTCTTCGAGCGCTTCCCCGACAACTTCTGGGTGGAGATTCGCGACTTCCACAGCCCCGCACTTGCCCGCACGCTGCGGGAGGTGCCGACGAACCGCCTGCTCGCGGGAACGGACTGGACCACCCGCATCGGACCGCCCTTCCAGCCCTACGGCACGGTGTTCGACATCAAGGCGGATGAGAATCCCTTCCCGCCCGGCGTGGACGCCTTCGTGCGCTTCCTCAGACAGGCCGGAGCGACGGAGGAGGCCATCGGCAGGATCGGCTACGCCAACGCGGCGGAGCTGATGCGTACTGGCGACGGGCCGTAGCCCCTCTGCATCTACCTCCGCGCCACGGCCGTTCCCGTCGTTGGCCCTCTCCAGAGCGGCCGTATCGCGAAGCAGAGGGAAAGCGGGCCGGCGGCCCGCAGGGAGCGGCGCCGTTCGCCGTTTGGCCGTTTGCCGCTCGCCGTTCCGCGCCACGAACCACGCGCCACGGCCGTTCCCGTCGTTGGCCCTCTCCAGAGCGGCCGTATCGCGAAGGAGAGGGAAAGCGGGCCAGCGGCCCGCAGGGAGCGGCGCCGTTCGCCGTTTGGCCGTTTGCCGCTCGCCGTTC
>CAZXDD010000149.1:4907-13818 GCA_964639415.1 uncultured Armatimonadia bacterium
CGCGCCACGAACCACGCGCCACGGCCGTTCCCGTCGTTGGCCCTCTCCAGAGCGGTCGTATCGCGAAGCAGAGGGAAAGCGGGCCGGCGGCCCGCAGGGAGCGGCGCCGTTCGCCGTTTGGCCGTTTGCCGCTCGCCGTTCCGCGCCACGAACCACGCGCCACGGCCGTTCCCGTCGTTGGCCCTCTCCAGAGCGGCCGTATCGCGAAGGAGAGGGAAAGCGGGCCGGCGGCCCGCAGGGAGCGGCGCCGTTTCGCCGTTTGGCGTTCGCCGTTCCGCGCCACGCGCCACGGCCGTTCCCCATCACTCCGCATCCGGTTTTCCCGCGATGGACGCGACCGCCATACCCACGGCTACGGCGGCGAATCCGATCCACTGCAACTGCGTCGGGCGGGAGTGGAACACCGCCGACAGGGCTATCTGCACACACAGAAACGAGCCCCCGCCCGCCAGCGCCATGGCCAGGTTCGGGTTCATCCTCCCGTACAGCTTCATCATGAACCAGATGCTCGAGGCGCCGAAGACATTGCCCAGGATGAAGCACGCCACCTTCGGGCTCTGTTCGCCGCTGCCGTACTTGAAAAACAGATTGGCAATGACCTGCATGGTCCAGAAGATCGCCAGCAAGAGCGTGTTCATTCACTGACCTCGGAAGAGGGCGATGGCGCATGAGGCGCCGGGGCCAAGAGGAGGCTGTCGAGGAACGGCCGGATGAGCTCGATGGTTTGCTCCGGACGCTCCTCCTGCGGGCAGTGCCCGCAGCGGTCGATCGTTGCCAGGCGCGCCCCGGGGATGATCTTGGCCAGTCGCTTCCCGACCTCCAGGGGCACGATGGGGTCATTGCGGCCCCACACGATCAGCGTGGGAACGCCGATGTGTGGGTACCCGGCGGTGAAGGCGTTCCAGTCACCCGGAAGCATCTGGCGGGCGGTGGCCAGCATCGCCCGGCGGCCGCCCGGGCGGGCCGCGGCGCTTGCGTACTCGCGGGCCGCGTCCGGCGTGGCTGCGCCCCTGTTGCGGTAGGCCAGCAACATGCCCAGTCGTGCGCACAGGCCCAGGGGCGACAGACCGACTATCGCTTCGCCCAGGAGGCGGGGGCAGAGCAGCCCCATGAAATACGGCAGAGGCTGGGGCAGGGCGGCGCTGTCCATCAGGACCAGGCCGCGCAGGTCTAACTCTGGCCGCGTGGCCACGTGCAGGCACACCGCGCCTCCGAAGCTGTGGCCGATGAGGACGAGATCGCGCAGCTTCAGCTCGTGGATGAAGCGGGCCAGCAGCTCGGCCTGATCCAGCGGGCCGTACCTGCCGTCGCAGGGCTTGGCCGAGGCCCCGAAGCCCTTGAGGTCAACGGTGATGACACGATAGCCCTCCAGGCCCCGTGGAAGATGGCGCCAGACGTAGGAGGACTGGCAGAAGCCGTGCACACAAAGCAGCGCGGGGCCCTCCCCGCGCTGCTCCCAGTGCAGCGCAACGCCGTCGATGGTGATCTCGCTCACTGAAGCCCGCCACAGCGTAGTGGGCGACACCTTCGCCGTTGCAGTGCGCCCCCGGCCATCCGGTCACGATGGCGTGAGCCCGGCGTCAACGCCGTGCCGGCGAGGCGCCTGCGGTAGCGGCGGCCGGCGAGTCGCCGTCTCGCCCGCTCAGTCGATCCTCACCACCGTCTCGTTCTCAATGGATTCGATGGCCGCCGCCAGCACCTTCTGAGCCGCCAGGCCGTCGGCTCCGGAGCCGTCAATGGCCTCGGGAGCAACGCCGGCATCGATCTCCTCCACGAAGCGGCCGATGCGCGCACGGAAAGTGTCCTCGAAGTCCCGCATGCCGCCGAACATCGCCGGATTGGTGTAGACGGTCTTCTCCATCGAGCCCGCGGGGTACAAAGTGACCTGGCGGAAGATGTCCTCGATCACAAACCGACCACCGGTACCGGCCACCTCGCACCGTTCCATCGGGTGGCCGCGCTCGATATCATAGCTGCCCGTCAACGAGCCAACCACGCCGTTTCTGAACCGCATGTTGAACTGCGCGGTGGACCAGATCGTGCGCCCCGGCGCCTTGAGGGCGAAGCACTGCACCGCCTCCACGTCGCCGCAGAAGTAGCGCATGATGTCTACCGTATGCGGGTGGAGGGCCTTGATCTGGAAGTAGGGCGAGCTCTCTCGCGGGTTCATGATCCACATGGACATGTTCACGAACAGCAGGTGCCCCAACCGCCCCTCCTCCACCCAGCGCTTGGCCAGCCGGTGGGCCTCGTTAAACCGGTGGTTCATGTTGATACCGAAGCAGACACCCTTCTCCCTGGCCTTCGCCACCATCTCCTGGGCGGGTCCGATCTGGTTGGAGATGGGCTTTTCGCACAGGACGTGGCAGCCGAAGTCCAGGGCCTGCATGGTGGGCAGATAGTGGTCGCTGGAGTACTCCTCGCCTCCGGTGGCCACGCTGCAGATATCCGGCGAGAGGGCCTGTAGCATCTGGGGCACATCATAGAACGCGGGCACACCGAGCCGCTGGGCCGCCGCGTCGGCGCGCTCCTTGATGATATCACACACACCCACCAGGTCGGCCTGTGGGTGCTCCTTGTACATGTCACTATGGCGGTTACCGATGGGGCCAAGACCGATCACACAGACTCGTTGCATTTACCGTCACCCAGGTAATCGGCGTCGCTGGGACGCCGCAGCCGCGGGGCCGGCGATGGCGCCGTCTCGCGGTCAAGCGTTGCCGTGTCCGGCCGGGCACTCCGGTCGGCGCGCGGTGGACCGACGGCTATTCTACACCCTACGCTCCTCGGCCTCCACCTCTTGCCGCAGACGGCGCCCGGCGTGCGGCGCCCCGCCCCTCGACGATGGGGAAGAGGGGCTCGGCGGCCGAGGGCCGCGTCGGTCGGCTCACCTCCCGTCGGCTCATCCCGGCCCGCTCTGGGTCTCCGTGTCATCTGAAGCGTCTTCCGAGGCCGTCTCATCGGCCGGAGGCGGAATGGAGTAGTCCGCCTCGCGGTGCCCCTCACCGGCGTCCGTGTCGGTCATGCGCTGGGCGGTGGCCCGGTCGCTCTGAGAGGGCTTCTCAGAGACGCCCGGGGAGTCGGCGCTCTCGCCTGCTTCCACCGCGGTGCCCTCTTCCTGTTGTGCGATCTCGGCTTCTCGGTCGGCCCACTCCGCCTCCGCCTTGGCCTCCGCCCGCTCCTTGTTCCTCTGCACGATGTGCACCAACCCCACGCTCAGCACGTACAGCACGATCATCGGCAGAGCGAGGATGGTCATGTTCACCGGGTCAACGGTGGGGGTGATGATAGCGGAGAAGGCGAAGATGATCACCACCGCGTGCCGCCACCAGGACACGAGCTGGCGGCTGGTGACCACACCGATGAAGCCCAGGAACATGAGCACCATCGGCAGCTCGAAGGCCAGGCCGAACCCCAGCATCAAGCGGATGACGAACCACAGGTAGGGCCTGAGGGTTCGTTCCACATCCACGCCGAGGGTCTGGTCGATCGTGAACAGGAAGGCGAAGGCGCGGGGGGAGACCACGTAGCAAAAGGCAATGCCTCCGAGAAACAGCACGACGGCGGCGGGAAGGATCAGCACCACATAGCGGCGCTCGTTGTCCTCCAAAGCCGGCTCGATGAAGCGCCATATCTCCCAGAAGATCAGCGGCGCCGCCAGGACGAGGCCGGCCACCAGGGCCACCTGAATCGCGATCATGAAGCCCTCGGCGGGCTCGAAGACCCGGAACGGCAGGTGTTCTATGCCCACCGCCTTGGCGCCGAGGTCCGCCGGCCGCCGCAGAACCGCCAGCAACCACTCCCGCTGCGTCCATCCCAGGACACCGCCCACGGTCACATACACCACCGAGCGGATGATCCGCGCCCGCAGCTCGTCGAGGTGGTCGAAGAACCCCAGTTCCCGGCGGTCCCGTACTGTCTTGCTCATCCCTGCGCTCAGACTCCGACGACAGACTCGATCATGATGTACCACGGTCCGCTGCGGTGCCCAAGCGCCGCGACGGCGCGCTGTGAGAAGGGGAGCACCATCGCCGTCTCGCGCACGGCGGGCTCAAAGCCCAACCCGAGCAGCTCGGCGTACAGCGGGGACTGCTCGTCGACCAGCGTCATGACCCGCTCGCCGGGCGCCGCGGCCAGAAGCCGTTGCAGGCTCGTCCCGGTGTCACATGCCAGATCGCCGGCCACTGCCACAGGCACCTGCTCCCCGCCCACCAGCGTCTCGGCCTCGGCGAAGGCCGCCGTGCCCACTACCTCTTGGCTGTCGTCACGCAACACCCGCAGATGCACGGGCATGTCCCCCGGCCGGCTGAGACGGTGCCAGTCCCACAGCTCATCGGTCACAGGCGCGTAGCCCTCGTATTGCGAGTAGAACCGATCCAGTAGCCTGCGGATGGCTGCGGCCTCCGCCGAGGTGGCCGGCTGGGCGGGCTGCGTGTGGGCCGGCCGCGGGCCCAGCAGGGCCGCCCCGACGGCCCGGGTCTCGTATCCCAGGCGCTGGTAGAAGCGGTACGGGTGGTCATCGGGGTTGGTGTACAGCACCGCCGCCTCGGCCCCGGCCTGCCGCATCAGCTCGTGCGCCCTCTCCATCAGTACCCTTGCCAGGCCATGTCGGCGGTGCTGCGGCAGGGTGGCTACGGTGTCGATGATCCCGCACGGGAGCACCTCTCCGCCCAGTCGCAGGTCCTCGATGGCCACCAGTACGTTGCTCACCAGCCTGTCTTCGGAAAGCGCCACCGGGCACAGTTCGGGCCGGCAGCCGGGGCGCCGCAGGTACCAGGAGATGAACGCGGCGTCCACAGGCATGGCGCCCTCGTACTGGCTGAAGGCGGCATTGCTCAGCGCCGCAAGCTGCTGGGGAAGATCTTCAACATCCCTGTGATCGCCGATCCGGTAGCCCTGGTGGTCCATCGTCAGCGGCCCTCCATCCAGACGTGTCGTCACAAACCGTTCCCGTGCCCGCGGTTCTGCAGGCCCGCAGCCGTTGGCCGTCGCCGTGCACCCTTGGCGAGGCGTTCGCCCAACGCCGGGAGCCACTCACCCACGGTTCGCCCGTGCCCGCGGTTCTGCAGGCCCGCAGCCGTTGGCCGTCCACCCGGTTGTCCTCCCGACGCATCTAGACCTCGGCCGGCGCCACCGTGATCGTCGAGAACTCGGTGTACGTCACGAAGCCCGGCGGGGCTCCGGGAGGCTTGCGCACATGCTTGGCCTGAGTGTAGTTCACATCCACCCGTGAGTCGGAACGCCGGCGGCTATTGGCCGCCGCAATGGCGGCCGCATAGCGCAGGGTGCTCTGAGGCACCGAATCCGGCCGGCCGCCGGTGCGGATCAGCACATGGGCGCCCGGACCGGACTTGACGTGTAGCCACAGGTCATCGCCGCCGGCCAGGCGCAGCAGCGCATCGTTCTGTGGGCCCGTCTTGCCGCACAGCACCGCGAAGCCCTCGGCTGATTGGTATCTCCTGGGTTCTACCTGCCCCAGCGACGGCGGCTTCTTTCTGCGTTTGGACTGCTGCCCGATGTGCCCGCGGCGGTCCAGCTCCACCTCGATCTGATCGAGATCCTCGGGCGTGTCGGCGTGGTCGATCTGCGCCAGGATGCCCTCCAGGTACTCCCGCTCGACTCGCGCCTCTTCCAGGAGGGCCGGCACACGCTCCTGAACGCGCCGGTAGCGCTTGGTGCGGTCGAACCAGGCCTGGGCGTTCTCCTGAGCCGAGTAGTTCTCGTCCAGGGCGATGGTAACCTGCCGCTGCTCCGGGTCGAAGTAGTCCAGGACGGTCACCTCCGAGGCTCCCGGCCGTATGGCCCACAGGTTGGCGATGATCAGCTCGCCCTTCTGCTTGAGGGCCTCGGCGCCCTCGGCCTCCTGCAGTGCCCGGCGGCGCTCGTTCTCGCGCCCGGTGGCCTTCTTCAGCGCCCGGCGGGCAAAGCCGCGCAGCCGCTCCCGGCGCCCGGCCATGTCGCGCTCGAGCTTAAGCCGGAGGACGGCGGCCTCCGTGGCGGCGCTCAGGTCCGGGGCGGGCTCGCAGGGCACGCCTTCATGGGTGCGCAGGGCAACCGGGTAGGCGAAGGGCCGCTCCCCGCTGGATCTCCGCGGCACATATAGCAGACCCGGCCCTTCCGCCTCGGCCTCATCGATGAGCCCGTGCATGGACGCAACCACCGCCGCCGTGTAGCCGGGGTCTTGCAGCCCGACGGCGGTACACTCGCCTCCGCCCCCGGCCGTCCCACTGCCCATGGCTTGCACCGCGCGGCACAGGGCCTCATCCAGGAACAGGTCACTGGCCCCCATGAGCGTCTTGTGCAGGACCTCACGCACCGGCGCCTCCAGGCACGCCGCGGCCTTGCGCAGGCCCTCGGGTGTGGCATCGCGGGGCTGCACGCGCTGGAAGGACGGCGGGGGCACATACTGGATATTGGGGAGGATCTCACGGTACCGGTTGACCCTGGCCGGCACGTGCTTAGCGCAGGCGATGATGGTCTCATCCTCGTCCAGGAGGACCAGGTTCGCGTGGCGGCCCATGATCTCGGCCACCAGGGTGGCCCGCGACTGTGGCCCGAGACCCACGCAGTTGGCGAACGTGATGTGCAGGATACGGTCGAAGTTGATCTGCTCGCAGCCCACGATGGTGGCGCCGCGCAGGTGTTTGCGCAGTACATCGGCGATGGGCATGTTCGCTCCCGGCCGCGGCTGTGCCCCGGCGGCCAGGTGGGCACGGCCGAACTCCGCCGACCACGAGAGCACGATCTGCGGCCGCGGCATCTTGCGGCGCAGCTCGAGCACCAGCTCCTCCCGTGAGGGCTGAAACACACGATCTACCCGAGCGCCCACGGCGGAGCGCCGGAGGTCGGCGGCGATGCGGCCAAGGGACAGGGAATCGAAGATCATTGGGCTCTACCGCACCCCGATCAGGGGGAGTATCTGGGTCAGGTCGCGGACGATGATCCCGGCCTCGGCGCTGTAGTCGGCCATGAACGCGCTGTTGGCGCCCCTGTCCACCAGGATCGGGCACAGGCCCACCGCCGCCGCCCCCGGCAGTTCCCGGCTGTCGCCATCGCCGACGTATACCGTGCGGTTGGCATCCACGCCCATCCGGCCCAGGGCCAACGTATAGATGGCCGGGTCCGGCTTGCGCAGACCCACGGAGCAGGACAAGACGGGCTCAGGGAGATACTCTGCCAGTGGCGTCTCGTGCCACAGCAGTGGCGCCTCCGGGCTGCAGTCGCTGATGAGCCCCACCGGCCGGTCGGCCTCCCTGAGCGCCTTGAGGGTCTCCAGGGCGTCGGGGTGCGGGTTCATCAGGTGCTCGCGCGAATACTCGACACGCAGTCGCACGGCCTTTGCGACCCTCTCCGCGTCGGGCTCAACTCCGGCACGGCGGACAATGTCGGCGACATTGCCCTCGAGGTCATGCCACTCCCCCGTGGTGCGGCGGGGAGCATCTTGACGAAACAGCGCATAGAACTGCTCGCCGTCGACGCCGACGACCTGTCCCATCCGGCGCACGACGTCCTCGTAGGCCCGGCGGTCGAAGCAGGGGACGAGGGTGCCGAACAGATCGAAGATCACGGCCTCCCTGGCGGCCAGAGTGATATGCCCGCCGGGCTGATCCGGGCCGCGACGCTCGACGAAGAACTTGGCCGTCGCCGTGGCCGCGACGGTTCCGTCGTCCAGTAGCAGCTCGCCCTCGGTCTCGGCGAAGCTCCGGCGCTGTCTGGTCATCCTGCCGCGCACGCTCAGTGCCGCGTCCACGGGGACCTTCTCCTTGAGCCGGATGTTGAGCTCGGCGGTGACCGCGTCAAAACCCCGCCGATACAGGGCATGGGTCATGATCTCGTCCAGCAGCGTGGCGGTGATGCCGCCGTGCATGATCTTGGACCAGCCCTGATGCACCCTGCCGGGGATGAAGCTGCACACACATTCCTCGCCCTCGAGGTGGATGTCTGACAGCCGCAGCCCGGATGGGTTCTTGCTTCCGCAAGCGAAGCACCAGCGATCGTCCTTGACGCCGATATCCATGGCAGGTCACCGCAATCGGTAGTTTCTCCGGTCTCGTCCGCTTCCGTCGCCGCCCGGCGGGGGGAGACGGCCGGTTCACCTGGCTCCTTCGGGCCGGAGCCGGAACAGCCCCGTGAGCCGAGCCCTGTCCCCGGTCCCAACGTCCTCAGGCCTCCTCTTGCCGCTCCTCCGCCGGCTCCAGCGGTCGCGCCAGCCACGCCTTCGTCTGCTCCAGGCACTGCTCCAGCGGCTCCCGGGTCAGAGCGCAGCGCTGGATCGAGCGGAAGAACCGCAGCCCATAGGGCTTGGTGAGGATCCTCCTGTCCAGCACGTAGACCACGCCGGTGTCGCTACTGGTGCGGATCAGCCGCCCGAAGCCCTGCTTGAAGGCCATGATGGCGTCGGGAATGTAGTAGTCCTGCATGGGGTTGAGGCCCTTGCGGGCGGCGTCCTCCTGGCGCGCCTCGACGATCGGGTCCGAGGGCACGGCAAAGGGCAGCTTGCAGATCACCACGCAGCGCAGCGCGCGGCCGGGAACGTCCACACCCTCCCAGAAGCTCTTGAGGCCGAACAGCACCGTGCTCGGATCGCCGCGCAGCTCGTCGAGAAGCTGCGTCCGTGGCCCCGAGACATCCTGGCAGATGGGGTTCAGGCCCATATCCTCAAGGTCGTCCTCCAACTCGTCGAAGGCCTTCTGCATCCGGCTGCGGGCGGTGAACAGCACCAGCGTCCCGCCGTTGGCGACCCGGCAGATCTCCCGCAGGGCATCGATCGAGGCGTCATTGTACGCCCGGTCCGACGGGTCGGGCATGTCGGTGGGCACGCACAGGAGCAACTGCTCGGTGAGCCTGAAGGGCGACGAGATCGGGAAAGAGCACACGTCTGAACTCCAGTCACGAGATTCCATCGCGTATG
>CAZXDD010000150.1:0-5516 GCA_964639415.1 uncultured Armatimonadia bacterium
CTGACCAGGCTGGCGACGGTGCCCAGGTTGTGGATGAAGGCACCGCCCGTCTCGCTCAGTGTGATGGTGTTGCCGCTGAGGTCCTGCAGGACGAGGCCCTCGCCTGCTGTGAAGGTGCGGGCTACGCCACCGACGGTGACGGTGGCTGCCACGTCGACGCCGGCGTCTGTCACGGTACCGGCGGCGTTGTTGAACATGGTCTGGCCGACCTGCACGACCTTCAGGGTCGTGGCGTCGCCGTACTCGTTGGCGACGATCTTGACGGTGTCCACGCCGCCGGTGCCGTTGTCAGAGTAGACGGCCTTGGCTCCGGTGAGGTGGCTCTTGGCGTTGATCGTGTCGATCATGCCCTGCACCGTGTCGGCGGTGGTGAAGTCGGCGATGAAGGTGTCGTTGATGTACAGTGAGCCGGCCGCCTTGAGCGTGTCGCTGGCTGCGGTGTAGGTCGTGGTCCCCATGACCGTGGCCTGCTCGCCGGCGGTGGTCACGTCGATCTCGATGTTTCCGGTGGTGAAGCCGGTGGTGACGAAGTTGACCGACGAGACAAGACCGGGCTGCTCGTTGCTGATCTTGTTGCCGATATTGCCGTCCAGCAGGTTGATGCCTGCGTACTTGGTGTTGGCAGCAATCGAGTCGATCGTCTTCAGGGCCGAGTCAAGTTGCGCCTGCAGGGCGGCTCGGGTCTCGGCGGTGTTGGTGCTGTCCGACGCCGAGTCGAGGGCCAGGTCCTGGATCTGGCGAAGCAGACTGTTTACCTCGGTCAGCGCGCCTTCCGCCGTCTTCACCAGGTTGACGGCCTCCGACACATTCTGCTGCACGACATCGAGACCCGAGACCTGCGCCCGCAGAGATTCTGACATGACCAGGCCGGCCGGATCGTCGGCAGCGCGGTTGATGCGAAGTCCGGAACTGAGTTTCTCCATGGACTCGCTGATCCGCTGAGTGTTGAGGGAGAGGTTGCGCTGCGAATTCTGGGCCATGATGTTGTTGTTGATGCGCGTAAGGGACATGTCTCAGGTCCTCCTTGACCTAGACCCGGCCGCCTTCATGGCGTACCGGGTTCTGCTCGCAGCTTCCTTGCTGCGGGCTGTTCTTGTGTGCCGACCGGGCTCATGGAGACGCTCCTATGCGTCTCCCGCGCCCACCCGTTGCCGGTGTCACCTCCAGCGTGGTGGTGCGCTAAGCCATTATCGGCAGCTTCACGACAAAGCTAAGCGGGCACGCATGCCGTTACATCCCGCCGGACGGTAACAACCGCCTGCGGGGCTCCCGCGCGGGCCCGGCATGTCAAAGTGCGCGGTTAGTGGAGTGGGGAGGGCCGCCCGCAGGCGGCCCTCCCCGGCTCGATGCTCAGCCTTGTGCCGCGACTAGCCGCGGATCAGGGTGAGGATGTTCTGGGGCAGGGAGTTGGCCTGAGCCAGGAAGCTCGTGGCCGACTGCACCAGGATCTGGGCGGTGGAGAACTCGGCCATCTCGGCGCCGAAGTCCGTGTCGCGGATGGTGCTCTCGGAGGCGGCGAGGTTCTCGCGGGCCGTGGCCAGTGAGCGGCCCTGCGACTCCAGCTCGTTGGCCTGGAAGGCTCCCAGCTTGCCGCGGAGGGTGTTGACCGAGTCCATGGCGCTCTGGATCGTGGTCAGAGCCGCCTGGGCGCCGCTGGCGGTGCTGATGTCCAGCGAGCTGATCCCCAGTTGCGTGGTGGACACGCTGTTGATGACGATCTCGGACTTCTCGCTGGCGGTCAGACCGGTCTGGAAGGAGGCGTTCCCGCTAACCAGCTCGGCAACGGCTCCCAGGTTGTGGATCGAGGCGCCACCCAGCTCGGTGAGGTTGATGGTGTTGCCGCTGGCGTCCTTCAACTGGAGGCCTTCGCCCTGGGCGAAGGTGTGCGCCGTGCCGCCGATAGTGACCGTCGCGGCCACGTCCACGCCGGCGTCCGTCACCGTGCCGGTGGCGTTGTTGAACATGGTCTGGCCGACCTGGACGACCTTCAGGGATGTGGAGGCGCCGTAGTCGTTGGCCACGATCTTGACGGTGTCCACGCCGCCCGTACCGTTGTCCACGTAGACGGCCTTGGCGCCGGTCATGTCGCTCTTGGCGTTGATCGTGTCGATCATGCCCTGGACCGTGTCGGAGGTGGTGAAGTCGGCGATGAAGACGTCGTTGATGTACAGCGAGCCGGCGGCCTTCAGGGCGTCGGTGGCGGCGGTGTAGGTCGTGGTGCCGATGACGGTGGCCTGCTCGGCGGCGGTGGTGACATCGATCTCGATGTCGCCGGTGGTGAAGCCGGTGGTCACGAAGTTGACGCCGGAGACGTTGCCCGCCTGGTTGTTGCTGATCTTGTTGCCGACGGTGCCGTCCAGGAGGTTGATGCCGGCGTACTTGGTGTTGGCGGAGATGGAGTCGATCGTCTTGAGGGCCGAGTCGAGCTGGGCCTGGAGGGCGGCCCGGGTGTCGGCGGTGTTGGTGCTGTCGGACGCCGAGTCGAGAGCCAGATCCTGGATCTGGCGCAGGAGGCTGTTGACCTCGCTGAGGGCGCCCTCGGCCGTCTTCACGAGGTTCACGGCTTCAGACACGTTCTGCTGGACGACGTCCAGACCGGAGACCTGTGCGCGCATGGTCTCGGACATGACGAGACCGGCCGGGTCGTCGGCCGCGCTGTTGATGCGCAGACCTGAACTGAGCTTGGCCATCGACTGGCTGAGACGGTCGGTGTTCAGCGACAGGTTCTTCTGCGCGTTCAGCGCCATGATGTTGTTGTTGATACGCGTGAGGGACATTACCTGGTCCTCCTTGACCGTGGTCGGGTTCTGGCCCGACTGTGCCCGCGACATCCTTGCCGCTCGGGCGATGAGGGTGGGTGCGAAGGTGCGTCGCGGCCGTGAACCCGATGGCGCCGGAGCGGGATTTCGGGTTGTTCGGCCTGCCACGAGCATTATCGGCGGGCCGCCGGGCGCTATTGACCGACCCACCCTCCCTTGCGGTAAAGCGGAGCCATCACCGATGTATCACGCACGCAACGCATGGTGGTTCTCCGCTCAGGAGGTGGCGCGGCTGTCCCTTACGTTGTCAAGGTTCCCCCCGTATCGGCGATCTGGCCGGCCCGGTCGAGCAGGTCGTTGGGCCCCAGCTCGGGGCCCAGAGGTGAGGCCCAAGAGTCCGGCCAGTCCGGCTCCCGTCATCCTGAGAGTCCATGTCGCGTAGCGAGATGGCGAGGGATCTCGCCGAATGCCGGGAGATTGCTCGAGCGGCTCTTGCCGGGAGCGGACGCTCTGGGAATGACATCCCCGGCGAAGGTGGGGTTTTCGGCCGCACCTCCGGGCCCCCGTGTCACGAGTACCCAACAATAGATCGGGGGGCCGGCGAACCGGCCCCCCGTGTCTACTCGTCAGGCGGCGACTAGCCGCGGATCAGGGAGAGTACGTTCTGGGGCAGCGAGTTGGCCTGAGCCAGGAAGCTCGTGGCCGACTGCACCAGGATCTGGGCGGTGGAGAACTCGGCCATCTCGGAGCCGAAGTCCGTGTCGCGGATGGCGCTCTCGGAGGCGGCGATGTTCTCGCGCGCCGTGGCCAGCGAGCGGCCCTGCGACTCGAGCTCGTTGGCCTGGAAGGCCCCGAGCCGTCCGCGCAGCGTGCTGACCGCGTCGATGGCCGCGCCGATGGTGGCCAGGGCCGCCTGGGCGCTGGTGGCGTTGGTCACATCCAGTCCCGCCACGCCCAGTGCGGTTGTGGAGACGGCGTTGATCACGATCTCGGACTGCTCGCTGGCGCTCAGGCCGGTCTGGAACGAGGCCGCGCCGCTCACCAGCGAACCGACGGTTCCCAGATTGTGGACGACCGCACCGCCCGTGTCGCTCAGGGTGATCGTGTTACCGGCCGCGTCCTTGAGCTGCAGGCCGTCGCCGGCGCCGAACACGTGGGCCGTGCCACCGATGGTGACGGTTGCCGCCACGTCCACACCGGCGTCCGTCACGGTGCCCGCGGCGTTGTTGAACATCGTCGCACCGACCTGCACGACCTTCAGCGTCTGCGAGGCGCCGTACTCCACGGAGACGATCCGCACGGTGTCCACGCCACCGGCGCCGTTGTCGACGTACTCGGCCTTGGCCCCGGTGAGGTGGCTCTTGGCGTTGATCGTGTCGATCATGCCCTGCACGGTGTCGGCGGTGGTGAAGTCGGCGATGAAGGTGTCGTTGATGTACAGCGAGCCGGCCTGCTTCAGGGTGTCGGCGGCGGAGGTGTAGGTGGTGGTACCGGTAACCCGGGCCTGCTCGGCGGCGGTGGTGACATCGATCTCGATGTCGCCGGTCGTAAAGCCGGTGGTCACGAAGTTGACGCTGGAGACGATGCCGGGCTGATCGTTGGCGATCTTGTTGCCCACATTGCCGTCCAGCAGGTTGATGCCGGCGTACTTGGTGTTCGCCGCGATGGAGTCGATGGTCTTGAGGGCCGAGTCGAGCTGGGCCTGGAGGGCGGCGCGGGTGTCGGCGGTGTTGGTGCTGTCGGACGCCGAGTCCAGGGCGAGGTCCTGGATCTGCCGCAGGAGGCTGTTGACCTCGCTGAGGGCGCCCTCAGCGGTCTTCACGAGGTTGACGGCTTCGGACACGTTCTGCTGCACGACATCCAGACCGGAGACCTGGGCCCGCAGGGCCTCAGACATGACGATGCCGGCCGGGTCGTCCGCCGCGCGGTTGATCCTCAGACCTGAACTGAGCTTCTCCATGGACTTGGAGATCCGCTCCGTGTTCAGCGAGAGGTTCCGCTGGGCATTCTGAGCCATTATGTTGTTGTTGATCCGAGTCAGGGACATGGGCTAAGGTCCTCCTTGACCTTGGCCGGAAGGCCGATGTGGCCTCGCGGCCACCCTCAGCGCATCCTTGCGCTGAGGAGACTACAGATAGCCGAAGCAACCTTCGGCTGCGAGCGGCGTGCCGGGGCCGGTGTGGGTTGTGGCCGCAAGCGCCGGCCGGGCAACCTCATCGTCACCTCCCCGCAACGCGTCGCGAGGGGATTATCGGCACGCTCACTGCGGCCTTGACTAGCGCGGCGGTCGCTTGCGGTAAACTTCGGGTCCCTTGGCGGGTGCGGGAGGTTGGCCGGTCTTGGCCTTGGCGGCACTTGCCGCGAGCTTGGCGGCGCTGCGCAGGCCCTTGGTGCCGCCGGGGTCGGGCCGACTGGCCGCGACGTTCTCGCGTTCCACCGCCGCCAGCAGCTCCCCGCGGTAGATGGGGATCTGCGGCGGCGCCTCGATACCGATTCGCACCTGCCCCCCCTGAACGGAGAGCACCCTGACGCAGATGTCCTCGCCGATTCGGATGTCTTCCTCGACCTGCCTGGTCAACACCAGCATCAGGGTCCCCCCTTGGACACAACTGATCGGTTCATCCGTGAGCCACCTGGTGGCGTCCGGCGCGAAGCCGGAGGGCCGGGCCCCCCGACGGGGCGGAGAGCCGCACACCGCTGACTTGAGATCACATCCGGGCTTGGGTCTGCAGCGGGCCCCGGCGATGGGCCACCGGG
>CAZXDD010000150.1:5526-13808 GCA_964639415.1 uncultured Armatimonadia bacterium
CGCGGGCGACGGCGGTACCGCGATGCCCGCCCCGGGTCTTTCTCCGTGGCCCGGGGCGGGCCTTCTAGACCGGCTGTGATGCCCGTAGTCGGCGACACCGGCAGGCCCCCTGCTTCCGTGCGCGGGGCCGGACTGTGTGTAGCAGGCAAGACGTCCCGGTGGGCAAAGGACGGTCCATGTCCTCGGGACTGCCGCTGTCGGCGGCACGGCGCGTGCCGCGCGGACTGCCGGCCATCGGTTCATGTGGGCCGCTTCCGGCGGACGTATGCCGTCCGCTAGCCACCCTTGATGAGCTGCAGCACATTCTGCGGCAGCGAATTGGCCTGGGCGAGGAACGATGTGGCCGACTGCACGAGGATCTGAGACGTCGAGAACTCCGCCATCTCCGTGCCGAAGTCTACGTCGCGGATCGCGCTCTCGGAGGCCGACAGGTTCTCGCGTGCCACGGCCAGCGACCGGCTCTGGGACTCCAGAGTATTGGCCTGGAAGGCACCCAGCTCACCGCGGATGGCGCTGAGCGTCTCGATGGCGGCCTGGATCAGCGGAATCGCCGCATTGGCTCCGCTCACTGTGGAGACGTCACAGGTACTGATGCCCAGGGTCTCGCAGTTGACGGCCTGGATGCTCTGCACCGCCAGGTCGTTGGCGTTGGTCCCGATCTGGAACGCGGCCTCGCCGTTCTTGGTCACCGTGGCGATGCTCGAGTAGGTACCCGTGGCCAGAGTCACCGGCGAGGGGGTGAAGCTGTTGCCGTAAGCGTCTCTCAGCACGCCGGTGTCGTCTCCGGTGAGCGCGATGGGTGCCACTCCGGACCCCACCAGGGTCATCGTGCCCAGTGCGTTGGTGCCGGTGTCGTTGGCCGCGGAGCCTCCATTGAGGAAGGAGCCGCTCTCGGAGAAGGCGATGCTGTAGTCGGCCCCGAGGCTGTCGTGAGCGAGCGCAATCCGGTCGAAGCCCGGGGAGACGTTGGCCAGCGACGCCGTCACACCGGTGGCGGAGTTCTGAGCGTTGATGGCGTCCATGATCTGGGTGGCCGAGTAGGTAGTGCCGGTGACCGGGGCGCCTGTGAACGCGATACCGGTGCCGTTGATGGTCACGGTCACGGTGGCGCTTGCCGGCACGGCAAGGCCGGTTACGGTGATGATCTGCGATGTGGTGATGGAGGCGGCGGACAGCTCCTGGGTGATGGCGATGTCCACGTCGCCGCTCCAGCCCACGGCAATGCCGGGAGGGAGGACCTTGACATTGACGCCGCTGTTGGGGAACTCGGTGGTGGCGTTCTTGGTGACCGAGAATCCCAGACTGCCGTCGAGGAGCTTGGTGCCCGCGTAGGCGGTGGTGGAGGCGATCTGGTCGATGGTCTCCATGGCCTCGACGAGCTGGGCGTTGAGGGCTTCGCGGCTGGTTGTGTTGAGATTGGTCGGAGAGGCGGACGTCAGGGCGAGGTCCTGCATCTGCCGCAGCAGCGAGCTGAGCTCATTGAGCGCCGCCTCAGCGGTCTTGATGACGTTGACGCCCTCGAGCACGCTCTGCTGCACACTGTCGAGGCCCGAGATCTGTGCGCGCAGCACTTCGGACATGACCAGGCCGGAGGGATCGTCCGCGGCGCGGTTGATCCTCAGGCCGGAGCTCAGCTTCTCCATCGAGCTGCTGATCCGCGCCGTGTTCAGCGTCAGGTTGCGTGCTGCGTTCTGTGCGGCGATGTTGTTATTGATCCGTGTCAGCGACATCTATGTGCAAACCTCCTTGGATGCGTGCCCTGTGCGGGCCGTCGCGCCGCGGGTTCCGCCGCAGCAGCCAGTAGTCTGTTGCCCACTGTCCCCGGGTCCTGTCGGCCGATGCCAGGCGCCCGGACAGTGGTGGACGAGTTTCGTCTGCGCCGTGGGCGATGCCGCAGGGCGCTCTTGTCTCCGGCCTGTCACGACGGCCGACTTCGTCAGGGCAGCCGGCATTCGGGGGGCCCGCCTGCAGTGCCTGCCCGCTGTACCGACGCTTCTGCCCGACGCCACCAGAGTCTCCGCCCGCCCCGAGTCCGGGGCTTCCGCCGTACATCTGCAATCCACGCGCCACTTGGTGCCCGCCGGGCGGGTACAGTGTAAACAACTGAGCGACTGCAGGGGCGGGGCAGGAGGGCCGGGCGCAGAACCCGCGGGACGCCGACTGCGATGCCGGCGTCCGTTCGGAGAGTACAAGGAGGTGGCGCGTGCGGAGGCCCTAGGCCACTTCCATGGCCATGAGAGCGGGCTGGATGAACTCGCGGGCGTACTCTACCGGCCCGTCGAACACCTTCTGCTCCCCTTCCATGGTCTCGAAGTCGATGAACACCGGGGCGAGGAGGTTGATGGTCAGGCGGGCCGGGTCCGGGTCGAGGACGACGATGCCCCACATCGTCTCATCGGGGTTGGCGCGGCCGCCCGAAGACCTCTTTCTCATCGCCTCGAGCCTGGCCCCGTGCTCGGGGAAGAGCAGGGGGATCGGCGCCACCGCGAAGGCCAACGCCGGGTCGTCCAGAGACTGCAGCCAGGAGAAGGGCCACTCCTCCGGGTCCGATAGGATGACAAACCTCTTGGCGGCAACGAAGGGTACGATGCCTGCGCGGATGGTGATGACGTCGCTGTCGGCGAAGTCAATGGCTCCAAACCTTGCGGTGCGGTAAGACATGGGGTGCCTCCGGTGTATCTGGTTATCACCGCGCGCGGGCGAGACGGGCAGTGGGAGTCGCCACAGTCGGGCCGTGGCATGGTCGCGACAGGTTGTTAGGTGGTGCGGTTGCTCTTCGCGGACCGGCCCCGGGCAGGTCCGCGGGTCGCGCCACTCGCGGTGGCCGGGACCGCCCCCGGGCCTCGCCGGTGGTGCGGCTAGCGGGTCAGGTCGAACAGGTTCGCCATCGACATGACGCGGGAGAACACGCTGAGCAGTGCCGTGTAGGCCGTCTCCTTGGCGGTGTACTCCGTGATGGCCCCGGCAAGGTCCAGGCTCTCCTCGTCGGCGAGCACCTCGTTGCACCGGAGCTGGATCTCCTCCAGGACGCTGATGTTGGCCTCGAGCCTCACCTGGTACGTGCCGATGCTACCGCGCAGCGTTGTGACGTGGGAGAACAGGGCACTGACATTGTCGGTGAGGTTCCGCGCCGTGGGGATGTCTCCGGTCTCGATGGCGGTGGCGAGGTCGTCCAGTACCTGGAACGCATTGCCGATGCCGGGCACGCCGCCGTCGAAGTTGAACACCCTGTCGCCGGCGATGGCGATGGGTACGGTGCGACCGGAACCCAGCGGGGCCGTGAGCTGACCGGAATCGCCGTTGTAGACGACAACCCCGGCCACCTCCTGGAAGGGCTCGGTGCGGTCCTGATACCCGGAGAGCAGATAGCGATCGCCGGACATGGAGTTGGCGGCCTGAAGCATGGCGTCACGCGCCGAGCGGATCGAAGCGGCGGCGGTCTGACGCACGGCCTCCGTGGCCCCGATGGACTGCGTGGCCGAGGAGGCCAGTTCGGTGGCCTCCTGCAGCCAGCCGGCGATGCTTGCCAGGGCCACGTCGGTCTGCAGGCACAGGCGCACGCCCTGCTGCAGGGTGCGGACCCGGGCCTGCGCCGAGGCCGCGGTGGTCTTGGCCCGACTGATGATCTGGCTGCCCAGCGGGTCTTCCGAGGCGTACTGGATACGCTTGCCGCTGCTGAGTTTCACCGTGAGCCTGCCCAGATCGGTCTCGGACTGGTTCACGGTCTGCGTGATATGCCGGAAGAAGGCGTTGGTCCCGATTCGCATGACATACTCCAGCGGTCTGTGTCTGCTCCGTCGCGATGGCCGCGAGCCTGCCGTGCCGCCCGCTACCTGCCCAGAGCGAGGATGGTGTCCATCATCTCGATGGCGATCTGCACGATCCTGGAGGCGGCGTTGTACGCGGTCTGGGCCTCAGTGAGGTAGACCGCCTCCTCGTCCAGGGAGACGCCGGACAACTGCTGTCGCCGGTTCTCCAGCGTGTCGACCACCGTCTGCCGGGCGTCGGCTCTGGCTTCCGCCGAAGCCACCTGCACCCCGAGCGTCGCCACATAGTCGGAGTGCTCGGTCATCAGCGAGTAGGTGTGACCCGGGGCCGGCTCGGTGCGCAGGGCCTCGAGGGCCAGAGCGATCCCACCATTGCCGGGCTGTCCGGCGGCATCGGCCGCAGCAATCAGACTGGGGTCGGCCACGATGGGCGCGCTGAGCGCGAACGTCCCCGCCTCGTCTCCCGGCGTGTAGGTAAACAGGTTCAGTCCCGTGGTGGTCCCGTCCAGGGCATAGCCGGTGCTGTGCAGGCCGTTGATGGCGTCCGCCACATCGGAGACGAAGCCGTTGAGCGCACCCAGTGCCGGCTTGATGGCCCGGTCTCGCGCGTCCAAAGTGCCCTGCAGCTCGCCCCCCAACGCCTCGGGAGGGGTGTTGCCCTTGAACTGCACCGTCATCATCGGCGGTGACCCGCCGTCGGGCAGGGTGGTCAGACCCAGCGCCAGATCCCCCTGCACCAGGAGGTGCCCCCCGATGTAGACGTCGACGGTGCCGTCCGGCCGGGTGCTGCTGACGGCCCCGGCCAGTCTGGCCAGCTCAGTGACGGCGTTGGCCCTCTGCTCGGCGAGGTCCGGAGCCCTCTCCGGGCCCCCGCCGGCACCGACGCTGCGGTTTAGGGCCGCCACCTGCTCCGCCAGCGAGTTGACGTCGGCAACGAGCTGTGTGAGCTGCGCGTCGTTTTGCGACAGAGCGCTCAGGAGCTGTTCGCGGACCTGGCGTACCTCATCGCAGAGGGCCTCGCCCGCGGCGATCACCGCGTGGCGAGGGGTGTCGGCCGAAGGATCGGCCGCCAGATCGCTGAAGCTGTCGAAGAGCTTGTTGAGGGCATTGGTGAACCCCGTCCCCGAGCTGGTGCCGACGATCGTCTCGATCTCCGCCAGGCTCCTGGCGAACGTCAGCTCCTGCCCCAACTGCCCTGTCTCGACGTCGATCTGTGCGTCGAGGAGCTTGTCCCCCAGGCGCTGGATGGCCGACAGCGACACGCCCTGGCCGATGGCTGAGTAGGTGGAGTTCTGTGCCCCGGCGATGGTGCTCAAGACCGCACGCCTCTTGGCATAGCCCACCGTGTTGACGTTGGCAACGTTGTTCGAGATGAGGTCGATCTCGGCCTGCCGGGCCAGGATCGCCGTCTTGGCGATCTGCAGCGTGGAGAGAGCCATGGCTACTGACCTCCCGCGTCCAGCGTCTGACCGTTGCGATCATACGTCGCTGAGCCGTTCCCGATGAGAAGATTCCGGAAGGCCGCGGTGTGGCCGCGCATGTCGGACAGCAGCTCCATCGTCGCCACCAACTCGCCGCGGGTCCGAAGCTGAGCGTTGAGCAGGTCCGCACAGGCGCTCTCGAACTCCAGGTCGCCGGCGTCCTCGGCGCTTCTCGAGGCGCCCTTGGCGTCGCAGAGCTGCCGCCTTTGCACCGCACGCTGCTCGAGTTCTCTGGCCATCTGCAGGACGCCCTCGCAGGAGGCCTGGGCCTCCGCGTGTGAGTCCTCCGCGAACAACCTGCGCGCGGCACGCAGCATGACGCTGAGGCGGCCGTACTCGTCGGCCTCCGCCAGCAGCGAGTGCAGGGCGGTGAGAGACGTCGCCTTGTCGTGTGTGGGCAAGGTCTGCCGAACCTGAGCGGAGTTCATCATCAGCTATTGCTCCCCTCTTGGGAGATGGCCAGTAAGGAGTCACACAGTCCGGCGGTGTCGATCCTGTAGCTCCCGGCCTGCACCTGTTGTCGCAGGTGATCGACTCTCTCGGCGCGCTCCTGGGCCGTGGCCTGATAGACGCGGCGGGCCTCGAGGTGAAGCTGCGCCCCAACGGAGAGAATGGCGCTGCAACCCTCCACCGAGCGGCGGACGGTCTCCCCGTCCGCCGGGCGACCGCCGCCACGGTTCGTGACCTGCCTGGGCGAGTAGTCGGTGCTGTGCAAGATCGCTTTCATGAGTCGGTCCCCTCAGCCGCGCCGTCTTCGGGGGCGGCGGTGGCTCGGTTCTTCAGGCTGTCGCCCAGTTGCTGCTCGATGACCCTCGCCAGTCCGATGCCCCGGGATCTGGCAATGGACTGGGCCAGCGACTGGTCCTGCATGTTCCACATGATGTCTGATGCAACATCGGGGCCAAACAGGCTCTCACCCGGGATGCCGTTGCGTGCACCGGAGAGCAGTTGCTTGATGAAGATGGCCTCGAAGTCCTGTGCGGCCTTGCGCAGTGCCAGCGCCTTGGCGCCGGCCGCCTCCGTGGCGTTCCCGCCTTCCCCCGAGTTCGGCACGGGTCCCGATCCGATTCGCACGGGCATCCCTCCCAACTGGACGTAGTCTCGCGCCGTCTGGTCTATCCGTGCCCTACATCAGCACGAGCTCGGCCTGCAGGGCATTTGCGGTCTTCAGTGCCTGCAGGATGGCGATGAGGTCTCTGGGCTTGACGCCGAGTGCGTTGAGGGCGTCCACCAGGTCTCCGAGGCGGGTCTGGGCCGAGATCTCGATCAGCGACGCGGGCTGCTCGTCAACCGTGAGCTCGGTCCTGGGTGTGACCACGGTTCGCGCCCCCGACTGTGGCTGCTCGGGCCGTCCGCGATCGCGGTCGCCTCCCGGCCCCCCGGGCAACGGTCCGGCGGGCTTCTCCTGGGGACCGCGGGCGGTCGCGGCCGGGGCCTGCTCCGACTGCCCGTCCTGCGCCTCCGCGGCCTTTGGTGTGGGCTCGGTGCCTGTCTGTGGCGCCACCTGAGGGGCCGCCAACGGTGGCTCGCCGGTCCCCGCGTCGCCCAGCGTCACACCCGGGCGGACCAGGGCGGTGCCGCCGGTGAAGGGTGCCGGCTGCGACACGTCGTACTGCCGGCTCACGGTGATGGTCAGACTCCCATGGGCGATGGCCACGGGGAGGATCCGCACGTCGCCGCCGATGATCACGGTGCCGGTGCGCTCATTCACCACGATCCGGGCCGGGGTGTCGCCCTGCACCCTCAGGGCCTCGATGTCGGCGATGAAGGTGACGATGTCGCCCCGGCGACCCTCGGGCACCACTACATCCACGCTCTCCGCCGCCACGGCCCTGGCCGCGCTGGAGCCCAGGTGCGTGTTGATCGCGGTGGCGATGCGCATGGCCGTGGTGAAGTCCGGCTGTCTGAGGCTCAGGTTCACCTGATCGGGAGCCAGGGAAGGCGGAACCGACTTGATCACATCACCGGAGTTCACGGCAATGCCGGTTACCGGATGGCCCTTGTCGGTCTTCTGACCCCCGCCGGAGGCGGAGAAGCCACCGATGGACACGGCGCCCTGGGCCAGCACGTAGACATCGGCGTCATTGGCCTTCAGCGGCGTGGGGAGCAGGATGCCTCCGTAGATGCTGGTGGCATCTCCCATCGAGGCCACCGTCACGTCGATGCGGTCGCCCACTCGCGCACTGGAGGGCAAGGTGGCCGTGACCATGACGGCGGCCACGTTCTGGATCGTCAGGTCCGCCGTGTTCACCTTCAGGTCGAAGTTCTCGAGCATGTTGGCCATCGCCTGCTGGGTCACGATGGAGCGACGTGAATCTCCGGTGCCCTCGAGGCCGACCACCAGTCCGTAGCCCATGACCTTCTGCCCCGTCGACCCGACGACCGTGGCGATGTCCTTGATTCTGACCTGTCCCGACTGGGCGGCAAAGCCGGTGGTGCCCGCGAGGACCGTCAGAGCGAGAGCCGCGGCCCGGCACGTCGGTCGAAGACGTGGGGTGCGAGTTGATGGCATAGGTGGCCTCCGTTCGGCTGCTGTCTGCTACGTGCGTCTGCTGTCCCTGCGCCCGACGCGCCCCGGTCTCCGGGACGCTCCGTCGCCGGCGGGCAGGGGGGCGGGGCCTCGCGGGCGCCCTCCTAGAACAGGAAGTTCAGGATCTGGGTGATGATGCCCGCCTTGCGTCCCGGCTTCTGCGGGTCGGTACCCAGATAGTCGATCTGCACGTTGGCCAGGTTGTAGGAGTACACCGCGTTGTCCGGGGTGATGTCCCTGGGACGGACCTCGCCGCGGATCTTGATGGTCTCGTGGTCCTTGTTGACCACCACGGTGCGCTCGCCCTCGACCACGAAGTTGCCGGCATCGGTGATCTGGACGATGCGGACGGTCATGCGGGCGCTCATCTTGTTGTCTCGGCTCGAGGAGCCCTTGGCGCTGGAGTTGCTGCTGCCGGAGAAGCCGAGGGCCTTGATGAAGTCCAGATAGCCCGTTCCCAGATCGGAAGAGCACACGTCTGAACTCCAGTCACCGCTCATTATC
>CAZXDD010000151.1:0-13791 GCA_964639415.1 uncultured Armatimonadia bacterium
GATGGAATCTCGTGACTGGAGTTCAGACGTGTGCTCTTCCGATCTCATCGAGCTCACCCGCGCCGCCTCCGAGCTGGGCATTCTTGACGGCGTGATGCTCGTGGGGCCGTACTACAACAAACCCTCCCAAGAAGGGCTCTACCAGCACTTCCGGGCCTGCAGCCAGGCCACCGATCTGCCGGTGGTGCTGTACAACGTTCCCGGCAGGACGGGCAAGAACATCGAGACCGACACCGTCCTGCGCCTGGCCCGCGATCTGCCCAACGTCGTCGGACTGAAGGAAGCCTCCGGCGACATGACCCAGATCAGCCGGATCTGCGCGGGCAAGCCCGAATCCCTGGACGTCTACTCCGGGGAGGACGCCGTCACCTTGCCCATGCTCTCCGTGGGCTGCGTCGGTGTTATCAGCGTCGTCTCGCACCTGGTGGGTCCGGACATGGCCGACATGATACACGCCTTCCACGCCAAAGACACCAGGCGTGCCTGGCACCTGCACTACAAGCTCCTGGACATGTTCGAGGCCTGTTTCCTGTCCTCGGGTAATCCCGCCTGCGTTAAGTACGGCCTGGAGGTCTGTGGTTTCCCGGTGGGCCCGTCGCGCCTCCCCGTGGTGCCGGCGAGCGAGAAGGATCGGGCGCAGATCCGGCAGGTCTGCGAGGCCCTGGGGATCGCCGGGACTTAGGACCCGCGAGCCACGACGGCCCCGTGCACGCAGGTGTCCGTACGCAGGCCGTTCCCGCCGTTGGTACGCCACGAGCGCGACTGCGGCCCACCCACCGGCACGTGCGAGCCGGTCGGCGACACCGGGCAAGGCCCGTGCCACGGCCGGCCACACCAGCGATCGACAAAGCCCGTCGGAGCATGGCGATGCTGGACGAGATTGCCGCCGAAATCCGGCAGTGTCGGCGTTGCGCTCTCCACGAGAAGCGCACGCTGGCGGTGCCCGGCGAAGGCGATCCGCAGGCGCCGATCATGCTGATCGGCGAAGGGCCCGGCGCACAGGAAGACCTGCAGGGGCGGCCATTCGTGGGACCGGCCGGACAGCTCCTGGATGAACTGCTCACAAGAGCGGGCCTACAGCGGCAGGACGTGTTTATCACCAATATCGTCAAGTGCCGACCTCCCGGTAATCGCGACCCTCTGCCGGAGGAGGTAGGCGCCTGTCGCGACTTCCTCTTCGGTCAGATCGCCGCCATCAACCCGAAGGTGGTGTGCACCCTGGGCCGACCGGCGCTCCAGGCGCTCATCGATCCCAACGCCTCCATTGGTCGCGAGCACGGCAAACCCCGTTATCTCTACGGGAAGCTCTTCGTCCCTCTGTACCATCCTGCGGCCGCACTGCACCAGCAGAGCCTGCGGCCCGAGCTGGTAGCAGATATGGCGCGGCTGGAGGGCTTCATCCGTGACGCGCTGAGCATGCACGGCCACCACGTCTGAGCTGTGTGCCGGTCTTGGCCGTCGATGGTTCCGCCGTGCCAACCTCCCGTGGCCGTGCCGCGCCGGGCCGCGGAGCTCCACCGGCCTGCGGCCCGGCCTGTCCCGGCGCTGCGGCCGACAGACACAGCTACTGCGAGCGTGGCCCTAGAGCGATGTGTTGAGCCACACAGCGAGGTATGGACCAAGGAAAATGAGCTTCTCCCAGCATGGCGGTTCCCCTCTTCGAGTCATTTCACTAGGCGGCGTCGGCAGCATCGGCAAGAACATGACGGTGTTCGAGCAAAACGATGAGCTGCTCATCGTGGACTGCGGCCTGATGTTCCCCGACGCCGACCGGCCGGGGGTGGATGTCATCATCCCCGACATGAGCTACGTGTTCGAAAATGCCGATAGGGTCGTCGGAGTGGTCCTGACCCATGGGCATGAGGACCACATCGGCGCCCTGCCGTTCCTTCTGGAGCAGATGCCCGCCCGTGTCTGGGGTACCCCGCTGACCCTGGGGTTCCTCGAGAACCGCTTGAGTGAGTTCCGTCCCATGGAAGGGACGGAGTTGATCACCGTGGAGGCAGGAAGCACCATATCGGCGGGGAGCTTCCAGGTGGAGCTGGTGCGGGTGCACCACTCGGTGCGCGACGGAGTGGCCCTTGGGATCCACACCGAGCAGGGCCTGGTGGTGCACTCCGGAGACTACAAGTTCGATACCACCCCGCTGGACGGGGTGCAGACGGACTTCGCCAAGCTGGCCGAGTTTGGCAGTCGGCGCCCGATCCTGCTCCTGTCCGACTCCACGAATGTGGAGCGGCCGGGGTTCGCCGGTTCGGAGACACAGGTGGGTGAGGTCTTCGAGCGCATCTTCGCTGGCGCCCGGGGCCGGATCTATGTGACCTGTTTTGCCTCCCACATCGCCCGCATCGAGCAGGTCTTTCAGCACTCGGCGCGCACCGGGCGCCGAGTGGCGGTGGCCGGTCGCAGCATGACGCGGAACATCCAGACAGCCGTGCGCCTGGGCTATCTGGACATCCCTCCGGGCAGCGAGATTCCCGTGGATGTGGTGAACGAACTACCGCCGGATGAGGTGACCATCCTCGCCGCCGGCAGCCAGGGCGAGCCGTTCTCGGCGCTCACCCGCATCGCCATCGGCGACCACAAGTGGCTCGAGGCAGGGGAGGGAGACACCGTCGTCATCTCCGCCAGCGCCATCCCGGGCAACGAGAGTGCGATCCTCAGGACCGTGGACAACTTGTTCCGCAAGGGTGCACGGGTCATCTATGGCCGCGACGAAGGCGTTCACGTCTCCGGACACGGCAACCGTGAGGAGCTACGGCTGATGCTCAGCCTGGTGCAGCCCGAGTACGTGATGCCCGTGCACGGCGACTATCGCCACCTGGTGCTGTTCCGCGACCTCGCCGAGTCCATGGGCATCCCCAGGGACCACAGCATTCTCATGGAGCCCGGGGCCGTGGTGGAGTTCAGAAACCGCGTGGCCAAGCGCGTCGCCGACGTCCCCGGAGGCGAGCTCAATGTGGACGGGCTCGGAGTTGGGGACGTGGGAGACGTTGTGCTGGCCGACCGACAGAGCCTGGCCGAGGACGGCATCGTCCTGCCGGTGTTGGCCCTGGACCGTGACACCATGGAAGTCGTCGGAGGGCCGGAGATCTACTCCCGCGGCTTCGTGTACATGTCCGCGGCCCAGGACATCATCGATGATCTCAAGGAAGAGGTGCTCGCCACCTACGAGCGCCTGGCCGACGATGACACCGTCGACCCGGAGCTTCTGTACGACAAGATGCGGTCCTCCGTGGGCAAGCGAATCGGGGCTCTCACCGGCCGCCGACCTATGGTCGTGCCCGTGATCCTCCCCATCGGCGACGAGGATGCCACTGAGGAGGGCCTGGATTGCCCGGACGAGGCCGGTTCGGGTTGCGCCCAGAGGCCCCTTGATGTAGAATGAGCGCGCGATGGGATCATCCTGAAGCTTGGTGGATAGGACAACGCATGGCCCCAATCCGGAAGCCAACGCGGCGGACGCCGCTCCTATTGGTGTTCGTGGCCCTCGCTGTTCTCTACATCAGTGGCTGTGGAAGCCTCGACGACGCGCTGGCACGGGTGGTGTCGATTGCCCTGTCACCCACGGAGCTTGATGCAAGGGCCGGCGACATCGTGGCGCTGCAGGCGGTGGCGACCCACGACGACCAGACCCAGTCGACCGTCACCACACTGGCGGCCTGGACGTCGTCGGCGCCGGGAGTGGCGACGGTCTCCGACGGGGGAGTGGTGACGGCCGCCGCGCCCGGCACCGCTCGGGTATCCGCGTCCTACAACGGGGTCGAAAGCAATGCGGTCACCGTCGAAGTAGCCGCGATGCCGGTCCTTCCCACGGCATCCTATTGGCCCTTGACTATCGGCAATCACTGGGAGTACACGGGCACCGAGGTCACTCCCAACGCAGCCACCAGGGCCGGCGAGCCGATCACGATGACGCTCACCGTCTCGCGCCAGGCGCCGATCGGCGGCGTGCCCTGGTTCGAGGTGCTCACCAAGGGCTCCGATCCTCTGGACCCGCCCGGCTATATGTACGTGAGGCACGATCCGGACGGGCTGATGCGCCATGAGAGCGTGGGCACGGTGCCGATGAACCTGCTGGATGCCCGACTGACAGCGGGCACCACCTGGGTCGACCCGGATGACGCACAGATCAGCTCCGAGATACTCAGCACCACCGAGCATGTGGATGTGCCCGCAGGCAGCTACGATGACTGTCTGCTGGTTGAGCAGACCGACACTTACTACAGCCCACCCAGTCGCCAGCAGGTGTGGTACAAGGCCGGCCTGGGCATTGTCCGATCCAGGCTCTACACCGGGGACGAGTTGACCATCGAGCACAACCTGGTGCGGGCAGACGTGATTGGGAACTGAAGGCTCGTACCCCTCGTCTCCCGTCTCATCGTCGGACGCCCGGACGTCGGCTCGGGCCGGGCGATCCACTGTGCCGCGCCGGGTGACGGCACTGCCATGGGAGAGGCCCGTGTTGCGGAACCCCAGGATCCTCCTGGTGGAGGACAACCACAGCGTCGCCAAGAGCCTGGCGCATCTGCTCACAGGCTCAGGGTACGATGTTGTCACCGCCTATGATGGCGCCGAGGGCCTGCAGCTCGCCCGCAGCGAGGCCATCGACCTCATCCTGCTGGACTGGATGCTCCCCGACACCGAGGGCCCCGAGTTCCTCAGCGATCTCCGTGGCTTCTCCACCTCCCCCTGTATCATGGTCACCGCGCAGGACGGCCCCGAGCACGCGGTGCGGGCCCTGGAGGCGGGCTGCGACGACTACATCGAGAAGCCCATCCGGCCCGACGAGCTGCTGCTGAGAGTCGAGCGCGTCCTGCGGCGCGCGGCGGAAGACGCGGCGGACTGAGCCGGCGCTTCCGATCCTGGGCCCCACCGACACTGCCCACTGACGGCGACCTCACAGAGGGCTTCGTCCGTTTCGCCCGCCGCTACCGGCATTTGCTGCAGCCCGCTATCATGGATCGCGACGCCTGCCGGACGTCCGAGGCGTTCGTTGGGCGAGACGCTCACGCCGTATCACCAGAACGCTGCAGGGCGGCCCATTGCGGGCCGCCCTGTGTGTCTCCCCCCGCGGCGCGGGAGTTACCCCGACAGCGCGAACAGACTCGTCTCCAGCGCCGGGGCCAGCGGCTCGCCCGCGGCGTTCACCAGCCAGATGGACACCCCTACGCGGTCGCCGGTGGAGAGGGCGACCCTGCTCTGCTCCCCGGCCTGGGCGGGCAGGCTCACCGTCCGCGATCCCTGGGCCGTGGCGAGCTCGGCCCAGACGCGGTAGTCCTCGCCCCGGCTCGGAACGGCATTGACAACCACGGGCATGTCCACGGTTGAGCCGGCCGTGGCGAAGCCTCCCGAGGCGGCCAGCTCCAGGGGCTTGGGCACCTTCACCAGCAGGCGTGTCTCCTGCATCTTGCCGCCCTCGGGGCCCCAGGAGAGCGTGAGCGTCTGCTTCCCGGCGCGCTGCAGGTTCACCGGGAGGGAGACCTCGGCGGTGGCGCCGGGCGCGATCCGCACGCTCTCGCCGCTCCGGCCGCGGAGCCGGACAAGGGCGGTCGTGCTCTTGCCGGTGAGGTTGCGCAGACTGAGCTGCACGTTCTGCCTGCCCCACAGCGTCGGGACGTGGAGCCCGGCCAGGGCGATGGGGCCGACCTGCAGCAGCGCGGTGCCGAAGCGGTCGGGGGTGTGGAAGCCGCCGTACGGGCAGGACCAGGCGGTGTGCGGATGTACACCGGCCACCGCGAAGCGGCTGCGACAGAAGTTCACCGACATCGCGGCGGAGCGCTCCACACCCGCGGCGGCCAGGTCGGTCCAGGGGATGGCCAGCTCCACGCTCCAGCCGTCGGCGCGCTTGTCCACCCCGACCTGTAGCTTCGCGTTCCATGACGGGTCCTGGCCGGCTTCATCGTAGACCGAGCCATTGGTGTTGACGATGACATGGGCGTAGCGGGAGCGGTCGGCGCCGGCGACGAAGAACTCGATGCCGTCGTCGAGCCAGACCATATCGGTGTCGCGCCCGGTCTGCTTGGCCACCAGCTTGTCCATCGCAGGCTCGGCGCAGTCGAAGGCCACGTACAGGGCGTTCTCGTCGCACAGGATGCGGGCCTCGGTGGGGACGGCGGCTCTTTGCCCGTTGTGGGCGTAGGTGAAGCCGTCGGCGACCGCCGCGCCGGACCACGAGATGTCGTCCAGGCGGCCGTCGATGTCGGGCGCGATGGGCGTCGGCATGACGGGGATCACCGGTAGCGCCTCTTCAGCCAGCCGTGGAGCCACGGTGCTGAGCCGGAGAGTGAAGTCCGCCACCGGCCGGGTCGGGGCGGAAAGCGCCCGACCATCCAAAGAAGCCTGCAGGCCCACGATCAGGTCGGCCAGGGCACGCCGGACCTGCTGCATCCGCACGGTCTCGAAAGCAACGCCGCCCATGGGATTGGCCCACGGAATGGCCTCCACCAGATCGTCCAGCATCTGCCGGGCCCGGGCGCCCTCGGCCTTCACCGCCGCGCTCTCGGAGGCCTCGGCCCGGGCGATCAGCGTCGTGAGGGTGTGCATGTACCGATAGTCGTCAACGCCCTCCCGCATCGACTCCCAGGCCAAGGTCGGGATCGCGCCCTGGTAGGTGCTCCAGTCGTCGGGTCTGAGCAGGTGCGGGTAGACGGTGTTCTGCTCCTTAGGCTCCCCGGGGTTCACCTTGGAGCCGTCGAAGTCGTTGAACACGTCCTCGTGCGGCCGGCAGAACGTCCACGCCACCGAGGCCCGGGCGCCCGTCTTCCAGAACAGGTACCCCGCCCCATAGCGGTTGTGGAACATGTAGCCCTCTTGCGGGAACGGATTCACGTACGACCCCGTGCCGTACCACCAGAATTCGGCGCCCGTCTCCTCGCAGGCCTCCCGGGCCGCCTCCGCCGTGCCCTCGGAGCTGACAAGACCCACCACGAAGCACGGGGCAGTTAGGAACTCCGCGGCCTTCTCCAGGAACCCCAGGTTGTAGAAGGTGGCATAGGTCTCGGCGCCGCCGCGCCGCCAGCACTGGTACTCCTGGATGGCATAGGTGTTGTCACCGGAGGGCTCGTCCACGCCGTAGAAGTACCACTTCTGCGGGGCGTCCGCAGTGGCCTCGACGGCGGCCCGCGCCACGGCTTCCACACCCTCGCACAGCTCTCTGGGCCAGGTGTCCTTGGCCAGGTCCACGTCCAGGTTGAGGGCTTCCCGGACCCTCTGCGGCCAGCCGCCGAAGGAGCACACGTGTGGCCCGGGCAGCCCGGCCGCTTCGCACTGAGCGGAAAGCTTCCGGTACGGGCCGGCGTCGAAGCTCACCTTGCCCTCGGCAATGCCCGAGATGTCCGGGCTTCCCAGACGCATCTCGACGAGGCCTGTGATCCCGTGGCGCGAGAAGTCTCGCAGCTCGGCCTCAACCTGCGCATCGCTCATGGTGTTCCAGCGCCCCTGGTCGCAGTACAGGAGCCAGAACTTGTCGTCCGGGCGCTGCAGCGAGAAGGGCAAGACCTCCACCCTCAGGGGCAGCACCAGCGCCTCGCGGCCGGAGGCGCCCACGCGCACCGTGGCCTCGTAGATCCCCGGTCTGGCCTCGGCAGCGGCCGTCAAGGTCAGCCAGAACGCCGCCGTTTCCCCGGCGGCCACATCGAAGGCTACCTCCTGCAGCACGCCGCGCTGGGTGGGGATCATCTTCTTGCCCGCACTGCACGGAAGCAGCAGCTCGGGAGTCATGTACCACTCCCGCGAGCGCCATCCGGTGCGCTGGGGCCAGAAGTGCTCGTGGCGAATGTCCACCGTCACCGGCGCATCGCCCGGGTCCACGGTCACCCACAGCCCCGCCAGGTCGGCCAGGGCGTGCACGCCAAAGGCCACGGGCTCGTCCTCGCCCGGGGTCATGAATGTCGAGAGATGATCCACACGCTCCTGGGGCTTCGGGAGCCTCGCGGGCTTGTAGTCCCCCGGATCGGGGGTGACGTAGGCCATCATCCCGGCGGTCTGCTCGGCTGCGGTGGGCGACGGTGGCTCCCAGTCCTGCTCAGGCAACGGACGCTCCTCGAACGGCTCCCCCGGGTCGATTGTACCGTACTGCACTCCGCCGATTGTCACGGGGCCCGTATCCTGGGCCCAGGCGCCGAAGGACAGCACACAGAGAGTGCACAGCATAGTCAGCCATAGCCTCATGCGACGATCATCCTTTCATCCGTCGCGCCGGCCGAGCCGGGCGCTTGCGGTCTGATGAGCGCGGATGCCCCGTCCGCCTGCCACCGCCTGAGAGCGTTTTCTCGCCTCCGGCGGACAGTCAGACAACCCACCGGCGACGGCCATGCAGGCACACAGCAGGCCCGTCTTGCCACGGCGCTCCACGGTGGCGTTGGCAGGGCAGTCATTTCGCCCTTCACACCGATTGGCCTCCCCGCGCACAGGTCTCGCCGCCCACAGGGCCGAAACCTACCGTCGCATCTACCCCTTCCACCCGGAGGTCTGGCATGACACCTCACCTGCTTCTTTGGGCCCTGCCGCTTTCCCTGGCCATGGCTCAGAGCGGAGGCTATGTACACAAACAGCTCCCGCTACATGCCCGGCACGGCGACCCCATCGTGCGCGAGGACTTCCAGCACTGCGAACCCGCCGGAGCGGTGCTTGTGGACAGGCGAGAGCCGGACAAGTGGGTCCTGCGCACCCAGGACTGGCCCTCGCCGCTTCTGAACGCCGTGGGCGACCCGCCCCAGATCACCTACGATCCGCAACTGACCGGGATATACGACATCTACGTCGGCAGCCGGGCCACCGACTCTCCCGTCAGCATGGGGATGAAGCTTGCCGGCGAGGAGCAGTTCAACGTCATCACCTCCCCTCGCGGGACCAAAACGGTGCACAGTGACTGGGAGTACTGCTTTCGGCGCGAGGTGCCCCTGGATGGGGAGAAGATCGTCATCCAGAGCCTGGGGGTGGCGGTGTACCTGGACTACATCAAGTTCGTCCCGGTGGTGACAGGCACGGTGCAGGCCAGGGTCGCCACCGACCACGTGATGATCGGCCAAGAGGAGGGCAGGCACTTCGCGTTTCCGGGCCTGGCACGCCTGGCAGACGGCAGCCTGGCCGTGGTCGCCCGGGCCGGCACGGCCCACATCGATCCGTCGGGTAGCGTGGCAATGTGGCGCTCCACCGACGGTGGCCGTACCTGGGGGCCGCGGGAGACCATCTACGATGATCCCCAGAGCGACGAACGCGATCCCGGCATCCTCCAGCACTCCGATGGAGCCCTGCTGGTCTCCATGCACTCCCGCGGCGCCCGGGTGATGCGCTCGACCGATGGCGGGAAGACCTGGGACGAGCCCACACTGGCCCCGGGCTTCTCGCCCCACGGCCCCGGGGAACTGCCGGACGGCCGCATCTACTGGTGTGGAATCACCACGAAGATGGGCATCAACCACGTGCAGATCGCCACCTCCGCGGACCTGGGCCGGACGTGGGAGGTGATGGCCACGGTGGCCATGTCCCTGCCGTACCATCAGCCGTGGGTGCGGCCGTTCTGGGATGAGCCCTACGCCATGCCGCTGGGAGAAGACGGGTGGCTGGTGTTGCACCGCGTGGACATGGATGGGTACCTGTACCAGAACCGCTCGGAGGATGGGGGCCGCAGCTTCGGCCTCCCCACACGCACCCCGCTGTGGGGCTGTCCGCCCTTCGTCCTGAAGCTGCAGGACGGCCGCCTGGTAGCGCTCTACGGCCACCGACGCCTGCCCTGGGGGATCAGGGCCTGCGTCAGCGGCGATGAGGGGAAGACCTGGGACATCGACAACGAGATCGTCCTGCGCGACGACGGCGGCCACGGAGACCTGGGCTACGCCGTGGCCCTGGAGATAGAGCCGGGGCTGGTATTCGCCGTCTACTACCATAACAGCGGTGGCAAGGAGTGCACCATCGAGGGCACCTTCTTCCGGCCCTGATCGGCCGATGGGACACAGGGCGCGGACCGGGCCGCCTGTGGCCGTCTGGACCGGACCGTCCCGCGGACGCCGTCCAGACGGCCGTCGCTCTGCGGCGCAGAAGTGATCTGCGGCAGATAGCGGCCGCGGCGCTTAACCCACCAGCCCCGCGATGCGGAAGAAGTTGGTGATGAACTGCTTCCCGTCGTCGTAGTAGTCCGTCCAGGTCTCGGCGTGGAACTGTGCGCCGTACAGGGGCTTGTCCCTGTGGCGGAAGCACTGCAGCTCGCAGTTGTCATTGCGGGCCAGGTGGATGAAGTCGGGCGGCAGCGTCTTGACCTCGCAGTAGTGGGACTCCGGCACCCGGAACACCTTCTTCATGCCCTTGAAGATCGGGTCCCGCTGCACGATCTCCACCGGTTGCACGCCCGCCTCGGTGTAGTAGCCCGGGTGATAGCCCGGGTTCAGGTCCGCCTCCCTGGGGCCCAACTTGCGGATGGGCAGCTCGTGGAAGGTCTTCAGCTTCCGCACGTCGTTATTGAACAGCCAGCCGATGAGCTGGTGCCCGCCGCATGCTCCCAGGATGGGGATGTCCACTTCGTGAAGCACATCGCTGATGCCGTAGGTCGCCTTGACGGGCACCAGCTCCCAGCCGTAGCCAAAGCCGGTGATGAACAGGGCACCGAACCCGTGGCGCTCCACGAACTGGGGAGTGACCTCGCTGTAGTGCATGATCAGAGCCGGCATGCCGGTGATCTGCTCGAAGCGGATCTTGTTCTGCCACGCGCCGCCGCTCTGGGCGTAGGTCTCGGGCTGGGCCATGCTGGCGATGAGGATCATCGATGGACCTCCTGGGAAGCTGGGTTCCCGCGATGGGTGCGGCCGCCCGGCAGTTCCCTGCGGCATAGGAGGGGACCTGCCCCAAAGGCCCGGCAGGGCAGCTCACCTCCGGCGACGAACCGAGCCCTGCGCCGGTCAAGCTTTCGGAAAGGTAACCGCTATGTCCACATATGCCCTGTCCAGTTGGCTCGTCGAGAAAGCAAGCACCGATGACGCGATCCGCCTGATCGCCGCAGCGGGCTTCCGCCGCGTTGAGTTGTCGGCGGACCGTGCACCCATCGTGATGGACTGGGAGACGGATCCGCAGGGCGTCTGTGACGCCCTGGAAAAGGCCGGTATCTCTGTGCCCTCGGCACACAGCCCCGAGCTGGGGAGATTCCTGGATGTGCCCGACGAGCAGGAGCGCCTCGCCTCGATCCGGGACAACATCCGCTACTTCAGGCTGATGGCCGCCTGCGGCATCCCCCAGATCATCATCCATCCCATCAGCGGCAGAGCCGGGAATGATGACGAGGCCTGGGCGGCGGTGCCGGGCAGGTCGCGAGAGTCGCTGCAGGCGCTGGCGGATACCGCCGCTGACCTGGGCGTTCAGTTGGCGGTGGAGAACCTCGGCGGCGGTGGACGGCCGGGCTCCACCATGCAGTCGATCCTCTCCATGATCGAAGGCCTGGGCGACCACGTGGGCCTGTGCATGGACATCGGCCATTCGCAGCAGGCGCACCTGGATCTGCTCTCCGAGCTACGGACCGCCCTGGACTCCGGCAAGCTTCTGACCCTTCATCTGCACGACGTGGACCCCGCCGGCAAGGACCATTACATCCCCGGTGAGGGCTGTATCGACTTCGCCCCATTCCTGGGCCTGCTTTCCGACCGCGGCTACGACGGGGGCAGGACGCTGGAGATCGCGGTGGCACCGGCCGAGCTCGCGGCTCAGCGGGTGGCGCAGGCCGGGGCGGTGCGGGAGGCCTGGGAGGCCCTGTAGGCGAGGACCGAACACGGAAGGAGATGTGCCATGCCGAAGCTGATCCCCATCGCGCTGGTGGCGCTGGCCGCCTCGACCGCGCAGGCCCTCACCCTCGCCGAGGGAGGACGGCCGCAGGCGGCGATCGTCCTCCCTCGGGGGCCCATCGCGGCCGAGGAGACCGCCGCGGCGGAGCTGGCAACGTTGCTGGAGAAGGTCAGCGGAGCGCGGTTCGCCACCCTGCGGGAAGGAGCCCAGGTCGCTGCGCCCCGCATCCTGGTGGGCCCCTCGGAGGCGGCCGAGCACCTGCTGGGGGAGGAGGTCGTGGCCGCGCTGGGACCGGAGGAGTACATCATCCGCACCGTCGGTGATGACCTGCTGCTGGTGGGCGGCAGGCCCCGGGGCACTCTGTATGCGGTCTTCTCGTTCCTGGAGGATGATCTGGGCTGCCTGTGGCTCACCTGGTACGGCGACGAGAGCATTCCCACCCGCCCAACCCTGCGCGTGGACCCTTTGGACCGTCGCGGCGCTCCGGCCCTGCAGGTGCGGGACATGACCACCCACACCAGTCACAACTCCGACCGCGTCTTGCTGCAGCAGTTCCTGGTCCGCAATCGCATGCAGGGCCCGGACCTGAGGTTCACCGGCGACCTCACCGCCTATGGCGGCACTTCCCACGCCTTCGCCTTTCCTCCCGAAGGCTGGCTGGTGCACACGCTGTTCCAGTGGGTGCCGCCGGAGGAGCACTTCGAGACCCATCCGGAGTGGTTCAGCCTGGCCGGCGAGCAGCGGGTGCGGGGCAGGCAACTGTGCTTTGCCAATCCGCAGTTGCGCGAGTTCCTCACCGAGACGATCCTGGCCCGCATCGGGGAGGAGAACCCCGCCGGAACCTACTCGGTCTCGGCCATGGACTGGGAAGGCGCCTTCTGCGACTGCCCGGCCTGCAAAGCCCTGGTCGAGCACGAAGGCACCCCGGGGGCGCCGCTGTTTGACTATCTGGCCGAGCTGGGGCCCATCGTCAAAGCCCGTTACCCGCAGGCCTTCATCAGCACGCTGGCCTACCGCAAGGGGCAAAGCGAGGCCCCGCCGAAGAGCATCAAGCTCCCGGACAATGTGGTCATCATCTTCGCCCCCATCGACGACAACTTCGCGGCCCCGATCACCCATGAGAGCAACCGCGACACCGAGGCCAATCTCACCGCCTGGCCTCAGGCGGCCAGGCACGTATGGGTCTGGTACTACCCCAACACCTACGGCCCCGCGCTGCCGATGGGCAACCTCGGCCGGATGGCCGAAGACTTCCGGCTGTTCTCTCGCGTGGGTGTGGAGGGCTGCTACATCGAGCACGATGCCCCCGGTGTCTACGACTCCCGCCGCCTGGCGGACCTGCAGACCTGGCTCCTGACCAAGCTGGCCTGGGACCCGGACCGGGACATCGCGGGCCTCATTGAGACCCTTACGGACCGCCACTACGGCCCCGCGGCCCCGTTTGTCCGTGCCTACGTGGCGGCCTTGGAGCAGGCCACCCGCGCGATGGACAGCGCGATGGCCTGGAACGCCCCCACGGCCCAGCACAGATTCCTCACCCCGGATCTGCTCCTGAGTTGCCAGAGCACCTTCGATGACGCCGTGGCGGCCGTGGCCGATTCGCCGGAGCTGCTTGCTCGGGTGGAGCAGGCGCGGATGAGTCTGGACCTGGCCTGTATCATGCTGTGGGAGAAGCTGGCCGCGGCGGGAGAGGTTCCCTTCACCAGGGCGCAGGTCGTCGCCCGGTATCGGGAGACGTACGCAAAGACGGTGGAGGCCCGGAGCCTGCCCGGACGGCGCGAGGCGATGCTCGAGGCCATGGAGAACTCCATTCGGTGGCATGCGGTGAGGACCGAGCCCAGGCCGTTGCCCGCGCCGCTGGCGGATGTGGACCCCGGGCGCGTGCGTCAACTCACGCCGGAGACGGCCGCGCTCCACGGCGGCGGCGCGGAGCTGGTGGAGGCCCCTGCGGCAGCGGTGGGGGTTGCGGTGAGGATGGAGGCGAGCCCGGACAAGCCCGGCTCCGCCCCGGCGGACCTGCCG
>CAZXDD010000152.1:0-13753 GCA_964639415.1 uncultured Armatimonadia bacterium
CCTTCCGAGAGCCTCACCTGCTAGACCAAGTACACCTGCGGCTCACGCGTCATTCTGAGCGTCCATCTCGCGCAGCGAGATAGCGAGGAATCTCGCTGAATGCCAGGAGATTCTTCGAGCTGCTCCTTCGGAAGCGGACGCTCTGGCAATGACATTCCCGGCGAAGGTGGGGTTTCCGGCCGCACCTCTCGACGCACAGGCAGGCCCCTCACTCCCCGCAGGCGTTTACCCCACTTTTGGTTCCCATTTGGCTATCGTCACCAACCTGTTACCCGCGGACGCCGTCAAAATGGCGATAAATGACATACCGCCGGAGGACAGGGCGGGGCCCCGCCATCTGGCGAAGCCCCGCCGCGCCGGGCGGCTCAGTCCGTCTTCTGTACGGGCAACTGCACCTCGACCATGGGCACCGCGGCCTCGGGGTCGGCCTCCGGTGTGCGGATGTAGACCAGGCGCGAGGGACCGGCGGGGCGGTAGCCGTTGGCCTCGATCCAGGCCATCAGGGCGCCATAGGCCTCGCCGATGCTGTCATGGGGGCCGCTGTGGAGCAGGCAGGCCGCCTGCTCGATGGGCGGCAGGAGGACGTTGGTGATCCGGCCGTCTTCTTCCACGGGTGCGCCAACGGGAAAGGCCACCTGCACGTCGACGTCCCGGGCCCGGTATTCCGGGTCGTGGTAGATGCACATGGGCGGCGCGGTCGTTTCAACCCCGCGCCGGCACAGGTAGGCCGCCAGATCGTGAAACAGCTCGCCGACGGCCGGGTGATCGTCAATGGTCTCACGGACCGAGGCGGCCCGCTGCTCGGGGACCGGCTTGAGGATCACGTCATACATGGGAGGCTGACTCTCCTTTTCGATCCACAGCAGGCGGGCCTCGACCCGGGCCAGGCGCGCCTGCTCGGTCTCGATCTGTGTCCTGAGTTCCGTGCGTTTCATCCGCAGCATCCCGCGGAGCTGCTCCGCCGGCAGGTCGCCCTGCAGAAGCTCGGCGATCTCCTCCAAAGCGAGCCCGAGGTCCTTGAGGGCAAGGATACGGTTGAGGCTCGGGAGCTGCTCGGCCGAGTAGTACCGGTAGCCTGTGCCCCGGTCCACGTGGGCCGGCTTCAGGAGCCCCAGGCGCTCATAGTGCCTGAGGGCCTTCACCGTCACCCGGCTGAGCTTGGAGAAGTCACCGATCTTGAGCATGGCTGCCTCCTGCGGTACTGCACTGTGTTTCGCAAGCTTGCGACAGACACCATAGACCCTCCCGCGAGGGGAGAGTCAACACCCGATTTGCGGCGGTCCGAATTCCGGCCAAAGCGACGCGTGCCGGTCCCGGGCCACCGCCGAGAACAACCAGAAACCGGGGTATCCGGAGGCATTGGTGATGAACATAGGCGTCGTCCTGTTGCTCCTCCAGTCGACACTTCCGACATTTGCCCACGGGATGCAGCCGATCCACGAGGCCGCGGCCTCGGGCGACGTGGCCGGCGTTCTTGCGGAGGTCTGTGAGGGTGTGTCCATCGACCTGCGCGACGATGACGGGTTCACCGCCCTGCATTACGCCCTCGCGGCGGGAAAGCCCGAGGTCGCTATCGCTCTGCTCGACGGTGGCGCGGACATCAACGCGCCCGGCCGGTACGGCGTCACGCCGCTGCACCTCACGATTGCGGCCAATGACCCCAAGGCGACGGCACTGCTATTGGAGCGCGGAGCGGAGCCTTCGCCGCATCTGGGCGCGGCCGAGTTCACCCGGATCGATCCCCTGGCCTGGAAGCGCTACCCCGGTGGTCGTGACGCCCGAGCAATCAGCCCCGTCCACGGCGAGGAGGTCAAGGTGCCGCTGACCTTCTCACTGAGGGCGGGCGACAGGCGGGTCTCCGCCGTCTGCCATGACAAGGACACGCCCCTGCACTGGGCGGTGCATCGCGGCAATCCGGACACCGTGGCTCTGTTGCTGGAGATGGGAGCCGACGCGAACGCTCAGGCCTGGTACGGCTGGACGCCGCTGCACGAGGCGGCTCAGAAGGGCTCGGGGCGCCTGGCGATCCTGCTGCTGGACGCCGGGGCGGACCCGAGCGCAAGGATGACCAATGGCGAGCCGGGGCTCACGCCACTTGCCGTCGCCGACAGGTGCGGCAACTACGAGCTGGCCCGGCTCATCAGGCAGCGCGGAGGGAGTGACTGAGGGTCCGGGGGACGGCTCCCGCTGTTTCCCGCGCGGGGCAGGATTAGGACGCCTCGGCGTCCAAATACCGATCCATGGCGCGCACGAGCGGGCGAGTGGAATTCCGTGGGCGAAGTCGCCGCGAGGGGAGCGCACGAGGGTCATGTCGCAGTCGCCCCGACTGGACGCTATCCTGCCGGCCGGTGGTCGCATCAAGAAGGACTTTGCCGAGCTCGCTGGCGCCGAGGTCAAGGCGCTGATCAAGCTGGGCGGCCGCACCCTGCTGGAGCGCGACATCGGCGCCATCAGGGACCTGGGGTACGGCGGCCGGATCGTGGTCATCGGCCCCCCGGAGGTGGCACAGGCCCTGCCCGAGGGGCTGGTGGATACCGTCCTGGCCGAGGGCGCCTCGGGGCCGGAGAACATCTTCCGGGGTATCGACTGGCTCAGAGAAGACGGGAACGGTCGATTGCCCGGGCGGTTGCTGGTGATGACCACGGACCTGCCGTACCTCACGGCAGCGGGCCTCAGGACGTTGCTGGATGCCGCGCCACCGGAGGCGGATATCGCTATCCCGGCCATCGAGCGTGCGGACTTCATGGAGCGTTTCCCCGGGACGCCGCGGGAGTTCACCCGGCTCAGGGACGGTCGGTGGATGATAGGCGGGGCGGCGCTGGTGAAGCCCGAGACGCTGGTGCGTATCAGGCCATTGATCGAGCGGGTCTTCGAGGCCCGCAAGAGCCCCTTTGCCATGGCCGGCGTCCTGGGCCTCAGGCTGCTGCTGCGGTACCTGCTCAACCGCCTCACGGTGCCCCAGATCATCGCCCGCGTGGAGCAGGTGCTGGACTGCAGGGCCGTGGGAGTGGGTGACTGCGCGCCCGAGTTGGGCTATGATATTGACCTGCAAAGGGAGTATGAGTACGCGCTGACCTATCCGCCGGAAGGGTAAGTCATCCTCCGGTTGCACGTCGGTCTGTCAGAGGTCTTGCTATGTCGGCTTCATCCACTCGCGCCTTCGGCTTTGGCGCGCGATGTCTCGCTCTCGCCCTGCTTGTGGCCGTTCTGAGCGCCGCGGCCGCCTCCGCCGCCGCGGTGCGCACGGTGTGTCCGGACCGGCTGGAGATCAGCCGGGGTGCCTGCCGCTACACGGTGCCGTGCAGCCGCAATGCCGCCGAGCCCGCGCGGACGACGCGGGCCATCGTGCTGATCCATGGGATCAACCGCGATGCCGACAGGTACTTCGCTCAGGTGCGGCACCTCATCGGCCGGCACGGCGATGGTGGCGCTCGGACGCTGCTCTTGGCGCCGCAGTTCCTGGAGCCCGAGGATGCGGTGGCTCACCGCCTGGAGCGGACCGCGCCCTGCTGGTCGGATTGGTCGTGGGGCGGGCAGTCCGTGGCCGACAGGTTCGGCCGCTCGGTCAGCTCCTTCGAGGTCATCGACGGCCTCCTGCGCGATCTGGCCGATCGACGGCTTTTCCCCCACCTGCGGGAGGTGGTCCTCCTGGGGCACTCGGCGGGCGGGCAGTTCGTGAACCGCTATGCCGCCGCCGGTGGGGGCGAGGACAAGGTCCTGCGTCCGGCGGGCATCTCCATCAGCTATGTGGCCGCCGCACCCTCCTCCTACCTGTACTTCACTCGCGAGCGTCGCGTCCCCGGCTCCACCGACAGCTTCGCCCCGGTCGCCGTCCGGCTCTCCGATCCTCTGGGGCTCGTCACCTACGACGACTACGGCTACGGCCTGCAGCACCTGGACAGATACCCTTACGTGGCCCGGGTCGGCGCCGGGGCCATCGTCGAGCAGTACCCGCTTCGGCGCGTCACCTACCTCGTCGGTGAGCGCGACAACGACCCGCGCGGCCGCTATCTGGCCCGCGGCCCCGCTGCCATGCTGCAGGGCGAGAACCGGCTGGAGCGCGGGGTCGTGTACCAAAACTACCTCCGCCACACCTTCGGCCCCGAGATCCGGCAGCGCCAGGAACTGGTCATCGTCCCCGATGTGGGCCATGATTCTGACGGGCTCCTGGCCTCGCCCGCGGGCCTGGGTCTCCTGCTGGGGGAGCAGTAGGGCTCCGCTCGCGGCCCCCTCGCATGTCGGCACTGCGCCCCGCGTCGCGAACCGGCCCGGAGGTGCGGCCGAGAACCCCGCCTTCGCCGGGAATGTCGTTTTGGGAACGTCCGCTCCCGCCGAGAGCAGCTCGAGGGACCTCCCGCCATTCAGCGAGATTCCTCGCTACCTCGCTGCGCGAGATTGGCGCTGGGAATGACATAGGCCGGGCCGGCCGGACCCTCCTCGTGGCGGCCCGCCGGGCACGGGGAGGCCTTCGGGGCTGCGGATGCGTTGAGTTTCACGGGTGGTGTGGCCGCGTCCTGTGGCGACGGCCGCGGCTCACCAGGTGGGCCGCGGGCCCCCCCCGGCGTACCGAGCCTATGGGCTGAGTCAACTGGGCCGCCTACGTGTCTCGTTGCCATCGCGCGGGACGCGTAGGACGCGTGCCGTCATGGTCGCATGGATGTGTTGCCATCGCATCGAGGGCGCGCTTACCCACGGGACGCCACCCGTCCGCGCCTGTCCGAGGGTGCCAAGGGGCCCCGATCGACAGGCGCGCACCGTCCTCGCACAGGCCGGGCCGATCACCCCCCGCACCACCCGGAGGTTCCCATGTCCGTCGCGGTATCCGCCCCGGCTCAGGAGCCGGTTCAGGCCGGCTTTGGGCTTCGCGTGGGCGCCAAGCTCATCGACCACTGTCTGCTGGGAGTAGTGGAGATCGCCGCCCTGGCGGCGACGGCCTACCTCAACGCTCGGGGCGTCCCGCCCTGGGTCCTGGCGGCGGGCTATGTGCTTTGCTCGGTGCTGTGGTATGTGTATGTATACGAGCTGACCCGCCGTCGGGGACAGACCGTGGGCAAGATGGTGGCGGCCATCCGCGTGCAGATGCCCGACGGGGCCCTCCCGGACGCCGGCCACGTACTGCGCAGGACGCTGGGCGAGGCGTTGTTCGACTTTTCCTATGTGTACCTGGGCATTGCGTTCTGGTGGCTGGCTTCAATCGGTGGGTTTCCTGTGGTGCCCGCCACGGTGGTGGGCCTGTCGGTGGGCGGCCTGGTGGCCCTCATCGACCCCCTGCGCGTAGCCCTGCGGCCGGACCGGCGGGCCGTTCACGACCTGCTGGGGGGCACCGAGGTGGTGCGGACCGGCGCCCGGCGAGTGCGGCGCTTCTGGCCCCTGGCCGTGGCGGCCTTTCTCATCCCCCAGGGGCTCATGCTGGGCGTCGGCCGGCCCTTCCTGGTCGAGGCCTACGTCGTCCCCTCCGGCTCCATGGAGCCGACCATCGAGATCGGCGATCGGATCCTGTCCAACAAGCTGGTGCGCCACCTGCGTCCGCCGCGCAACGGCGAGATCATCATGTTCCAGGCCCCGGAGTGGGTGGCGCCCGGCCCCAAGCCCACCGTCTTCGTCAAACGTGTGGTGGGCGTCGCCGGTGACCGTCTCCACGTCCGCGACGGGGAGCTCTACCGCAACGGAGAGCCCGTGGACGAGCCCTATATCATGGAGCCACCGCGGTACGAATGGCCCCTGCCGGAGCCGGGGGATGAAGAGCAGGCCGGGGAGCCGCCGTCCACGGAGCGGGTCGAGATGCCGGGGGGCACCGCAAGGGAAGAGGGCGTCCCCACGGAGGGCGGCGAGCCCGAGGGCGGGAGGGTGCCGGCCGCGGCGCGACCGGAGGAGGTTGTCGTCCCCGAGGGCCATGTGGTGGTCTTCGGCGACAACCGGAACAACTCCAATGACTCCCACCTGTGGGAACGGATCTCGGAGGATCAGCGGAGCGCGCAGAAGGCGCCCTTCGTGCCGGTGGAGGCCATTCGGGGGAAGCTGTGTTTCCGGTTTTGGCCGCCCACCAGGATTGGCACGGTGGCGCAGGGCGAGGAGCACCGGCGCTAGCCGCCGCCCGGCGGCGCGGCGATTGCAGGCATCCTCGCGGCGATGTCGAACTAGATAGCAATACAGGCGCCCCTCTTGACGCTTGAGGCGGGTTCCGGGGCCGCTACCAGGCCCCCGGCCACCCTCCGGCCTTGCCGGAGCGCCGCCCGGCCGTGGCACCGAGCCGCGGTGAACCTCCGCGCCGTACTCGTCGGTCTGAGCGGAGCCTTGGTAGAAGACGCGAGACGCAGGGCCGGCGCTCCGGTCGCCGAGACGGCCTCCAATCACGGTCCTGTAACACTCACCTCGACCCGTCGCCCCGGCCGGCCATGGAACCCGGAGACCGGCAACTTAGTTATATATAGGGTCGCCTGCAGCGACCGAGAGCATCACAGGGAGCCACACGAACGCAGCGAACCATGTCTGACACCACCTCGCAGGTCTTCAACAGCGCTTTCCGCGCCAGGAACCGTCTTCTGGCCAGCTCCGCCATCGTGCTGGCCTCGGCGGCGCCCTTTGCTCTGGCGCTGATTGCGATCACGTACTTCGTGCCGGACCCCACCAGTTGGCCGGCGGCCGCGCTCACCGCTGCGGCCTTCCTGGCCGCGGGCACCTTCACCTGGGCGGTGCAGAGCCGCTTCGCCCTGCTGGGCAATGACTGGCTGCGCAGGAATCTGAGCAAACGCATCCTGCACTCCGAGGAGCTCGCCAAGTGCTCCGGCGGGCCGGATTTCATCGGCTTCGCCCCCGGCGATGATGTGCGCACCTGGGATGGCGAGACCGACCTGGACGTGGGCTTCCTGGGCACGACCAACACCGATCTGGTGTTCGTTGGAGACAGGTTCTCTTGGTCCTTGGGCAAGGACCGCATCGACCGCATCGATCTGACGCCACCGGCGGGCCCCCGTCGTGTGGTGATCCACTGGCACGCCCCCCGCGAGCCGGGGCGCTCCTTCACCATCGAGTCGCGGGAGGGCAAGTTCCTCCGCGAGATCGACAACCGGACGGTGGAGCTCTTCAAGCAACTGCGGCGCTGGTCGATCGTGCGCACCGCCGACAGCGACGACCGTGCCGTCCTGGGCTATCCCCCCGCCGACTGGTACGGCGGTCGTCCCACGGACCAACTGGCCTCCGGCTCGTGCGTCACCACGCTGGGCATGATGGTCATCATCGTCCTGACCATCTGGTACCTGGCCAGCGAGATGATGAAGGAAGGCTACTACTATCACGCGGTGCTGTGGGCGGGCTTCGTCTTCGTGGGCGGAGCGGTGTTCACCCGCTGCCTGCTGCACTATCTGCAGAGCATCGCCGAGCCCGCCCCCCGCCGACAGGCATAGCCCGTCGCCCGGATCGGCCCCCGCCGGACGCCCTCCTCTCTCGCCCGAGAAACGCCCTGGGGGCTTTCGCCCCCGGCTAAGTGACCCCGCTGCGCGGGGCCGGACGGTCCTGCGGACCTGACGACCTGCGAACGGCGCGCAGGTCCTCGCGGCCGGGCAGGGCGGGACCGCCATTCGCCATCCGCCGTCCTCCTGTCCATCCTGTCCATCCTGTCCGCCGCTATCCTGTCCTCCGTCCTCCTGTCCTCCGTCCTCCTGTCCATCCTGTCCGCCGCTATCCTGTCCTCCGTCCTCCTGTCCATCCTGTCCATCCTGTCCGCCGTTATCCTGTGCGCCGTGGCGCTGGAGTCGGGGCTGCGCCTGCAGGACTTCCCCCGTGGCTCAGGGAACTCTAGCCCGGTTGGCTTTCACACCGGATCCTTGCCGTACCGGGAGGTCTTCTCATGCAGTTGCTCCTGCCGCTGGCCATGGTCTGCCTGCTGTGTCTTCTCATCGGCTCCGGTTTCGCCCAGCAGGGCGCGGACTTCTACGTCTCGCCTCAGGGCGATGATGCCTGGTCGGGGACCCTGGCGGCCCCCGCCGGGGATGACGGCCCCTTCGCGACGCTGGCCCGCGCGCAGCAGGCCATGCGCGCGGCCCGGGCTCAGGCGCCGGACAGGGCCTTAACCTGCCTGGTACGGGGCGGGACCTACCGCCTCAGCGAGCCTCTGGTGTTCACCCCGGAGGACAGCGGCTCCGAAGGCGCCCCGGTGACCTACGCCGCTTTCGCCGGCGAGCGGCCGGTGTTCTCCGGTGGGGAGGCCATCACCGGCTGGGAGCAGGGGGACGGGGAGGCGTGGGTCACTGAGATCCCCGCAGCCCTCGCGGGTGACTGGTACTTCCACCAGCTCTTCGTCAACGGCGAGCGCCGCACCCGGGCGCGCACGCCCAATGAGGGGTACTTCCATATCGCCGACACCCTCGAGCCCATGACCGACCGCACCGCGGCCAGAAGCGACGATGCGTTCAAGATGGGCTTCCGCTACACGGAGGGGGATCTGCAGCCGGTGGAGGACATGGAGGATGTCAACATCATCCTCTACCACGCCTGGACCGCCTCGGTGCACTGGATCGAGGAACTGGACGAGCAGAACCGTATCGTCCGTTTCACCGCCCCCTGCGGCTGGCCGGTGGGCTACTGGGACGCCAAGGCCCGCTACGAGGTGGAGAACTGCCTGGAGGCTTTGGATACTCCGGGCGAATGGTACCTGCAGCGCTCCACAGGCAGGCTGTACTATTGGCCGCTGCCGGGCGAGGACCTCACTGAGGCGGAGATCATCGCGCCGCGCCTGCAGCACCTGGTACAGGTGCGGGGCGACACGCAGCTTGGCCTGCCGGTGTCCCACCTGATCCTGCGCGGCCTGAGGTTCTGCCACGCCGACTGGAAGCACGACCGCAACCGCTCGGCGGACGGGCAGGCGGCCGTGCATCTATCCGCGGCGATTGTGGCCACCGGGGCGCTGAACTGCACCCTCGAGGACTGCGAGGTTGCTCACGTCGGCGAGTACGGCGTGATCCTGGGCGAGGGCTGTAAGGGCAATCGTCTGGTCAAGTGCCACATCCACGACCTCGGCGGCGGCGGGGTGCGCCTGGGCGAGACCAACCTGCCGCCGGAGCCCCATCGCCAGGCGGATCACAACACGGTGGACAACTGCTTCATCCACGACGGCGGCCACGTCTTCCGCGCGGGGATCGGTGTGTGGATCGGTCGCAGCAGCTACAATACCGTGAGCCACAATGAGATCTGCGACTTCTACTACTCCGGCTGCTCCGTGGGCTGGAGTTGGGGCTATGCCGAAAGCACCGCCCATCACAACCTTTTCGAGTACAACCACATCCACAATATCGGCAAGGGCGTACTCAGCGACATGGGCGGTATCTACTCGCTGGGGCTCTCTCCGGGCACCGTGGAGCGCAATAACGTCATCCATGACGTGTACTCCTACAGCTACGGCGGCTGGGGGCTGTATACCGATGAGGGCAGCACCGGCATCGTGATGGAAGACAACGTGGTGTACAACACCAAGAGCGGCGGCTTCCACCAGCACTACGGCAAGGAGAACGTGCTGCGCAACAACATCATCGCCTTCGCCCGGGAGGGCAACGTCATCCGCTCCCGGGAGGAGGAGCACAGCTCCTTCACCTTCGAGCGCAATATCGTCCTGACCAACCACGGCATGCCGCTGGGAGGCAACTGGGGCAACGGCAACTTCGAGATGGACTACAACCTGTACTGGGACACCGAGGATCCGGGGAATATCGATTTCTCGGGGCTGGACCTGGTGGACTGGCAGGCCGAGGGGCATGACGTGCATTCGCGCATCGCCGATCCGCTGTTTGTGGACGCGCAGGGGGGCGACTTCCGGCTCAAGGAGGGCTCCCCGGCCTTCGAGCTGGGGTTCAAGCAGATCGACACGAGTACCGTGGGGCTCTACGGCGACGCGGAGTGGGTGGCGGCGCCGGGCAAGATCGTCCGGAAGCCCATCGAGCTGCCGCCCATCCCGCAGCCGCAGAGGGTGGAGGACGACTTCGAGACCACTGCGGTGGGGGAAAGGCCCGCCGGTGCCAACGTCTCGGGCGAGGATAGGGGCGCCTCGATCCGCGTCAGCGACGAGCGGGCGGCCTCCGGGAGACACAGCCTCAAGTTCGTCGATGCCCCCGGGTTACCCCACGACTGGCAGCCGCACATGTACTATCGTCCGAAGATCACCAAAGGGCTTGCCCGTGCAAGCTGCTCGGTGTACATGGAGCCGGGCGCGATCCTCTGGCACGAATGGCGCGACACGGCCAACCCGTACAATGCGGGCCCGTCCCTGCGCATTGAGGGCGATGGGACGATAAGCGTCAAGGGGGAGACGGTGGCCCGGATTCCCCACGGGCAGTGGGTGCGGCTGGAGGTAACCTGTGGCCTGGGGTCGGCATCAACCGGTGACTTCGAGCTCAGCGTCACGGTGCCGGGGGAGGACAGGAAGGTGATCGCCGAGCTGCCCGTCGGCTCCGAGCGGTTCCGGCGTCTCGAGTGGCTGGGGTTCATCAGCCTTGCCACGAGCGAGGCGGTGTTCTATATCGACGACCTCAAGCTGGAGAGGGTGGAGCAGTAGCGGGACGGCGGGGGCCGACCTGAGCGGCCGGGGGCCGCAGAGAGATGGATAGACGCGCCCGGATCCCCTCCGGGCATGAGGTTGAGTTACCAGCCCACCTCCCGGACGCGGTGAGCTGGATCGGGAAGTGCATTGCAATGGTGGACCTGGTCTATGACGAGCTGTTCTTGCACCACGGCGAGGCCTGGCATCCCGAGAACCGCGGGCGGCTGGAGGGCATCGTCTCGCAACTCCGTGCTTCGGGGTGCTGGGCGACACTCAAGAGGCTGCAACATGGGCCGGCCACCCCGGAGGAGGCGGCCTGGGTTCACGACCCGTACTATGTGGAGACGCTGCAGGAGCTGAGTCAAAGTGGCGGTGGCGAGTTCGGGCGCGAGACACACGCGACCGCCGAGACGTACGATGCCGCGATGCTCGCCGCCGGCGGCTGCATCGCGGCGGCGCGGGTGGCCGTGGCCGAGACGCAAGGTGACGACGGGGAGGGCGCCCGCTCCATCTGCCTGGTCCGTCCGCCCGGACACCACGCCACCGCGGACAGGGCCATGGGCTTCTGCTTTTTCAACAACGTCGCGCTCGCCGCCGAGGCGGCCCTGCGCAGCGGACTTCAGCGCGTGGCGATCGTGGACTTCGACGTCCACCACGGCAACGGCACCCAGGACACCTTCTACCACCGCCGCGACGTGCTCTTCATCTCCCTACACGAGAGCCCTCTGTATCCGGGCACGGGGTCCTTGGACGAGGTAGGGGTGGAAGACGGCGCCGGGTTCACGGTGAACGTGCCGTTGCCGGCGTACGCCTGTGATGAGCACTATGCCCGGGCTTTCGACGAGCTGGTGATCCCGCTGCTTGCTCAGTACCGGCCACAGTTTGTGTTCGCCTCCGCCGGCTACGATGCCCACCACTCCGATCCCCTGGCGCGGACGAACCTGAGCATCGGCGCCTTCCACCGGATGACGGCGGCGCTGGCCGCCGCTTCAGACGAGCATGCCGGGGGCAGACTGCAGATGGTGCTGGAGGGCGGGTACGATCCGCAGTGGCTGGCTCTGTGCGTGGAGAACACACTCCGCGCGCTGGAAAGACAAGCGCCGCTACAAGTAAAGGATGAGCCGGCCGAGGTCCACGCCATGCAGGTCGACCGCATCGACGCGGCCCTCGAGCACATCATCGCCACCCACCGGTCCCGGCTGGGACTGGGAGGGTAGAGGCACGGCCGAGAGCTCCGCCTTCGCCGGGAATGTCATTCTGAGAGCGTCCGCTCTCGGCCAGGGTAGCTTCGGGAGTCTCCCGGCATTCCGCGAGATTCTTCGCTGTCTCGCTGCGCGAGATTGCCGCTCAGAATGACAGGAGCCGGACCGGCCGGGCTCTTCGGCCGGACGCCTAACGGTCCGGCCGGGAAGCCGGGGCCGCCGTGGGCCGCCACAGTTGGAGGCCATCGTCCGGCGGTCTCTCCATCCGCCCACCGACCCCGGCCGTGCGCCGCCGCACTCACTCCCACAAGGACGGGCCGAGAGCAGATCACCACCATGGATGAACGCACCTTCCGAGTCTTGGAGTACCACAAGATCAAGACGCTCCTGGCCGAGCGGGCCGCGTGCTCGTTGGGCAAGGGTCTTGCCGCCGAGCTGGAGCCGAGTACCGACGCCGGTTGGGTCCGGACGCAACTGTCCGAGACCTCCCAGGCCCGCCGTCTCATCGAGACCAAGGGCACCGCGCCCTTCGGGGGCCTCACAGACATCGGCCCCCTGGTGGCCCGAGCGCGGTCCGGCGCCATCCTCGGGCCCGAGGAGATCATGAAGGTCGGCGATTTCCTCCGCTGCATGCGCCGGCTGCGGGAGTACCTCCTGGGCGGGGCTGAGACGGCTCCGGACCTGGCTCAGATGGCCGAGGGGATCTCCACCCACCAGGACATCGAAGACGAAGTGGCCCGCTGCATCGACGACAATGCCAATGTGCGCACCGATGCCTCGGAGGCCCTCCGTCGCCTCACCGGCCGCGCCGACACTTTGGAGCGCCGTACCCGGGACCGCATGGAAGCCATCCTCCAGCGCGAGGCCTCCAGGGGCATCCTGCAGGACCCCATCATCGTCCAGCGCGACGGCCGCTTCTGCCTCCCGGTGCAGAGCAACCAGCAGTCCAAGTTCGGCGGCCTGATCCACGACCGCTCCGACAGCGGGGCCACGGTCTTCATGGAGCCTCTGGAGATCGTGGAGATCGGCAATGAGCTGCGCCACACGATGCTGGAGATTGAAGCCGAGGTGGAGCGCATATTGCGCACGCTTTCGGGGGAGATCGGCGCCGTGGGCTCGGCGCTGGAGGAGAACCTTCGCCTCGCGGGCAGGGCGGACTTCATCATGGCCAAGGCCCGGCTCGCCCGGGCGATGGAGGCCCATGAGCCCACCCTGGTGGACGAGCCCCGCCTCAGCCTCATCGACGCCCGGCATCCGCTGCTATCGGCGGACGTGGTCCCGATCACCGTCTGGCTGGGCGACGAGTTCGATACCCTCATCATCACCGGCCCCAACACGGGGGGCAAGACGGTCACCCTCAAGACCGTCGGCCTCCTGGCGCTCATGGCCCAAAGTGGCCTGCACATTCCGGCCGAGGCGGGCTCCGTCGTGACGGTATGGAACCATGTGTTCGCCGACATCGGCGACGAGCAGAGCATCGAGCAGTCGCTGTCCACCTTCAGCGGCCACATGACGCAGATCGTCAAGATCATCAACCGTCTCCACGCCTACCGCCGCAATCGGGAGCGCCGCGGGGAGCCGCCGGGGCCGGTGAAGGCACTCGTCATGCTCGACGAGCTGGGCGCCGGCACCGACCCCACAGAGGGCGCCGCCCTCGGCCGCTCCATCCTGCTGGAGCTGCACGAGGCCGGCTGCCGCTCCATCGTCAGCACCCATTACAACGACCTGAAGCTATTCGCCTACTCCACCGAGGGTATCCAGAACGCCTCGGTACAGTTCGACATCAAGACCCTGCGCCCCACCTACAAGCTGCTCATCGGCCACGCCGGCTCCAGCAATGCCTTCGAGATCGCCCAGCGTCTGGGGCTGTCGCGCGAGATCGTCCGCCGGGGGCGCGAGTTTCTCGGGGAGCAGGAGTTGGCTTTCGACGAGGTCATGGGCCAGGTGGAGCAGCAGCGCAGGCTCCTGCACGAGCGCAGATCGGAAGAGCGTCGTGTAGGGAAAGAGTGTAGGATAGGGTGTA
>CAZXDD010000153.1:0-13733 GCA_964639415.1 uncultured Armatimonadia bacterium
GTGGATGGACAGCGAAGCCCCGGGCTCTACAACCCCAGCAGCTTCTCGGCGTTAAGGTGCGTGATCTTCTCAAAGGCGGCCTCGGAGATCTTGCCCTGAGCCAGGGCGTCCCTCATGTACTGCGGCTGCGGCAACTCCTGGCCCGGGGCGCAGATATCCGTACCGAAAAGCAGCCTGTCCTGGTACTGCTCCAGGAACCGGTAGCCGAACTCGGGGTCCCGCGAGAGGGCGTTTTGCCCGCTGCCGGCGGAGAAGTCGCCCCACAGGTTCGGGTACTTGTCCAGCAGCTCCGGCAGCCGCCCGCCCTCGTGCACCGGCCCCTTCGGATAGCCCATCCACTCCTCCTCGGTGACCCCGCCGTCAATCGCCGACCAGAAGGCCATCGAATGCCCGATGAACTGCAGCCTGGGGAACATCCCCAGCACCTTCTCCAGCTTCGGCAGCCCGATCTCGTCCACCATGCCGTACATGCCCCGGTTCGCGCTGGCCACGTGGAACAGGATGGGCAGCCCGGACTTCTCGATGTGGGACAGCATGTTCAGCGTCCGGTCATCATCCCACCACACATTGGCGCACATCTCCCCCACGCCCTTGCAGCCCAATCCCTTGTAGTGCTCCAGCACCGGGGTGTAATCGGCGTTGGGGTTGTTGTAGTGGAAGCGCACATCGAAGTTGCAGAAGGGAATCACGCGGTCCGGGTACATGGCGGCGATGTCCAGCACGTTCTCATTGGTCTGCAGGATGGTGCTCAGCTCGTGGTGGACCATGGGCAGCACGACGCCCTTGTCGATGCCGGCGGCGTCCCACATCGCGATGAGCTCTTCCGGGCTGGTCCAGCGGCTGATAGCCCGCTGCCGCGGATCATGAAGCAGGATGGAGTGGGTGTGGATGTCGATAAGCACGGGGGTCATCTCCTCATTGCGGCGTCTGTGCAGGGGGCATTCGACGCCGACGGAGCGGTGCCCTCCTCCGGTGGACAGAGCACGGGACGGCTTACCACAGAGACACAGAGACACAGAGACACAGAGACACAGAGAACGGCAGGAGAACGGAATCTGAACGGCAAACAGCGGGGGGATACGGTGATCGGGCGGCGAGTGGGTGCACGGAGCTGGAGGCGGGGAGACGGAGGGCGCGGCGCGCCGAAGGGAGTGGGGCATCTCTCAGCGAAACATCCCAGACCGCGCCACAGCCCGCCTCAGGGAGGTCTCGTGTGATGGCCGTCAAGGATATCCCCTATTCCCATGATGAGCTGTACGCATCCGGCCCGCAGCTTACCTACTCCGGTCGACACCTGGACGAGATCGCCTTCCCCCTCGGGGGCATCGGCACCGGCACCGTCGGCCTCGGGGGCTGGGGCCAACTGCGAGACTGGGAGGTCTGCAACCGACCGGCCAAGGGCCGCACGATGCCCAACGCCTTCTTCACTCTCCGAATCGACCGGGGCGACAAACCGCCGCTTGTGAAGGTGCTCCAGGGCCCCGCCGGGGGCTGCTACAACCAGGGCGGCCACAGCGCGCGCAGAGATTCGGCCGAGGGTCTTCCGCACTTCCCGGACTGCTCGTTCCACGGCGAGTACCCCTTCGCCCAGGTCTCGCTGGGCGATGCGGACTTCCCCGTCGAGGCCAAGATCACGGCCTTCAACCCCTTCATCCCTCTGAACGACAAGGACTCCGGCATCCCGGTGGCCATCCTGACGTACACGCTGACCAACAAGACCCCCAAGGCCCTGAGAGTCAGCGTGATGGGCAACCTGACCAACTTCATCGGCCCCGAGGAGGGGCGGGTCAACAGGGCCCGAACCGGCGGAGGCCTCAAGGGCCTGGAGCTGAGCAACCAGAGCCTCGGCGAGGACGCCCCCGGCCACGGGAGCATCGCGTTGTCCACTCCTGCGCAGGACGCCTGGGTCTGGCCCAACTGGCACGAGGGGAGCATCGTCAAGTTCTGGGAGGCCGTGGCCTGGGAAAGCAGGTTCCCGCCGAGGAGGAAGGGCCAGAGCCACAGCGGCACCCTGGGAGTGGAAGTCACCATTCCCGCCAACGCCTCTGTCACGGTGCCCTTCATCCTCTCCTGGAGCTTCCCGAACTTCGAGCACTGGCGCCGCTGCGAGGGCTGCGAGAGCGGGGCCACATGGAAGAACTGGTATGCCACCCAGTGGAAGGACGCCTGGGCCGCGGCGACCTACACGGGCAAGCACCTGGAGCGCCTGGAACTGCAGACCCGGCGGTTTCACGATGCGCTGTTTGCCTCCACGCTGCCGGCCCACGTACTGGATGCCATCAGCTCGCAGCTCTCCATCCTGCGCACCAATACCTGCATCCGCCTGCAGGACGGCACCTTCTACGCCTTCGAGGGCTGCAGCGACACCGCCGGCTGCTGCGAGGGCTCCTGCACCCACGTGTGGAACTACGCCCAGGCGCTCCCGTACCTGTACCCGGCGCTGCAAAGGTCCATGCGTGAGGCCGACTGGGCAAACTCCATGCAGGACGACGGCTTCGTGTGCTTCCGCATGCCCCTGCCGCTCGGCACTAGGGGAGACACCGGCTTCCATCCCGCGGCGGACGGGCAGATGGGCACCGTCATTCAGGTCTACCGCGAGTGGCAGCTCTCGGGTGACGGCGAGTGGCTGCGGCGCATCTGGCCGCAGGCCAAGAGGGCCTTGGAGTTTGCGTGGAAGTACTGGGACGCCGACCGCGATGGCGTCATGGAAGGGATGCAGCACAACACGTACGACATGGAGTTCTACGGCCCCAACACGATGATGGGCAGTCTCTATCTGGGGGCCCTGCGGGCGGCCGAGGAGATCGCCCGCTATCTGGGCGAGGACGACAAGGCCGCCGAGTATCGCGACTTGTACCTCCGCGGCTCGGCCTTCTCCGATGAGAAGCTGTTCAACGGCCGGTACTACGAGCAGATCGTCAACCCGGACGCCCACCTGCCCTGGCCCGAGAACCTGCGCAGGCTGGCCGAGAACCACGGCACGGACGACAAGTTCGCAGCCTGGCCGAAGTGGCAGTTCGGCAAAGGGTGCCTGTCGGATCAGATGATCGGCCAGTGGTACGCTGAGATGCTGGCCCTGGGGAGCCTGTACAAGAAGGGCAATGTGAAGAAGGCCCTGCAGTCCATCTTCCGCTACAACTGGCTGCCCGACCTCACCGACCACTTCTGCTCCCTGCGCGTGTATGCACTCAATGACGAGGCGGGCCTGCTCATCGCCTCGTGGCCCAAAGGCGAGCGGCCCGGCGATGCTTTCTGGTTCGCCGATGAGGTCTGGTGTGGCATCGAGTACCAGGTGGCCAGTCACCTGATCTACGAGGGCCTGCTCGACGAGGGCCTGGCCATCGTCCGCGGCGTGAGGGAGCGCCACCGCGGCGACCGCCGCAATCCCTGGGACGAGTTCGAGTGTGGCCACCACTATGCCCGATCGCTGGCCAGCTACTCGCTGCTCACGGCCCTGTCGGGGTTCTCCTACTCCGCCCCCGAGCACAGGATCGGCTTCGCCCCGCGGGTGAACGCCGAGGTCTTCAACTGCTTCTTCTCCGTGGCCTCGGGCTGGGGCAGCTATGCCCAGACCCTTGAGGAGGGCAAAGCAACGCTGGAAGTCCGCCTCGAGGCCGGCGAGTTGACGGTGAGCGAGCTGAGCACCGCGCTGCCCGTCGGTGGCGCCGTCACCGCCCGTGTCGGCGAGCAGGCCGTCCCCGCGGAGCTTGCCAAGCGCAGGGGCGGCGCGGCGGTGCTCTTCACCGGGCCTGTCACCATCGAGCAGGGCGAGACGTTGACCATCGAGGTGAGCCTGTAGTGGCCGCCGAGGCGTCTCGTCTCGTGGAGGGCCGCGGGTTCTGGGAAGCCCTGGATGGCCTGGTGACCGGGAGTGAGGTGGCTATCGACCGCCCCGCAGGCAGCCGCCACCCGCGCTTTTCCGAGCTCGTCTATCCCCTGGACTACGGGTACCTGCAGGGCACCGTAGCCGCCGATGGCGGCGGCGTCGATGTGTGGGTCGGCAAGGGCGGCGCGGGACGCGTGGTGGCGGTGCTGTGCAGCGTGGACCTCAGCAAGCGGGACACCGAACTCAAGCTCCTTCTGGGCTGCACGACCGAGGAGCAAGATATCGTCCTGGCGTTCCACAATGGGGAGCAAAGGCGGGGTGTGCTGGTGCGGCGAGGCGAGTAGGTCGGCAGCGCACCGGACTGCCGCCGACATACAGGGCGCCCCACGGGGCGAGGTGATACCCCCTCGTCCCGTGGGGCGCGCAGCTTCTGCTCTACCGGTTGGGATAGGGTACCGTACCGTCATCGGTGGGCGGATTGTCCGCCCAGTAGATGTTCCACGGAGGCACACGGTCCTTGCCGTTCCGCTTCAGGAAGTCCGGGAGATTGAGCCACTTGACATGCCCGTCGCAGAAGGCCACGTTGACCCCGCCGTTGTGCCGGTTGGCCCCCTCCTTCTTCGAGTCCCAGTCCAGATCGAGCTCCTCCATCAGCCCGGCCCAGTTGTTATCACCGGGGCGCACGGACTGATCCCCCGAGTCGAAGGCCATGTAGGTCTCCGCCGGGTATTCGAGGTTCCATAGCCTGCACACGCTACCCTCGATCCCATCATAGGGCCAGCCGTAGTTGCCGTCGTACCTGTTGTACCAGTCTGCCGCCGATTTGAGGTCTCCCGTCTCGTCGGGGCTGGTCGGACAGTCGAACACGCCGCTGTCCTTCACATACGGCTGCAGCTTGAACCACATGCCGTAGCCCGCGTACTCCGGTGCCAGTTGGGTGGCGTCATAGCCATACAGCTTGCCGTCGTAGTCGCCGGCGTACATGAGCATTGCGGCGCCGATCTGCTTGAGGTTCGAGGAGCAGCTCGCCTGCATGGCCTTCTCTCGCGCCCGGGCGAAGACGGGGAACAAGATGGCGGCCAGAATGGCGATGATCGCGATCACAACCAGCAACTCGATGAGTGTGAATGCAGCTCTGCGCATGGTGGGGCAGCCTCCCGGAGGGTCTTGGTTCGTTCGTTGTCCGGGAGAGTACGAGGTCGGGGTTAACGGGTGGTTAGAGAGGCTTCACAGGAGGATCAAAGGACCGGCGGCAGGCACTGGGGGAACCGGCAGGCAAGCAAATCGGCGATGCCGAAGACACATGGCCGGCCCCCCCCACAACAGGGGCCCGGCCATGTGAGAGACAGGTCACATTCCACAGGCCGCGGACTGCGCCGCCCTGCCTACCTGAGTTGATGACCCCAGAGCCGGTCGAACTCCGTGCGCTCCGCCGTTCCGGCGGCCGGGATGCTCATGAGGATGCTGCCTTTGAGCCACTTGGCATGGCCGTCGCAGTAGCCAACATTCACGCCGTCGTTGTGTCGGTCGATGGCGACCCGGTTTGTCTCCTCACCGGCCCGCGGACCATTGGGATAGCAGGTGCGGCAGTAGACCAGCGCCGAGGTGGTGTCACAGATCATCATGGTCTGTGCCGGGACCTGCATGCTGGCGATGGGGACCCCGGGGATCGGTGTGCTGCCGGAGACGGAACAGTTGAAGACATGCGGATAGTTGACGCCGATGCCCTGGATCTGAGTGGGCATGGACGGGCAGACGGTGATGCTCCAGTTCTTCGTGTACGGCTGGACGAGCTCATCCCACATGACACGAGTGCGCAGTGCGGTACTGCCCGGCCGCACGGCGGGAAGACCTGGTGCGTAGCACCCGTGATCGGCATAGTGAGGGAAGATCTCGTCATAGTCCTGGGCGTACATCAGGGTGCTGAGAGCCAACTGCTTGACATTGGACAGACAACTCGCCTGCCGGGCCTTCTCTCGCGCCCGGGCGAACACGGGGAACAGAATCGCCGCCAGAATCGCAATGATGGCGATCACGACCAGGAGTTCGATCAGTGTGAAGCCGGTCCTCCGCATGGGAAAATGCCCTCCTCGAAAGAGTGTTGTGCGGCAGTGTTATTCGTCACCGCCGTCCGGCCTCCTTCCCCCGCTAGACTGATTTCCTCCCAGTATTGACGCGTGTCCACGACTCCCGGCCCGGCGTCACAGCTCCGCGCCGGGCCCATCACTCGACCTACCGAGCCGCGAACACCACGGTCCTGCGCTCCCCGAAGTGGCTCCGCCCCTGAGCGAGCATCTCGAAGGACACCGCCGCTTCGTCGGCGATCTGTCCGGGGCGCAGCAGCTCGAACGGAGCCACATCCCCTGTGCCCAGGAACGGGGTGTCCGCGGCCAGAGCCGCCCGGAAGGGCACGCCGTACTCCTCGCGCCCGGCCAGGTACACCCGGCCCGTCTCCACTCCCCCATCCGGTGCCGGCCAGGCGGCTTCGCCGATGTTGCCGATTCTGGCCCGGCACATCACCGCCGCCCCGGCGGGCACTAAGACCTTCTCCCCGTGGCGCACCTGGCGCCAGTCGCTCTCCCCCACCTTGATCTCCAGCGCGTCGAACTCCGCGTTCAGGTATTGAGGCGGGTTGTGGCCGGTGCACCGTCCGCCACCGACGGCCGTCAGGGGGCACGAGGCCGAGTCGGTTCCCGTCCCGGCGCTGCGCACCGCCACCACCTCGCCGGCCTGCACCGCGGACAGATACTGATCTGAGTACAGCTTCCATGCGTCCGGATAATGTCGATCCAGGTCCAGCTCGAGCTCTCTGGTGGGAGCTCGATGTTGCACCTGAGCGAACATGGGCAATGACTTGCGCAGCACGCGGCAGGCCGGGCGCTCGGTGCCGTCGGGCTCGAGGATCCCAAAGTCGCTGTTCTCCCCCAGACGAAAGCCCCCCGGCAGCCACCACGGCGCGGCGCCCCGGGAGCCGGACTCAAGTATCATGTCGTAGAAGGCCTCGTACTCCCGCTCCTGCAGCTCCAGGCGCGCCGGGTCGATGCGCATCCGCTCCGGTGTCCACGGCGACTTGAACCCATTCACCGTGAAGCCGAACTCCATCCACACCACGGGCTTCTCGCGGGAGATGTAGCGATAGTAGAGGGTCACCAGGCCGCCACGGCGGATGTCCTCCGGAGGCGTGGGCACTGCCCAGCCCCCGGTCTGCAGGTTGTAGCCTTCGGGGTTCAGAAAGTCCATCAGCCGAGAGACACCGACGCTGTGGATGTGGGCGAAGCGGTGCCCCTCCGGGATGCCGCAGGCGCCACCGCGGAAGGAGATCAGGTGCAGGGGGTCCCACCGGCGCAGCGGCAGCACCACGTCCCGGTACTTGCGGCTGATGATGTCGCTGAAGGCGCGGCGGAAGGCCGCCACGTAGCGGTCCCAGTCGCCGTGGGTGGTGCATTGCTCCGTGGTGGGCGTGGGCACAAGCCCACCCTTGTCCGGCGGGGGCGCGAAGCCCCAGTCGGCCACGGCGTTGGCCACCGAGCCATACCGCTCCTCGACCCAGTCGTTGAAGTCCTGCAGCATCGGCTCCAGGCCGTCGCCCCAGGGCCCGACGATGGGCTCCCAGGCCAACTCCCAGCACATCACCGCCGGGTGGTCCTTGATACCCGCGCTCTCGATGTAGGCCATGAGCTTGTGGGCATCCTCGCCCTCATACGGCCGCCCGTGGGGCACGATGAAGAAGCAGCGGATGCCGTGGCGCAGCATGCGATCCAGGAAGTCCTGCTGATCGCGGAAGGCCGTCGGGTTCTCGGGAGCGGGCGGGGCCAGAGCGTGCACCGCGCTGATGGCGTTGATCCCGATGGACTCCATCCACGCCAGGTCACGCTCGATGATCTCCGGGTCATAGCATTCCCTGGCAACCAGGTTCAGGTGCGGGTAGCCGCCGACCCAGTTGGGGCGGTAGTTGATCCCCTTGAAGAACCACTTCTCATCCCCGAGCATGAAGTCGGACCCTTCCACGCGCACGAAGTCTCGCGGGTCGGTGGAGGGCGGCAGAGCGGCGTCGATGTGGTGCCCAATCACGTCCACCACACCCCCGTCGCGCGAGAGTGTGACGCTCACGTCATAGCCCGCGGGGCCCCAGGTCTCCGGCGTCCAGCTCCAGACTACCTCCCTGCTCCAGCCGGGCCGGATCTGCAGTTCCGCCGCCTGGCTGTAGACCGTCTCGCCACCGGCCCCGATAACGCGCAGATCCACACGCGCCCGGCTCGGTGCCTTTCCCGCGTTGAGCACCTCGGCGCCCAGACGCACCTGCTCACCGGGCTTGTAGGAGAACAACTCGGCCCCGGCCTCCAGCAGGAAGCTGCCGCTGACCATCGCCCGGGCGGTGTCGATCAGACAGGGTAGGAGGGCCGGCTGCAGGGCATCGCGCGGCTCGGCGACGGCAACGTTGGCCCACAGAGAGTTGGGGAACACGCCGTCGCCAATCGTCAGCGAGAGCAGGGCGCCGCGCTTTCGGCCCTCGGCGTCGTAGGCCTCCAGGAGCGGTACCCAGCGCCAGGAGCGGCCGCGGTCGAAGCCGCGTCCGCGCTCGCGCCAGACCGGCGAGAATCCCGGAGCGGCCCAGGGCAGCTCCAGGTCACTTGCCAGGGCGCCCTGCTCTGTCGCCGCCCGCAGCGTGGCGATGCTGTCCATGGGGTACAGCTTGTACGAGGGGCAGAGAGCTTCCACCTCGGGGACGGAGAAGCTCGCCTCCGGAAGGCCCTGGGCGGAGGAGGACGACAGCCCGCGGACCCAGTAGGTATGGGGGCCGGGCAGCACCCGGCTATTGTGACTGCGGGCGAGGCCGACGATCAGCCGGCGCACATTCCCCGGGCGGACCCTATCACCCGGACCGCCTCGGCCTTCCGAGGTCGAGTCCTCCCAGTAGGGGAAGTCCTCCGGCCGCAGGGCGTAGCTGCGCCAGCCGGGCGTGAGGTCCACGCAGGCGATCCACCGCGAGCCGTCCTCCTCATTAAGCTCCACCACCATCTGGCTCGTAGCGGCGTCGCCTTTGGCATCGAAGACCAGGACGCCGTTGCCCTCGGAGAAGAAGCCGGGCACTTCGGCGCCCCAGGTGGTCCAGCCCTTGAGGTCACAGGTGATCTTCCAGCACCCCTCGCCCTCGGCGGCGTCGAGGACGATGGCGTCCCGGTCGTCCGCGGCGGCATCACTGGCTCTCGTCCACTGCCCCGGGTCCAGGGCAATCGGTGTGCGCGGGAGTCGCTCGATGTAGGCCGCTTTCCAGTCGTTCTCGCCCCGGAAGCCGTCAGGTGTCGGGAGCATCAACTCCGCCAGCGCCGGCGCCCCGATGCACATGATCTTCCCGCCGGTGTGCAGGGCCGCGAGCAGCTCGTCGCGGCCGGCCAGGGGCAGCGTACGGGCGTCGGCGAGAACCAGGAGGTCCAGCTCGCTCAACGGCAATCGGCGTTCCGAGAGCTCCTGCCAGCCGACCTGCGTGACGCCGAAGCCTGCGTCGGCGAAGGCCTCCGCCAGTCCGGGGGCGACGCGGCCGTCCCTATCGCTCAGGATGGCCACCTTTCCGGCTCGGCCGTCGGTGAGGGCGACCCTCTCACCGCCGGCACCCTCCGCCCCCTGAGCCCGGAAGGAGGTGAAGTGCCCGGCCAGCGCGCTGGTAACCAGGCCCGGCCGCCCGGACTTCACCGCCGGGCGCTTCTCCAGGGCGTACTGCCGCTCCCAGTAGCTGCCTGAGGCGAGGTCCGTGACGCGACCGACGATCTCAGTCGGGGAGAGCGAGACCGTGAGGTGGTAGCTCTTGCCGTAGTCCCATTCCCGGAGTTCACCCCTGACTTCTCCCGCCAACAGCGTCGCTTTGGACCCCGCTCCGCTCTGGGCCTGATGCACGCCGTCCAGACGCTCGATGAGCTCGATGTAGCGGCGGCCATCGGGCCCGGCCACCAGCATGAGCTGCCAGTGGTTCTGGGGGTCGGAGAACAGACACAGACCGGCATACGACCACGTGGCGCCGGAGCGGGAGGCGACGGTGAGGTCGGCTTCCGCCCTGGCTTCGGTCAGAACGGGGGTCAGAGCCACCAGGCGGGCATCGCCCGCGGCCGGCCTGAACCGGCACAGCCCGGCGGCGATGTCCCAGGCCCGCGGACCGTGGAGCTCATAGCGCGCGGGGGCGGAGAAGTCATCCTCCCACACCACAGCGGCCGCGGCGGTCAGGCAGAACGAGTACATCAGGGGCAGTGCCGGCAATAGGCGTCGCATCGGGAGCCTCCTCGAGCGGGCGGGATAGGTCAGTATTCGCAGGCGACGGGGAGCTGCCCTGCCGAAGAAGCGGACCGTCTGGTGGTGTTGTGATCCTGCATGAGCCCGCCGGGGAGACACCCTCGGGCAGGAGACCGCCGACCGGCCACGGAATAGGCTGCTACGGACCGTCGGCCTGGAGCGCGTCTGTCTCCTTGCCCCATGGCGAGCGTTGCGGGCGTCGGCGGTGAAGGGCGAGCGAGGCCGGGAAGTGGGGGCGCGGGCCTGTGCCGCTCCGCTGTGGGCCGTCTCACCCGCACGCCCGCCGACGCCGGCCGGGAGAGCGGCGAGAGGCCCGGCCGAAAAGTCCGGCTGGTCCGTTTCATGTCATTCTGAGCGTCCATCTCGCGCAGCGAGATAGCGAAGAATCTCGCTGAATGCCGGGAGATTCCTCGAGCTGCTTGTTCGGAAGCGGACGCTCTCAGAATGACATCCGCGGCGCAGGCGGGGTTTCCGGCCGCACCTCCAGAGGCCCGGCGGCGACGGCGAACTGCAGAGCGCCCCACGCCAGGCCGCCCGCGGCCTCTGACCGCAGGACCGCACACAAGAAACCAACCCGCACACGGGGAGTGTGATAGCCGTGGACAGACCCAACGTCGTGCTCGTTTTGGTGGACGACATGGGGTACGGCGATTTCGGGATCTTCAACGGGGGTTTGACCCAGACCCCGAGCCTGGACCGGCTGGCGACCGAGGGCGTGTGCTTGACCCAGCACTACGCCGGCTCCTGCGTCTGTGCCCCCTCCAGGGCGGCGCTGATGACCGGAAGGTACCCCCACCGCACCGGCGCCATCGATACGCTGGAAGGCCGCGGCCTCGATCGCCTTGCCCTGCGCGAGCGCACCATGGCCGACGCCTTCTCCCGGGCGGGTTACGCCACCGGCCTCGTGGGCAAGTGGCATCTGGGAGCTCTAGACCCGCGTTACCACCCCAATGCCCGGGGCTTCGCGGAGTTCTGCGGATTCCGGGGTGGCTGGCAGGACTACTACCGGTGGCGCCTGGACCGCAATGGCGCCCACGAGCAGGCCGATGGCCGCTATCTCACCGACGTGTTCACCGACGAGGCCTGCGACTTCGTTACCCGCCACCGTCGCGAGCCGTTCTTTCTGCACCTGACCTACAACGCCCCGCACTTCCCGCTACAGGCGCCGGAGGAGGATATCGCGCCCTTCGCCGAGACGGGGATGTTCACCCCCGGCGTCAGCGCACTCTACGGCATGATCCGCCGCATGGACGCCGGCGTCGGGAAGCTGCTGGAGACTATCGAGGAGGCCGGACGGCGGCGGAACACGATCTTCATGTTCACCAGTGACAATGGCCCGCAGTTCGGCGGCCAGGGGGACATGTGTACCACCCGGTTCAACTGTGGGTACAGCGGGGCCAAGGGCAATGTGTATGAGGGCGGCATCCGGGTGCCGATGCTTCTGCATTGGCCCGCGGGGCTGCCGCTCGCCCGGCGCTGCGACGCGATGGTTCACTTCACCGACTGGCTACCCACACTGGCCGAGGCCTGCGGGCTGGAGCTTCCCAATGAGATCGCTCTGGACGGCTGCAGCGTGCTGGGCGCCCTGCGCGGAGAGACCGGCACCACTCGTACCCGGCGGTTCTGGCAATGGAACCGCTATACCCCGGTGGTCACCTCCAACGCCGCCATGCGCGACGGAAACTGGAAGCTGGTGCGCCCCACGATCCGGGAGACGATGCACCTTTCGCAGGCCGATCTGGACATGGACCATGGCCTCAAGTACGAGCCCGACCGCTACTCCGACATCTGCCGGGATCCGGAGCCGGAGCGCGCGGTCCCCGATCCGGGCCCCCCATTGCTGTTCAACATCACAACCGACCCTCTGGAGCAGACGAACCTTGCGGCCTCCGAGCCCGAGAGAACGCGGCGCATGCTCACCGAGCTTGAGACATGGTTCGAGGAGGTGGAACTCGAGCGGCGCTCGATCGAGGACTGACGGAGCCGGGCCGGGCCGGTGCACGGCCCTTGCTGTGGGTGGCAGACCGGAGGTTCCCCGGTACCCGCGGCGAAGTCTGCAGCCGCGCGGTTTGTCCTGTCCACCCTTGGATGACGCTTCGGGAGGGTGAAGTTCGTGCTTACCGGCATAGATTACACAGTGGTCGCGGTGTACTTCGTCGGGGTAGCGGCGATCGGCTGGTTTGCCAGGTCGATGATCGGAGGGATCGACGACTACTTCGCCGGCGGCCACCGGATCCCGTGGTGGCTGGCGGCCATCTCGCACCACGTCTCCGGCTACAGCGCCTTCGCCTTCGTGGGCTACGCCAGCACGGCCTACAAGGTGGGGTTCAACATCTGGACGCTGTTCGCGCTGCCCTGCTTCTTGGCCATGGTCGCAGGAGCGTACATCTGGGCGCCGCGCTGGGTGCGGCTGAAGGTCATGACACCGGTGCAGTACCTGGAGGAGCGGTTCGGGAACGTGGTGCGCCAGATCATCGCCTGGAGCGGCATCGCCGTCAAGTTCGTGGACGAGGGGACCAAGCTGCAGTCGCTGGCCAAGGTGATCGGGGCCTGCACCGGCCTCCCCCTGAAGGGCACCATCGTTGGCTGCGGGATCGTGACCGTGGCCTACATCCTCATCGGCGGCCTGTGGGCCGAGCTGATGACCGACTTCGCCCAGTTCATCGTGCAGTTCGGGATCACCCTCGTCCTGGCGCCCGCGGTCCTGCGGGCCGTCGGAGGCTGGGGACGGATGTGGGCGAACCCCAAGACCCCGCCGCTACAACTGTTCAGCCAGCAGTTCCCCGCCTCGCGCATCGGCGTGTACTCCTTCGTTATCCTGCTGAGCTACAACGGCGGTACCTGGGGTCTGGCCCAGAGGTTCTACTCGATGGGAAAGGCTGCGGATGCGAGGAAAGCCGCCCTGCTCTCGGCCTCCCTGTACCTGCTGTACCCACTGGCGCTGTACATTCCCGTGTGGGCCGCGCCGATACTGGTAGGCGAGTTGGTGGACCCAGAGATGGCCTACATCGCCGTGGCCCAGCAGCAGCTCCCGCTAATCGCTCCGGGATTGCTGGGGCTCATGGTGGCGGCGATGTTTGCCGCCACCATGTCCATGGTAGACTCCGACCTCAACGCGTTGGCCGCGGTGTTCACCAAGGACATCTACGGAGGCACAATCGGCAAGAACGCTTCGGACGCCAGGCTGCTCAAGGTGGGGCTGGCGGCGACGGCGGTGTTCGGCGCCATTACGGTCGCCGCCGGGCTGGCCACCGAGAGCCTCGGCGGGGCCTTCAAGGCCATGATGGACTGGTATGCGGCGGTGTTGGCCCCGGTCTCCATCCCGCTGTTGTTTGGGATGCTGCTCAAGCGTACCACCTGGCGCGGGGCACTGCTCTCATGGCTGGGTGGCTTTGCGACCTTCGTCTTGTTCAAATACTGGGCCACCAACGCCCTGTGTCTGACCTGGTTCGGCGAGCCCCCCGGTGAGGCGCTGTCCTGGACCATCACCACCGGGGCGGAGCTGATCGTGGCCTTCGCGGCCTTCGTCCTGGAGGGGTATGTGTTCCGCCACAGCCCGCAGGAGCAGGAGAAAGTCGACGGGCTCTTCGCGCGGCTGGAGGGTGCGCCGGGCGAGCAGGACGGC
>CAZXDD010000154.1:0-13658 GCA_964639415.1 uncultured Armatimonadia bacterium
GAGATGGAATCTCGTGACTGGAGTTCAGACGTGTGCTCTTCCGATCTCACCGACCTGGCGGCCATCTCGGCGGAAGCCAGGGCGCTGGTGCAAAGCTCGTCGGGCAACATCCAGCGGGCCGCCGAGCAGGTGGAGCAGGCGACCGCCACCATGGCGGCGCTGATGGACACGACGGGCAGGGACATTGGCCAGGCCACCGGGCGGGTCAACGAGCTGGTGCAGAAGGCCGCGACCGACCTGGAGGTCGCCAGCGGCAATCTGGCCAAGATGAGCGAGACGCTCCACGGCGACATCACGACGATGAGCGGCACGGCGCGGGAGGCCATGGAGGCTTCGGCGGGCGACATCCGCCAGACCACGGCGAGTTTGGCCAAGCTGGCCGAGGGCAGCTCGGACGACATTCGGCGCACCACCCGGCGCATTCACGATCTGGTCGCGATGTCCCCGCTGCCCACGGACCTCACCGCGGCCGGACAGTCGATCCGCAAGTCGGCCGAGAACGTCGAGGGCCTGACCCGGACCATGCGCGACACCCTGGGGGAGAGCGGGGTGAGCGACCAGATCAAGGCCAGCCTCGCCAATATCGAGAGGGCCAGCGAGCACCTGGTCTCGCTCACGGAGCAGGGAACGCTTCTGGCCCGGGACAGTCGTGATGTGCTGGCCAAGACCTCGGCCAATCTCAACAACCAGGAGATGTGGGCCGATCTGCAGGCCACGACGGACAAGCTCCACCAGGCCATGGACGATCTGGCCGCCATCACGGGCCACACCAAGGAGTTCATCACCGACCCCAAGGTCACGGAAGACCTGACCCAGAGTGTGGCCAACGTCCGCGAGCTCACTCACAGCGGCGTTGAGGTGGCCAAGAAGGCCGACGAGGCCCTGACTCGAGTGAACCGGACGATGGACGGGGTCCAGAGCGTCACCCGGAACCTGAGCCCCTCCTTCACCCGGGCGTACGCCAACCTGGAATGGGGGGACAAGCCGGGCCTGCGCGCCGATGTGGTGGCGGACCTGTACTTCGGCTCTGAGAACCGCGAGTACTGGCGAGTGGGAGCGAGGAATGTCGGGGATTCCGAATCTCTGATCCTGCAGCGGGCCCTGCTTCTGAGCGACCGCAATATGCTCCGGCTCGGGCTGCTGGGCAACGAGCTGGCCGCCGGACTGGACCATTCGGTGGGCTCGCATCTGAAGTTCGAGCTGGACCTGTGGGACCCCAGCGATCTGCGGCTGGACGGCCGCGGCATCCTGAGTTTCGGCCGCGATTGGGATCTTGTCTTCGGCGCCAACCGCCTGTTCGACCATGAGGAGCCCTTCTTGGGAATCAGACGGCATTTCGTGTTCGGCAGCGCCCCGGCGGAGGGGCCGTAGCGTCTTTGGCCGTCCGTCCCTTGCCGTCCGCCGTCCGTCCGTTGCCGTTGCTGTCTGTCCGTTGCCGTCCCTGGGGCCGCGGGCGTCCCGCCCGCATGCCGTTGCCGTCTGTCCGTTGTCGTCCCCGGGGCCGTAGGCGTCCCGCCCGCATGCCCTTGCCGTCCGCCGTTGCGGGCACGGCATCGTGCCCGACGGCGGTGTTTTGTCGAGACGACTATCACTCCCGCCGACACCGTCGGGAGGAACTGAAGCACGCTTGTAGGCAGACCGTGGATCACGAAGTACGGGAGCAGCCCGCTTCGGCCGCGGCGGCGCCGGCCACGACCGGTAGCAGGAGGAGACCAAATGCAAGTCATTCTACTGGAAGACCTGGATCGCATCGGGCACGAAGGCGACGTTCTCACCGTGGCCGACGGTTTTGCCCGCAACTATCTGATCCCCAAGAAGCTCGCGGTCCATGCGACCAAGGGCGCCCTCAAGGACCTGGAGCTGCGCCGCAAGGCGATCTCGCAGCGTGAGGACGACAAGCGCACCAGGGCCCTGCGCGACGCCGAGGAGCTGGCGGCCAAGCAGGTGACGGTCAAGGCCCGCGCGGGAGAAGGCGACCGCCTGCACGGACAGGTGACCCCGCAGATGATCGCCGCCGCCGCCCTGGAGCAGCACAAGCTCCAGATCGACCGCCGCGACATCGACATCGCCGAGCCCATCCGCGAGCTGGGCGACTACCTCATCAGCGTCAAGCTCTACAAGGAAGTGGCGGGCCAGTTGCCCATCAGCGTCGTCCGCGACACCGAGGCCGAAGAGGCCGAAGCCGCTCTGATGGCGCCCAAGCCCAAGCCCGGCCGTCGTCTGCAGCCGGAGCAGGAGGCCGAGGTGGAGGCCGCTATCGCTGAGATGGAGGCCGAGATGGCCAGAGCCGCCGAGGCCCCGGCGGAGCAGACCGCGGAGGAGACGGCTGAGCCACCCGCGGCCGAGGAGCGGGCCGAGGCCGCCGAGGAAGAGTAGTCCAGACTGCAGGCGACAGAGCCTGTCGGCGGGGTCGGTGGGCCCGTACCGGCGCCACCGTTGAGCCGTTGACGGGTGCCGGGTTCCGTGGCGGTGAGGGGCTCTGCCAAGAGCGCCCCCTCCGGCCGGCCATGGCTTCACCGACAGGCTCGAGGAATCGTGGAACGTGCCCGCTGTCTCGCCGCGTCTTGCACAGGCGAGGGCCTCCGGGACGTTGCAGAAGATGCCGGGCGCGGGAGCGGTCCTGACGGACTCAGCTCCCCTCGGTTGCGAGGGCGATGACCGTTGGCAAGCAATCGCGCTACCAGGGGACTGAACGAACTGGCGGACCGCATGCCTCCTCAGGACCTGGATGCTGAGCAGGCAACGCTGGGGTCGATGCTGGTGGAGGCCGGTGCGACCGCCCGTGCCATGAGCATCGTCAAGGAGGAGGACTTCTACCGTGAGGCCCACCGGCTGATTTTCAAGGCCATGGTGGATGTCCACAGCCGCAATGAGCCGGTGGACATCGTCACGGTGGCCGCGGAGCTTCGGCGCCAGGGCCGCCTGGAGGCCGTCGGTGGCGGCGAGTACCTCACGGCCCTGATCCTCGAGGTCCCCACGGCCGCCCACGTGCAGAGGTACTCCCAGATCGTCGCCGAGAAGTCCATCCTGCGGCAGATGATCTCCACCGGCGCCGAGATTCAGGGGCTTGCCTACGACAACCCCGAGGACGTGGGCGCCGCGCTGGATCAAGCCGAGAAGTCCATCTTCGAGATCGCCCAACGCCGGGTGAGCAACGACTTCACCCACATCGGTCCGGCGGTCTTCGAGACCTTCGAGAGCCTCGACCGCAAGTTCAATGAGCCGGGGTTCTTCACCGGCGTCCCCACCGGGCTCCACGAGATGGATGAGATGACCTCGGGGCTGCAGAGGGGCGATCTCATCATCGTCGCCGGTCGCCCGTCGATGGGCAAGACCTCCCTGGCGGTGGCCAACTTCGCGCTTCATGCCGCGGTGCAGCATGAGATTGGGGTGGGCATCTTCAGCCTCGAGATGTCCAGGTCTCAGCTTGCCGAGATGCTCCTGTGCGCCCAGGCCAGGGTCAACTCACACGCCCTGCGCCGTGGCCATGCCAGCCAGGACGACTGGAACAGAATCGGTTTCGCCCTGGCCAAGCTGCCCAGCGCCCCCATCTACATCGACGACACCCCCGGGATCCCCGCCCTGGAGTTGCGCTCCAAGGCACGACGGCTCAAGGCGCAGCACGGCATCGGCCTGCTTATCGTGGACTACCTCCAGCTCGTGACCGGTGGCGGCGCCCGGGGCACCGAGAACCGCTACGAGGAGGTCTCGGGGGTGGCCCGTGCGCTCAAGGGCGTCGCCCGCGAGCTGGAGGTCCCCGTCGTGGCGCTCTCACAGCTCAGCCGGACGGTGGAGCGGCGCGAGGACAAGAGGCCGATCCTGTCTGACCTGGCGGAGAGCGGGGCCATCGAGGCCGAGGCCGACCTGGTCTGCTTCCTGTACAGGCCCAACTACTACAAGCGCAAGGAAGAGTTCGAGAAGGCGGCCCAACAGGGGGTACAGGTGGACACCCGCTCGATGGATGAGCCCGGAGAGGCAGAGATCATCCTGGCCAAGCACCGCAACGGCCCCATCGGCACCGTCAACGCCATGTTCCACCCCCGGCATCGCATCTTCACCGACGTGGCCTACGGCCGCGAGGGGCAGGGACCCTAATGAAGATCCTCATCATCGGCTCCGGCGGACGGGAGCACACCATCGCCTGGAAGCTGGCCCAGAGTCCGAGCGTCTCGCAGATCCTCTGTGCCCCCGGAAATGCCGGCATCGCGGCCCACGCCCGTTGTGTGCCGACAGATGTGGAAGACGTTCCCGCCATGGTGGCGCTCACCGAGGAGCACAGGCCCGACCTGGTCGTCGTCGGCCCGGAGCGCCCGCTGATCCTGGGGCTGGTGGATGAGCTGCGCAAACGCGGCTATCCGGTCTTCGGCCCCACCGCCGCCGGAGCGCGCCTCGAGGGTAGTAAGGCCTTCACCAACGAGGTCCTGCAGCGCCACGGAATCTCGCGCAAGAGCTTTGCCGTGTTCTCCGATCCCGGGCAGGCCAAGGACTACATCGCCCAGGTGGGCGCCCCCGTGGTGGTCAAGGCCGATGGCGACGCCTTTGGCAAGGGTGTGAAGGTCGCCGGCAGCGTGCAGGAGGCCCGGGACTTCGTGGACCTGTGCATGGTGCAACGGGAGTTCGGCACATCCGGGGAGCGGGTGGTTGTCGAGGAATGCCTGGTGGGCCAGGAGTGCTCCATCATCGGCTTCACGGACGGCAAGACGCTGGCCCCGATGGTCCCCTCGCAGGACCACAAGCGCATCGGCGAGGGCGACACCGGCGACAACACCGGGGGCATGGGCTGCTATTCCCCCGTACCCGCCGTGACCGACGAGGTCTTCGCCGCCTGTGTGGACCGCTTCCTGCAGCCCACCGTGGAGGCCATGGCCGCGGACGGGTCTCCGTACAGTGGGGCGCTGTACGGCGGTTTCATCCTTACCCCGGACGGCCCGGAGATACTGGAGTACAACGCGCGCTTCGGCGACCCGGAGACCCAGGTGATCCTCCCCAGGCTGCAGTCGGACCTGGCCGAGGTGCTGCTGGCCACGGCACAGGGACGGCTGGACGAGGTCACCGTGGAGTGGAGCGACCAGGCTTGCGTCTGCGTGGTGGTGGCCTCGGGCGGGTATCCCGGCAAGTACGAGAAGGGCAGGCCCATCAGCGGCATCGACAGAGCCGAGGAAGACGGCAATGTCATGGTCTTCCATGCCGGGACGGCACTGCAAGACGGGCAGATCGTCACGGCCGGCGGGCGCGTGCTGGGAGTCACGGCTCTGGGCGCCGACCTGCGGCAGGCTCTCGACCGCTGCTATGCGGCGATCGACAAGATCCACTTCGAGGGCATGTACTATCGTCGCGATATCGGTTGGCGGGCGCTGCAGTAGCGGTCCACGCGCGGCGGGCCGGCGCGGGGTGGGCCCTGCACTCAGATGATGCGGGACATGACGGTGGGCGCGCGGAGGGGCCAGGGATTCACCGCGGCATGAGTGGAGCCTGCGGGCGCCCTCAGACAGGCACGACCACGCCATTTCCCGGCAGGAGGACATCAGGACGATGTCTGCATCCCCCCGAGTTCTGATCGTGATGGGCAGTGCTTCAGACATCGAGCAGGTGAGGCCGTGCGCCGAGGCGCTGGAGGAGCTGGGCATCGCCTATGAGCTCACCGTGGCCTCGGCCCACCGCACGCCGGAGCGGGCGGCGGAGCTGGCGCGGACCGCACGGGAGCGGGGCATCGGCGTGATCGTGGCCGCGGCGGGCTGGGCGGCCCACCTCCCGGGCGTCCTGGCGGCCTACACGACACTGCCGGTGATCGGTCTTCCCATCGGCAGCTCGCCCCTGGGCGGCACCGATGCGCTGTATGCCATTGTCCAGATGCCCCCGGGCGTGCCGGTGGCCTGTGTCGCCATCGATACCGGCCGCAACGCAGGACTGCTTGCGGCCCAGATCCTGGCCGTCGCCGACCGCGAGCTGGCGGGCAGGCTCGAGGGTCTCAAGAAGCAGATGGCCGACAAGGTGCTGGCCGCGGCGGAGAAGCTCTGACCCGTCGCCGTCCCGGCAGACAACGAACCTCCACGCGGAGATGATGTAAGATGGATTGCGCCGACTGCCGTGCGCATTTCCCGCGCCACGATTACTCCTACTGCTCGGCAAAGGAGCCCACGTGGCGTGATGCGTGCGGCGTCTTCGGCATCTGGGGTCCCGGCGAGGACGTGGCTCGCCTGACGTTCTTCGGCCTCTACGCCCTGCAGCATCGTGGGCAGGAAAGCGCCGGTATCGCCGTGGGAGACGGGACGGATGTCCGTTGCCACTGCGGACTGGGTCTGGCCTCGCAGGTGTTCGATGAGGCCTCGATCAGCAGTCTCAAAGGCGACGTGGCCGTGGGGCACGTGCGGTACTCCACCACCGGCGGCAACGTGATGTGCAACGTGCAGCCCATCCTCGATGAGCACAAGTCCGGGCAGTTCGCCGTGGCGCACAACGGCAATCTGATCAATGCGCTGGCACTGCGCCAGGAGATGGAACGCCTGGGCGAGGTGTTCGAGCGTACCACGGACACCGAGATCATCGCCAAGCTCATCCACCGCTCCCCCGCCGATACGCTGGAGGAGGCCATCGCCGACGCCATGCAGCAGATGCAGGGCGCCTACTCCTTGGCCATCGGCACTGCGGACCGGCTCATCGCCGTCCGCGACCCCCACGGAGTTCGCCCTCTATGTCTGGGACGCATGAACGGATGCTGGGTGACGGCCTCCGAGACCTGCGCTCTGAGCGTTCTTGGGGCGGAGTTCGTGCGCGAGGTACAGCCGGGGGAGATTGTGACCGTCGATGCCAGGGGCGAGACGGTGATACAGGCGGTGGACCCGCAACGGCGGGCCTGTTGCGTGTTCGAGTTCATCTACTTCGCGCGCCCCGACAGTCACATCTACGGCAAAAACGTCTACATGTCCCGCCTGCGGATGGGGCAGTTGCTGGCCCTGCAGGCGCCGGCCGAGGCCGATCTTGTCATCGGCATCCCCGAGAGCGCCATCCCCCACGCCATGGGTTTTGCGGAGGCCGCCGACATCCCCTACGGCGAGGGTTTCATCAAGAACCGCTACATCCACCGCACCTTCATCATGCCCGACCAGCGCCTGCGCGAGGCCGGGGTGCACATGAAGCTGGCTCCCCTGCGTGAGGCGGTGGCCGGCAAGCGGCTGGTGGTGGTGGACGACTCCATCGTCCGGGGCACCACGACGGGGCCGGAGATGGCCCTCCTGCGCGAGGCCGGCGCCCGCGACATCCACCTGCGCATCAGTTGTCCGCCCATCCGCTTCCCCTGCTTCTACGGCATCGACACCTCTACCCGCAGGGAGCTCATCGCCGCCCGCAAGAGCGTCCCGGAGATCCGCGAGCACGTGGGTTCCGACTCCCTGGAGTACCTGGACATCGAGAACCTCGTACGCGCCATCGGCCTGCCCAAGGTGAACTTCTGCACCGCCTGCTTCGATGAGCAGTATCCGATCCCCGTGGCCTCCGACGTGATGGTCAGCAAGTACGACCTGGAGGAGAGCAAGGTGGGGAGGTAGGCAGCGGCGGCGACGGCAACGGCTCACCACGGAGACACACAGAGCAAGAAGTCGCACGGGGAACGGCCGAAGGCTACAGGGCGGCCAAGAGGCCGCCACGACGAGGCGGAGCAACGGTCGAGGGTCAGGGAGCACCGGGTGCAGCGAGGAGTTCTGACAGATGGATGAGGGCCTGACCTACAAAGACGCCGGTGTGGACATCGAGGCTCAGGACAGGGCCATCGGTGCCTTCCAGGAGGCCGTCCGGGCCACCCACACGCCCAACGTGGTCACCGGACTGTCTGACTTCGGGGGCATGTTCGCTCTCGGCGGCGGCTACCAAGACCCGATCCTGGTGGCCGGCACAGACAGCGTCGGCACCAAGCTGATGATCGCCTTCGAGCTGGACCGACACGATACCATCGGCCAGGATGCCGTGGCCATGTGTGTGGACGATATCGTCTGCCAGGGCGCCCGGCCCCTGTTCTTCCTGGACTATCTGGGCAGCGGCGTCCGCGACCCGGAGCAGACCGCCGCCATTGTCATCGGTGTGGCAAACGCCTGCCGGCAGGTGGGCTGCGCCCTGATCGGCGGCGAGCTCGCGGAACTGCCGGGCCTGTACAAGCCCGGCGAGTACGATCTGGTCGGCTTCGCCGTGGGTGTGGTGGAGCGCTCCAGGATTATCGACGGCTCCGCCGTCTCCGCGGGCGACATCCTCCTCGGCCTGTCGTCTTCCGGCGTCCACAGCAATGGGCTGTCCCTGGCGCGCAAAGCGCTGCTCCAGGTCGGGGGGCTCAAGCTCTCCGACACCCCCTGCGAGCTGGACCGTTCCGTGGGGGAGGAGCTCCTGACCCCCACCCGGCTATATGCCGCGAGCATCATGGCCGCGCTGGACGCGGGGCTCTCGCCCGGCGCCATCGTGCACATCACCGGCGGCGGCCTTCCCGACAACGTGATCCGCTGCCTGCCCGAGGGCCTGTCGGCCCACATCCGGGTGGACGGCTTCCCACACCAGCCCATCTTCGGCCTCATCCAGCGGCTGGGCGGTGTGGCCGACGCCGAGATGTACCGCACCTTCAACATGGGAGTGGGCATGGTGGTGGTCTGCAGGCCCGAGGCGGCGGAGGCGCTGGAGGCGAACTTCGCCGCCTCCGGAGAGACGGTGTACCGGATCGGGGAGATCGAGCGCGGCGACAGACAGGTGCGGCTGAGCTGAAGACACCGCGACCGCGGCGGAAGTCGCGAGTCGACGAGCCGCGGGTCAACGGCGGGAGAGGGAAGACGGCGCTCCCGCTCTCCACGGGTTTCCCCTGTGGCTATCGTGCACTGCCCCTGCGGGGCAGACGGCGATGGCACGGCGAGCGAGAACGGCGTGCAGGCGTAGCGCCTGCGCTCCCTGCCGACGGCGGACGGCAACGACGGGCCGTCGGGCCCATTGTGGCGACCAACTGCGAGGTACCCATGTCCATCACCTATCAGGCCCCCTATCCGGCGCAGGACGCTCCCAAGATCGGCGTGGTGTACAACTCCATCGGAGGCTTTGTCGAGCAGGGCAAGCAGCTCACCGAGACCGCTTTCGGCAAGCTCCTGGATCAGTGCAAGTCATCCGGGGTCATCTCCGCCGATTCGGTGATCTACCCGGACCGCATCTTCGGCGCCCACGACGCGTGGAAGGTGGCGGACCTGTTCTCCACCTCCGGGCTGGACGCCATCGTCATCGTCAACTCGGCCTTCCCCTGCGGCCATGTGCTTCCCATCATCGGCATGGCCCCGCACCTGCGCCACCTGCCCCTGGTCGTGGCCGCCTACGAGGAGCCCAACGAGCCCCTGCAGTCCTGCCTGTGGGTGACCAACGCCATCTGCGGCAGCGACATGAACAAGCACGACGCCCGGCGTCTGGGGCGCTACGCCCGCTACCTGGCCGGACAGCCGGGCTCGGAGGACTTCGACAACGAGTTTGGCATGCTGATGAACGTCTACCGCTGCGTGAGGAAGCTCTCCCGGACCTACGTGGGCCGCTTCGGCGATGGTCCCGGGGGCTTCCATTCGGCCACGGGCGACCAGCTCCTGTTCGCCCGGGTCTTCGGAGTGGCGGTGGAGACCGTGGACTTGCTCCGTGTGTACCGGGTGTTCGAGGAGATGACCACCACCGGCACCGCCGGGGAGGCGTCCTTCAGCGACGAGGACATCCGGGCCACCGTTGCCGAGATGCTGGGCGGCCGCGTGAACCTGATGCAGGGAAGCGACGATCTGTACCGCAGCGCCCGTCTTTACCCCGCGCTGCGGGCCATCTGCCAGTCTGAAGTGCTGGCCGGAGATCATGCAGCCGCCCCTGAGCCTCTCGGGGTGTCTGCCCATCGCGTGGGCCACGGCCAAAGGCGATGTGGCCGGCTTCGCCTGCGAGGGCGACTGGCCGGGCGCCGTGCTGCAGGCGGCGGCCCACTGGCTCTCCGGCAGGCCCGCGGCCTTCCTGGATTTCGTGGACTGGACGGCCAAGAGCGACGTGGTGCGGTTCGGCCATTGCGGCGTGGGGCTCGCCGGCTGCATGGCCCCCAATGATCCGGCGCTCGTAGCCCGCATCGAGGCCGACGGCGGCGTGACCGAGCAATTGCGCGAGGAAATTGTCGCCGGGCAACTCACGGTCAATGACGCCATCAACTATCCGCACAATATCCCCGGCAAGATCGCCGGCCACATCGGCCAGTTCGAGTACGGCCCCAAGACCGGCATCGACCTGATCCAGACCGCCGAGGGCGGGCTGGAGATGCTGGCCTTCGAGGGTGAGAGCGCTCCCGACACGGCCCGGGGAGTGCTCTACGCGGGTTGTGACATGCGCATCCCCCGCTACAAGGCCCTGGACGAGATCAAGCGCACCCGGGGGTTCTCGCACCACCTGGTGGTCGCCCTCAAGCACATCCTGCCCGAACTGCAAGAGCTGTGCACCTACTACGGCATCGACCTTGTGACCCCCGGAGCCTGAGGCGACAATGCCCAGGGTACTGTGGCCCCGGCAGCCCGCGGCCATCCTCGATGTGAGCGGCCAGCACTCCGTCGCCTTGGGAGAGCGCGTGCACAGGCTGCTCAGCGCCGAGCAGCCGCCGGCCATGTCCGCGGACCTGGTCGGGGCGTTCCTGCGCTGCTTCTACGCCGCCCGAGACACACAGCGCGCGGCACGCGATCTGGCAAACGGCGGCGCGCAGACCGATGCCTTCCGGGCCGCGGCGCTGACCAAGAGGGTCGGGGAGCTGCAGCGGAGGGTACAGGAGCTGGAGGACGCGCTGGCGCGGGAGGCCCGAGAGTAGCGGCGGGACGGCCTGGGCGGCGACGGCAGGCAGGTGAGAGGTCGCGCCCCGCGGGACGAGACGCCGACGCTCCCGGCCAACCGCAACACCGGAGGACAGCGCATGCCCCCGACAGCCGCGGAACTACACGCCTCGGCGATCATCATCGACGGTCACAACGACAGCTTCGCCCTGCGCCTGGAGCGCGGCGATCCGCTGGACCTTACCGAGGTCCGCGACGGCTACCACGTGGACCTGCCGCGGCTTGCCGAGGGCGGCGTGACGGCGATGATGTCATACTGCGGGAGTCGTGACCTGCCCCAGGCCCTGACGCTGATTGAGGCCATCAACTCGCTGGTGCAGGCGCATCCTGATGACTTCTGCCTCATCTCTTCGGCCGCCGATATCCGCGCCGCCAAGGTCCGGGGGAGGATCGGCCTCATCCCGCAACTGGAGAGCCTCAGTTGCTGCATGGGCGAGGTCCGTGTGCTCGCGGCCATGTACCGTCTGGGGCTGCGCGTGGGCAACCTCAGCCACGGTGAGGCGCCGCCCCACGGCTGTCAGGGCGAGGAGAGCGTGTTTGACTACTGCAGTGCCGCCGACCGCGAGCGACTGCGCCGCGAGATGGAGGGCCTCACGGACTTCGGGCGCGCGGCCATCGCCGAGATGAACCGTCTGGGGATCGTCGTCGACCTGGCCCACGCCAATGACGCCGCGTTCTACGAGGCCCTGGAGCTCTCAGCCACGCCCCCCATCTTCTCGCACGGCTGCGTGTTCTCCATCTGCCCCCACAGCCGCGGGCTGACCGACGAGCAGATCCGCCTCCTGGCCCAGGCCGGCGGGGTCCACGGAGTGGCCTGCTATACGAGGTTCATCCACCGCGAGCACCCGGACATGCCCACCCTGGTGGACCACATCGAGCACAGCATCAACCTCGTCGGCCCCGACCACGTGGGCCTCGGCGCCGACTACGACGGCCTGCCCGAGACCGAGATCCCCGTCCCGCCCCACGTGGGTCTCCTGCCGCGGATCACCGAGGAGATGGACCGGCGCGGCTGGGATGAAGCCACCATCGGCAAGGTGCTGGGGGGCAACTTCCTGCGCGTGCTGGAGGCGGTGTTGTAGGAAGGGGCGACCGGGTGCCCCCGGACAAGACGGTCCGGGGAGGGCGACGGCAGACGATGACGGCAAGCGGCGACGGCCGGGCCGGACGGCCGCTCCCGCGGGGCGGGGAGACCGCGCCATGCGGCCCTTCCGACGGGCAGAATGCCTCTGGCGAATATCTGTTTGACTTCGTATGTATGTTCTACTACAATGCGATCTGGTGATGCGGGGTCCCCCTCTTTCCCATTTCGGCCCTTACGGTGAGACGCGATAGGCAATGTCTGATTTCGTTGTCGTGCGTGGTGCCCGCGAGCATAACCTCGATGGCGTGAGCCTCGACCTGCCCAAGAACGCGCTGATTGTCTTCACAGGAGTAAGCGGCTCCGGCAAGTCCAGCCTGGCCTTCGACACGCTGTTCGCCGAGGGCCAGCGGCTGTACGTGGAGTCGCTTTCGACCTACGCCCGGCAGTTTCTGCAGCAACTGCCGCGGCCCCGGGTGGACCGGCTGGAGGGTCTGGCGCCGGCCATCGCCATCAACCAGGGCACGCGAGGGTTCAACCCGCGGTCCACCGTGGCGACGGTGACGGAGGTCTACGATCACCTGCGGGTGCTGTATGCCACCATCGGGACACCCCACTGTCCCCGGTGCGGCAGGCAGATCGGCGCCCAGACGCGGGAGGCCATCATCGCCCGGGTCATGGCCCTGCCCGCCGGCGACCCGGTGCTGATCCTGGCTCCGTTGGTCCGCCAGCGGCGCGGGGAGTTCCGTGACCTTGTGGAGGATATGCGCCGCCGGGGGTATCTGCGGGTCCGCATCGACGGGGAACTGCACGAGACCTCCGACCCGCCGGAGCTGGAGCGGCAGAGGCGCCACAATGTGGAGGTGGTGGTGGACCGCATCGCGGTGAGCCCCGGCGCCCGGGTGCGGATCGCCGAATCAGTGGAGGCCGCGCTGGAGTTGGGCGAGGGCGACGTGATCTTGGCCCGCGAGGGCGAGCGCGACAGCCTGCTGAGCACGCGGTTCGCCTGCACCGACTGCGACCTGAGCTTCTCTGAGCCCACTCCGGCCGCGTTTTCGTTCAACACGCCGCAGGGCATGTGTCCGCAGTGCGAGGGCCTGGGCTCGACGCGCACCATGGACCCCTCTCTGCTGGTGGAAGACCCCGCCAGGTCGCTGCTCGACGGCGCCATCCCGATGCTACCCTCGCTGGACAACCTTCATCGCCGCCACTGGTACGAAGGGGTGGCCAGGCACTACGGCTTCTCGCTGGACACTCCGTGGCAGGAGCTCACGGCGCAGCAGCAGGAGGCGCTGCTCTACGGCTCCGGCGATCTGCTCATCGAGTTTCACTTCAAGCACCCCCGGTACACATGGGAGTGGAAACACGCGGACCGCTGGGGCGGGATCATCGCCGAGATGATGCATCGGGCCAACCGCATCAAGTCCCGGCACATGCGGGACAAGTACGAGGCGCTGATGCGGGTGGCCCGCTGCCCGGTGTGCCGCGGGCGGCGCTTGAAGCCGGAGAGTCTGGCGGTGACGCTGGGCGGGCTGAGTATCTCCGAGCTTTGCGAGCGCACGGTGCGCCAGGCCCGGGGGTTCTTCGACGAGCTGACCCTGTCGTCCACCGAGGCCCAGATCGCCGAGGACGCGCTGAAGGAGATCCGCGATCGGCTGAGCTTCCTGGACTACGTGGGCCTGGAGTATCTGACCCTGGACCGCCCGGCGCCGACGCTGTCGGGAGGGGAG
>CAZXDD010000155.1:0-13656 GCA_964639415.1 uncultured Armatimonadia bacterium
ACGGCCAACGGCGCCGCTCCCTGCGGGTCCCGCGAGCGGGACCCGCTTTCCCTCTCCTTCGCAAACACCGCTCAGGAGAGGGCTACGGCGAACGGCCAACGGCCTCTTTCCGTCGTCGGTTGGGTGGGTTCTCCCCTCACCCGCAAGCGACCCCAGGGGTCGCCAGACTCTCCCGGTCGGCCCTGCGGGCCTGGGAGAGGTGGACGGCCAACGACAAACGGCCAACGACAAACGGCCGACCACCCTTCATCCGCCCCACCGATGTAGCCTCACCCAATCCCCCCTCGCCTCTCCGCCGGCCGCGGCGGTTCATGCCGGCAGCGACGCCTCCTGTCAAACCTCTATCCCCCTGCCAGATCTCTGTCCTCCTGCCCAACCTCCATCCTGCCCAACAGACTGAACGCCAGAGCGCGCAGTCTCGCGCCCTGTGATGATCCCGTTCCTGTGCAACCGGACCCCACCTTTGCCCCGCAGAGCTCGCCTGAATCTCGATGCACGGGCCCCTGGGGCGCTTGGTGACGGCCCGCAGACACGTGCGCCGGGAAATGACCCATCGCATTGGCCGGGAATGGCACGGAAATTGACGATAACCCATCGAACACCCGGTTGGCGGTGACCTGCGGGGAGCCGTAGCCGGCGCGGGTCGTGGGCGACGTTGGGGCGCAACAGAACTGTTAAGGTTCTCCCACCACCTCCCGATGATTACACCGGCCCAGCGCATGCGCGGCCCGTGGACCGCCCCGGACAAAGGGTGTCCGCCGGTCCGGCGTTGCCCCGAGGCATTCCGCCACCCCACCGAAAGGCAAGCAAACTCCGGTGCCCACCGCCATCGCGACACAAGTTGCAGCATCGGCGACCGCGGATGTCAGCTCCTGCGAGCAAGTGCAGGAGAAGTGCGCGCGGCTTCGCGTCGTGGCCGAGCAGCTCGGCCAGTTGAGCAGCGAGACCGAGCAGGAGTTTCTCGCCGTCGGCCGGCGTCTGTACGGCTTCGCCGCCGCGGCCCAGGAGCTGTCTTCCCTGGCCGGTGGCGCCGCCGCCGCGGCCTCCGGGGCGGAGGGCAAGGGCGACCTGTCGGGGCTCACCCAGGTGGCGCGCGAGGCCTTCTCGGACCTGCTGGAATGGCAGCGCGATATCGCCGCCAGTCACAAGCGGCTGGGCGAGCTAAGGCCTGAGCTGCGCAAGCTCACGCAGGTGGGACGCGACCTGCACAAGATCGCCCGCCACCTGCGGATGGTGGGTCTGTATACGGCCATCGAGGCGGCCAGCATCGCCGAGGGCGGCACACGGCTCAATAGCTTCCACATGGAGGTCATGCGACTGGGGGAGCGGGTCCGCGACCAGAGCGACGAGCTGGTGGGGCTGGCCGACGTGGCGGCACTGGCGGCCACCTCGGCCCACGCGGAGATCGCCAAGGGCATGCGGGAGTTCTCCGTCAGGGTCGAGGAGTGCCGACGCTCGGTGGACGACTCGGTGGACAACCTCGCCATCATCCTGGCCCGCTCCGATGACGGGACCCGGCAGATGGCCGACGCGGCCGCGGCCATCTCGCACGACGTGGGCGAGGTCGTGGCCTCGTTGCAGTTCCACGACATCGCGCGGCAGCGCATCGAGCACGTTCAGGAGGCCGTGGTGGAGGCCGCCGCAGGCCTGTCGGAATTGGCCGGGTGCCGGGACGCGGAGGCGGCGAATCTGGCCATGGCGCGGGGGCGCCACGCGCTGCGGGTGCAGGAGGCGCAGTTGCGGGCCGTGGGTGAGGGAAGCCGGGAGGCCGCCGAGCAGTTGGTGCGGGGCCTGATGGCCATCGCCGAGAACTGCAGCAGCCAGGCGGCGGCCGTGGGCGCCATGGGCTCGGGGGCCGGCACCGATATCTTCAGGGATCTGGGGGACGACCTGTCCGGTCTGTCGCGGCGGCTGGAGCAGGGGCGGGAACTGGGGGAGCGGATTGTGCAGTCCGTGGCGGCGGCGGTGGCGGCGGCCGAGAAGATGGGGACCTGGGCGGCGCAGATCGGCGCCGTGAGCCGCGAGATCCTGATGCTGGGGTTCAACTCCGTGGTCATCACGGCACGTCTGGGGCACCAGGGCCGCACGCTCACGGTGTGCGCGGACGAGATCTGCTCGCTGGCGGCAACGGCGACGGAGACCATCTCCGACGCCATCCGGCGGCTGGAGCGCATCGGCCGGCAGGCCTCCGGCCTGCGCGACGAGACCAATGCGGCCCTGCAGGTGCGCACGGAGAAGCACGCCGCCCTGGACGAGGGGCTGCAACGCTCGCTGACGGAGCTGGCCCAGGTGCATCGGACCGTGACTGAGGCCCGGGACGAGGTGGGGTACAAGGCCAGAGAGCTGTCGCGGTCGATCAACGGCACGCTGGACGAGATCCGCTTCGACCGTCAGATGGTGTCTCAGATCGAGAGCGTCACGGGCGAGCTGGCCGAGATGTGCGAGCTCCTGCAGTCCGCGGCGCAGACGGATGCGGGCCTGGTGGACCTGGAGGACATCGCCTCTCGCTACACGATGGAGGAGGAACTCCGGATCCACCGTGACGTACTGGGGGAGGGCGACGGCGCCGGGCCTGAAGGCCCCTCGCTTGCCGCGGAGACCGCGGCCGTGGGTGAGGACGACGATGTGCAGTTGTGGGACATGCCTGGTGACACTTCGCAAGACCCCGCGGATGCCGGCGACGATCTGGGAGACAACGTGGAGCTTTTCTAGCCCACGCGAGAGGAGCCATAACGTGCAAACCCGTACCGAGCAAGTGGGCGACGAGTTGGTGCTGAGCCTGGAGGGAGAGATCGGCATCGCCGACGCCGTCCGGCTGCGCGAGGAGCTGGTGGGAGCGTTCGACCGTGCCGGGCAGGTGACCGTCGATCTCGCCGGGGCCCAGGACATGGATACCGCCGCCATCCAGCTTCTGTGCTCCGCCGAGCACACCGCGCGCAAGCGCAAGAAGACCTTCTCCCTGCGCCGGATCTCAGAGGGCGTCATGCATTCCGTGGGGCTCCTGGGCCTCGGCGAAGGGGCGCTGTTTGCCTCAGGCGGAGAAGAGGTGAGATCATGAGCAAGACGATCATGACCGTGGACGACTCGGCCAGCATCCGCCAGATGGTCTCCTTCACCCTGAGCCAGGCCGGCTATGAGGTGATCGAGGCCGTGGACGGCAAGGACGCACTGACGCAGATGAGCGGTGCCGGCGTGAACATGGTCATCACCGACCTTAACATGCCGAACATGGACGGGATCGAGCTGATCAAGGCCATCCGCACCGACGGGGCGCACAAGTTCACGCCCATCATCATGCTCACCACCGAGTCGGCCGACCAAAAGAAGCAGGCCGGCAAGGACGCGGGGGCCACCGGATGGATCGTGAAGCCCTTCAAGCCCGACCAGTTGCTGGCCGTCATACAGAAAGTCCTGCGCTAAGCGCTCCGGGGAGATGGCCTCATGTCCAGTATGGACCAACACATCCAGACGTTCCTTGAGGAAGCCGACGAGCTGCTGGGAGAGATCGAGGACGCCGTCCTCGAGCTGGAAGCCAACCCCGACAGCTCCGAGCTGGTCGACCGTGTGTTCCGCACGATGCACACGATCAAGGGCTCGGGGGCGATGTTCGGCTTCGACACGGTGGCGGACTTCACCCATCACGTGGAGACCGCGCTGGACCAGGTGAGGGAGGGCAACCTGGGCATCTCCAAGGAGCTCATCGATCTGGTCCTGGCCTCCAGGGACCATATCGTCGAATTGCTCGCGGCGGCACGCACCGGGGCGGAGCCCGATGTGGCGGCGGGGCAGTGGATCATCGACCATCTGGCGGCCCTCAAGCCCGGTTCCGGCGAGCCGGAGCAGGAGGCCGCCGCCGATCGGCCGGCGGCCACCGACGACGGCGCCATGCGCTCCTATCATCTCCGCGTGCATCTGCAGCAGGGCGTCATGCAGACGGGCATGGACCCTCTGGCCATTCTCGACGAACTGGTGGGGCTCGGCGAGGCCGTGGTCATCGGCCACTGTGGCGATGTGCCCGCTCTGGAAGAGATCGACCCGGAGCTGTGCTACCTGTGGTGGGATGTGACCATCGCCACGGAGCACAGCGAGGACGCGCTGCGCGATGTGTTCATCTTCGTGGAGGACGGCAGCGAGATCATCGTGGAGCTGGTTGATGAGGGCGACGCCAATATCGACGTTGTTCGGCCTTTGGGCGAGATTCTGGCGGCGCGCGGCGACACCAGCCGGGACAGCGTGCACGAGGCCCTGGGGCAGCAGAAGCGCCTGGGCGAGCTGCTGGTGGAGTCGGGAGCCGCCGATGAGGACAAGGTACGGGCCGCCTTGGCCGAGCAGCAGTTCGTGCGCAAGCAAAAGGAGAAGGCGCAGGCGGCCAGTATCCGCGTGGCCGCGGACAAGCTGGACATGCTGGTGAATCTGGTGGGCGAGCTGGTCATCACTCAGGCCCAGCTCACTCAGGCCTCGGCCCGCTCCGACGACCCCGATCTGGCCACCCCGGTGGAGAACGTCCAGCGTCTGACCGGCGAGTTGCGGGACCTGGTGCTCAATGTGCGCATGCTGGCCATCGGCACCACCTTCAGCCGGTTCCAGAGGCTGGTCCGCGACCTGTCCACGGAGCTGGACAAGGAGATCGACCTGGTCACCATCGGCGGCGAGACGGAGGTGGACAAGACCGTCATCGAGCGCCTGGGCGACCCGATGGTGCATCTGATCCGCAACTGCATCGACCACGGCATCGAGGAGCCGGACGTCCGGCTGGCGGCGGGGAAGAGTCGGCGCGGCACGGTGACGCTGGAGGCCTGCCGGGCGGGGAGCGAGGTGCTGGTCTCGGTCACCGACGACGGCAAGGGTCTGGACCCGCGCAGGATCGCCGAGAAGGCCGTGGAGAAGGGCATCATCTCTTCGACGGAGGGCCTCAGCGACGAGGAGGCCCTGAACCTGATCTTCGCCCCCGGCTTCTCCACGGCCGGCGAGGTCACCGAGGTCTCCGGCCGCGGAGTGGGCATGGACGTGGTCAAGCGTGAGATCGAGAAGCTGCGGGGGTCGGTGAGCCTGCACTCGAGGCTGGGAGAGGGGACGACCGTCACCCTCAAGCTCCCGCTGACGATGGCCATCATCGACGGGCTGCTCACCGAGGCCGGCGGCTACCGGTACGTGATCCAGCTCACCGAGGTTCAGGAGGTCGTCGAGCTCACCAAGAGGGACATCGGCAACGCGGGGGGCCGTCACATCATCTCGGTCCGCGACGAGATCATCCCCTACGTCAGGCTGCGCGAGGTCTTCCGCATGGAAGACTCGGCGGCCGATATCGAGCAGGTCGTGATCGTGGAGTCCTCCGACAAGCGTGTGGGCATCGTGGTGGATGAGGTCATCGGGGATCTGCAGACGGTGATCAAGCCGCTGCCCAAGAACTTCGGGGAGACCGAGGGGGTGGCCGGGGCCACGATTCTCGGCGACGGCGCCGTGGCGCTGATCCTCGACATCCCCCACGTGGTGCGCTGTGCCAGGTCGGAGGAGGACGCCTTCATGGAAGAGACGGTGCTGCGCATCGGCGCGTGAATGACCGAGACAACGGTCGGGCCTCCTGGTTTGCGGAGCGCGTGCCGAACCGACATGTGCCGGACGTGAACATCACAGCGGGCCTCCTGTGGCCTGCGCCGAACCAGGAGACGCAAAGATGCTCAGGAGAGTGAAACTGGGGACCAGGCTTATCGGTGGCTTCTGCCTGGTCGCCCTGGCCGCGGTGGCGGTGGGTGCCGTCGGTGTCGTGAGCCTCGGACGTACCAACGGTCAGGTTGAGGATATCGGGGCGGTCCGCATGCCCGGAGTGCAGACGCTCCTTGACATGGAGGCCAGCATTCTGGGGACACGCGTGGCAGAGCGCGGGTTCACCAACCGCCGGCTGCTTGGCGAGATGCGCCAGAGACAGTGGGACGATTCCACCGCGTACATGGCTCGTATCGACGAGGCGCGCAAGCGCTACGAGTCTCTGCCCAAGACGGCAAAGGAGAAGGAGCTGTGGGACGATCTGGCTCCGAAGATCGATGCGTGGCGGGATGCACACATGGCCGTGCGCGCGGCCTCGGCGGAGAAGGACAAGCTGATGGCCGCCGGTGCCGACCCCAAGGACGAGGCGATCGTTGCGCTCGACCAGAAGGCCTATGATGCCACGCTGGTATCTTTCGACGCTTTCGACCCGGTGGATGAGGTGCTCAAGGAGCTGGTGGTGATGAACACCGGGAGCGCCGAAAAGTCGGTGGCGGCCGCGGCGCTGCAGGCCAAGCGGAGCACCTCGCTGATGGTGGGCGTCATCATCCTCGGACTGCTTGCCGCCATCGCCGCGGGGTTCTTCTTCGCCCGCGGGATCACGGTTCCCATCGCGCAGATGGCCACGGCGGCGGCGGCGCTTTCGCGCGGTGACATGGACCAGCAGATCAGCCACCGCTCCTGCGATGAGATCGGCGTGCTTGCCGAGGCCTTCCGGAAGCTGGTTGATAACCTCGTCGAGGTCGCGGTGAAAGTGAGCGAGTCCACCGAGCAGGTGGGAGGTGCCGCGGACAGCGTGAGCTCGGCCGCCGGCCAGTTGGCCCAGGGCTCCACGGAGCAGGCCTCCAACGTGGAGGAAGTCTCCAGCTCGATGGAGGAGATGAGCTCCTCAGTCAATCAGAATGCCGACAACGCCCAGCAGACCAGCGCGATCGCCGTCAAGGCGGCCGCGGATGCGGACAAGGGCGGTCAGGCGGTGTCCGAGACGGTGGCGGCGATGCGCGACATCGCCGGCAAGATCGGCATCATCGAGGAGATCGCCAGGCAGACGAACATGCTGGCGCTGAATGCGGCCATCGAGGCGGCCCGGGCCGGAGAGCACGGCAAGGGCTTCGCCGTGGTGGCGGCGGAGGTGCGGAAACTGGCGGAGCGCAGCGGCAACGCGGCTCAGGAGATCAGTGCGCTCTCCGAAAGCAGCGTGAAGGTGGCCGAGAGCGCCGGAGTGCTGCTGCAGCAGATTCTGCCGGATGTGCAGAGGACGGCGGAGTTGGTGGAGGAGATCAATGCCGCCAGCGGCGAGCAGTCCCGGGGCGTGCAGCAGATCTCCGAGGCCGTCAGGCAGCTTGACAATGTCATCCAGCAGAACGCCGGCGCCGCGGAGCAGATGGCTTCCACCAGCGTCCAGTTGGCGTCACAGGCCCGGGACCTGGAGCAGGCCGTGGCCTTCTTCAGAATCGGCGGCCGGTCGGCGGGCAGAGCGCACTCGGCGCCGCGGACGCAGGCCCCGACGCTGAGGCCTCCGGGCGCGGTGGTCTCACCGGATGACCGGGGTATCTCACTGGACTTCGACCGTCCTACCGATGACGACGATTTCGAGCGGATCGCCGTCTGACCTAGAGGAGAGCAACGATAATGGCAGCAACAGAGACGTCCCTGGCCGGAACCTACCTGTCGTTCACGCTGGGCGAAGAGGACTTCGCCGTCGAGATCGCCAAGGTCCGTGAGGTGCTGGATTATCCGCCGATCACCAAGGTGCCCCGGATGCCGGAGTACATGTGCGGCGTGACCAACATCCGCGGCGATGTGGTACCCCTGATCGACATGTGCCAGAAGCTGGGGATGCCGGCGATTCAGCGCACGGTGGACACCTGCGTGGTCATCGTCGATGCCGAGATGGAGGGCGAGACGGTGACGGTGGGCTGTCTCGCGGACTCGGTGAAGGAAGTGTTCGAGCTGACGGACGCCCAGATCGGGCCGCCGCCACAGATGGGCACCAGGATCCGCGCGGACTTCCTGCGCGGCATGGGTCAGATGGACGAGCGGTTCCTGATGATCCTGGACATCGACCGCGTGCTGTCGGCGGGCGAGCTGGCCGCGGTGGCCACGGCGGCGCAGGTGGATGCCGCCGGGGTTGCCGGACCGGCACTGGAGGACGCCGAGGACGCGCCCTCCGAGCAGGTGGCCTAGAGCCGATACTCGGGCGCCGCGGGACGGTCTCGCGGCGCCCGACCCTTGCCCTCAAGAGACGGACAGTGGGTTCGCTTCCGCGCGTCACGCCCCGCAGCGAGACTTTCCGACCGCGCTCCCCGGACGAACACCGGTCCGCCCCGCACCGGGCCAGAAGGTGGGTGAGTGCGTTGGGAGCCCAAGAGCAACTGCCCGTGGCCCGCCCGGGCCTGGTGATGACCCGGGCCGAGTTCGACGGCCTGGCCGCCTTCATCTACCAGGAGTGCGGCGTCAAGCTGTCGCCGGGCAAGCAGAGCATGCTGGCCAGCCGTCTCACCAGGCGTCTCCGGGCCCTGGGGATGGACTGTTTCGGCGACTATCACGCCTATGTCTCCAGTCCGGAGGGCCGGCGGGTCGAACTGGCCAGGATGATCGACGAGGTCACCACCAACAAGACCGACTTCTTCCGCGAACCCGCCCACTTCGACTTCCTGACGAAGACCGCCGTTCCCGCGGTGCTGCGGCTCGGCGGGTCCGGTGAGCTCGCCGTCTGGAGCGCCGCATGCTCCACCGGGGAGGAGCCCTACACCATCGCGATGGTGCTGGCCGAGCTGCGCGAGGGCCGCCGGGGCCTGCGTCCGAGCATCCTGGCCTCGGACATCAACGAGACCGTGCTGGGCAAGGCCGTGCAGGCCATCTACCCGGCGGAGTTGGCCCGGCCGATCCCCAACCCCCTGAGACGCAAGTTCGTCATGGAGGGCAAGGGGTCGCAGGCCGGGTATGTGCGCATCGCCCCGGAGATTCGCAGGATGGTGACCTTCCGGCGCCTGAACCTGATGGACCAGGAGTACCACCTGGGCCGGAGCATGCACATCGTGTTTTGCCGCAACGTCATCATCTACTTCGACCGCGAGACGCAGGTAGAGCTCTTTCGGCGCATACTGGGCGTCATGCGTCCCGGCGGGTATCTGTTCATCGGTCATACCGAGAGCCTGACGGGGATCAACGACGATTTCCAGCGAGTGGGCCCGGCCGTCTACCAGGCGCCGTCTGCGGCGTAGGTGGGGCGGCCGGAACGGCTCGTCAGAGGCATTCTCGCCGGCCCAAGCCTCCCTCGGGGGCTGCGAACACACCTGGAGTGCTCATCATGCAGAACGGCAAGATCAGAGTGCTGGTCATCGACGATTCGGCGGTGGTGCGGCAGGCGATGGTGGAGATCCTGGAAACCGACCCCGAGATCGAGGTCATGGGCACCGCCGGGGACCCGTTCATCGCCGCCGAGCGGCTGCGTAAGGAAGTCCCGGACGTGATCACCCTGGACGTTGAAATGCCCCGCATGGACGGCCTCACGTTCCTTAAGAAGCTCATGTCGCAGCGGCCGATTCCCGTGGTCATGTGCTCCAGCCTGGTGGAGGAGGGGGCCGAGACCACCCTGCGCGCCCTGGAGTACGGGGCGGTGGAGATCATCCAGAAGCCGCGGATGGGGGCCAAGCAGTTCATCGAGGAGTCCCGGATCAGGATCTGTGATGTGGTCAAGGCCGCGGCACTCGCCCGGGTGCACCACAAGAAGGCCCCGGATGCGCGGACCCAGGAGCGGCAGCAGGCGCAGACGAAGTACACGGCGGATGTGATCATGTCCGCCCCCAAGCCGGCCAGCAAGGCCATGGCCAGGACCACCGAGCGGGTGGTGGCCGTGGGGGCCTCGACGGGGGGAACCGAGGCGCTGCGCGACCTGCTGGAGGCGCTGCCTCCCGACGCGCCGGGCATGGTCATCGTGCAGCACATGCCGGAGAAGTTCACGGCGGCCTTTGCCGAGCGTCTGAACAACACCTGTCGCGTGGAGGTCAGAGAGGCGGCCAAGAACGACGGGGTGGTGACCGGGCGGGTGCTGATCGCTCCGGGCAACAAGCACACGCTGCTGCAGCGCAGCGGGGCCAGGTACTATGTGGATGTCCGCGACGGCCCCCTGGTCTCCAGGCACCGGCCCTCCGTGGATGTCTTGTTCCGCTCCGCCGCCCGCTACGGCGGGCCGAATGTGGTGGGTGTGATCCTGACCGGGATGGGCGACGACGGTGCGGCGGGGATGCTGGAGATGAAGCAGGCCGGCGCCCACACCATCGCCCAGGATGAGCGGAGCTGCGTGGTGTTCGGGATGCCGCAGGCGGCGATCAAGAAGGGCGGCGTGGATGAGGTGCTGGCACTGGGTGACATCGCCGGAGCCGTGCTGCGTGCCTGTGAGTACCGGAGAGTGGCCTGAGGGCGCGGCCGAGAAGTCCGGCCGGTCCGTTTCATGTCATTCTGGAGCGTCGGCGTCGCACGCTCGAGCCTGCGACGCTTGGGCGAAGAGTCTCGCTGAATGCCGGGAGATTCCTCGAGCTGCTCTTTTACCGGGAGCGAACGCTCTGGCAATGACATTCCCGGCGAAGGTGGGGTTTCCGGCCGGACTTCTACGACAGCGCGGCCGAGCGATCTAGCAGATGAGGATGCGATGAGACACAACGGGTCGTCGCTCCCGATACGCTGGCTTTTGCCGCGGGAGTTTGTGGTGACCGACGCCGAGATGATCGTGGGTACCGTCCTGGGGTCCTGTGTGGCGGTGTGTCTGTGGCGTGATGACCCTCCGATCGCGGCCATGTGTCACTGCGTCCTACCCACGCGGGTGCCGACGCGACAGTCGGATGTGATGGGCGCCTATGTTGACGAGACGCTCCGGCACATCCTCGATGAGGTGCGGATACCGGGCGAGCGGGCGCGGAGGCTGACGGCGCGTGTGATCGGCGGGGCGGCGATGCGGCTGCACAACGGCGGGGGGCAGGTGTGGGAGACGGTGGGAGCGGCGAATATCACCGCCGCCCGGCGCATTCTGGCCGCGGCCCGGGTGCCGGTGGTGCGGGAGCTCGTAGGGGGCAGCGAGGGCCGTCGGATTCGGTTTTGCACCGCGACGGGGGAGGTGACGGTGCAGAGCACCGCGCCTGCGGCGGCATTGCAGGAGCGGGGCTCGCGGCTGCGGTGAGCGCTCCGAATAGTTGCACGGCGTTTCCTGCTTCGAGGCCCCGGCCCGCTCAACCGGAGGGCGCCGGTCGCCAAGAATGGAGATGACGGTGAGAAGGTGTGGCGATGGGGCGGGGGCACCCGACCGCCCCCGCGCGGCAGACAGATGAGGGACGCTCACCGGATGGCCCGTCCAACGCAGAACGCGCAGAGTCCGGCGCCCTGGGTGTCGGCCGGTGACTGTCGCGACCACGGAGTGTTGACAAGTTGGCATCCAGCATCGCAGCCCTGCCCGCCACCGGCCCACGGATGTCCCGACGCGAGTTCGAGGACCTCGCCCAACTGGTGCGCGAGACCTGTGGGATCAAGCTGACTCAAGAGAAGACGACCATGCTCACCAGCCGGCTGTCCAAGCGGCTGCGGCTGCTGGGCCTGGCGTCGTACGCCCATTACTACGAGTATGTGACCAGCGAGGCGGGCCGGGAGGCCGAGCTGGGACACATGATCGATGCGGTCACGACGAACAAGACCGACTTCTTCCGGGAGCCCTCGCACTTCGAGTTTCTCACCCGGACGGCGCTGCCCAATGTAATGAGCCTCATCGGCGGCACGGGGGGCGGGCATCTGCAACTGTGGAGCGCGGCGTGCTCCACCGGGGAAGAGCCGTACACGATGGCGATGGTGGTCTCGGAGTTCCTGCAGACCCGGCGCTCCTGGCGGGCCTCGATCCTGGCGACGGACATCAACCGCGAGGTGCTGGTGTACGGGACCCAGGCGGTGTATCCGGAGCATCTGGTGGCCCCGATTCCGGCGGAGTACCGGCTCAGGTACCTGATGCGCGGGCGCGGTGCGCGGCAGGGGGAGTGCCGAATCGTCCCGGAGCTACGGAATCTGGTGACCTTCCGGCGGCTGAACCTGGTGGGAGGGGATTACGGGTTCAACACCCAGATGCATGTGGTGTTCTGTCGCAACGTCATCATCTACTTCGATCGCGACACACAGCGTGAGCTGTTCGCGCGCATCTACAGACACACGGCACCGGGCGGGTACCTGTTCATCGGCCACTCGGAGAGTCTGACCGGCGTCAGTGACGACTTCGAGCGGGTGGCGCCCACGGTGTACCGCAGGCCTCCCGTCTGAGGCCTGCTTGGCGGCGCGGCCCCAAGGCCGACATTGGCTTCGGAGTGCCGTCTTGAGCCCGGGACATGACGAGACCCTTGGCCATCTCGCTGCGCGAGACCGGCGCTGAGAATGACGGCCTCACGGCAAGCCCGGCTTTTGGGCCGTACCTCCGGGACGGTCGCCGTCCCGGGGTCTATGCACCGGCTAACAGCGCGTGCGTGGCGCAAGCGTACCGCAGAAGGACATCGCAGCCCATGAGGTGGCCACGTGCCTGAGCAAGCCGTCCGGGTCCTGATCATCGATGACTCCGCGCTGGTGCGGCAGGCCATGCAGGAGGTACTGGAGAGTGACCCGGAGATCGAGGTCATCGCCTCCGCGCGGGACCCCTTCGCCGCCGCCAACCGCCTGCGTAGCCGGCGCCCCGACGTGATCGCCTTCGGTGTTCAGCCCCCGAGCTTGGATGCAAACGCCTTCCTCAAGGAGCTCCTGGCGACCACCCCGATTCCGGTGGTGATGTGCTCCGACCTCACCTCGCGCGGCAGCGCGCGGGCGATGGAGGGCATGGACGCGGGGGCGATCGAGATGATCGAGCGGCCGCGGACCGCGGCCAAGCTGCTGTTGCAGGAGGCAAGGCTGCGGATCTGCGAGGCGGTCAAGTCCGCGGCGAAGGCCCGGATCGGGCCGCGGGCGCCGGGCAATCGCCCCGCCGCCGCGGCCGACTGGCCCCGGGAGAGCCTGGAAAAGTACACCGCCGACGTCATCCTCCCCCCACCCCTGCCCCGGGCGGCCTTTGCCCCCACAGAGCGCATCATCCTCGTCGGCGCCTCCACCGGAGGCACCGAGGCGATCCGCGACCTGCTGGCGCGCATGCCGGCGGACACCCCGGGCATCGTCATGGTCCAGCACATGCCGGAGAAGTTCACCGCGGCCTTCGCCCAGCGTCTGGACCAGACCGCGCCGATGCAGGTGAAGGAGGCCGCGCACAATGATGTGGTGAGACCGGGCCTGGCCCTGCTGGCGCCCGGCAATCGCCACGCCGTCTTGCGACGCATCGGCGCCCGCTATCACGTGGAGCTGCGGGACGGCCCGCTGGTCTCCAGACACCGCCCCTCGGTGGATGTGCTGTTCCGCTCCGGAGCCGTCTGCGCCGGCCCCAACTCGGTGGGCGTGATCCTCACCGGCATGGGCGACGACGGGGCAACGGGAATGCTGGAGCTCAAGCAGAGCGGCGCATACACCATCGCGCAGGACGAGCGCACCTGCGTGGTGTTCGGCATGCCGCAGGTAGCGATCAAGAAGGGCGGCGTCGATGTGGTCAAGCCACTGGCGGGGATCGCCGAGGTGGCGCTCAAGGCGGCGCGCTACAGTCCCAGGCCCTGGCTGCAGGAGGCCCCGTCGCGCGTGCCGTCCTGAGCTGGCGGGTGAACGGCGGGGACGGCCGTGGGGCGGGACGACAAACGGCCGCCTCACCCCCCTGCCCCCCTCTCCCTTACGCCCGCAAACAGCGCGGGCGACGGGAGGAGGGGGGTGAACGGCGGAACGGCAACGGTGCACTGCACCCCATAGTCCGGACAGCGGATTCGGCGAGTAGAGGTGGTTCTGGCTGAATCGAGA
>CAZXDD010000156.1:0-13638 GCA_964639415.1 uncultured Armatimonadia bacterium
TACACCCTATCCTACACTCTTTCCCTACACGACGCTCTTCCGATCTTGCCCCAACGTGCACGTCGAGCTCTCCAACTTCGCGGCGCAGGGCCTGCTGGAGCACGCGGTGGCGCAGGTGGGGCCGGAGCGGCTGATCTTCGGCTCGTTCTGGCCCGTGAACGACCCACTGGTCCCCATCGGCCTGATCCTCGATGCCGACCTCCCGTGGGAGCGCAAGACGATGATCGCCGGCGGCAACCTCCGCAGGTTGCTGCAGGGGGTGCGGGCATGACCGCGCACCCAATCGTGGACGCCCACGCCCACATCGGCGAGCCGGGTACCTTCCTCGTCCCTCAGAGCACGCCGGAGCAGTTCCTGGAGGTGATGGACAAAGTCGGCATCGGGGCCGCCGTGCTGTGCGACCACAGGTCGGTGGTCGAGGGTTGCGGAGGCACGTTGGACCGCCTCGCCCGGGTGTACGAGCGCTCGGAGGGGCGCCTGCACTATCTGGCGGTCTATCACCCGAACCGGTCCCGAGAGTGCCTGGCGGCGATGGAAAGAGCCCTCGGGCGCCCGGGCCTGGTGGGTCTCAAGCTGCACCCCTCTTTCCACGGGGTGCCGGCCGAAGACCCCCGCTATGTCGATGCGTGGCGCTTCGCGACGGAGGCGAACCTCGCCGTACTGGCCCACAGTTGGAGCGTGTCGCCGCATAACGCGACCCAGGCGTTGTCGACGCCGGAGCGCTTCGAGCGCTATGTGGCCCAGTTCGGCCGGGTACGGTTCGTCCTGGGCCACGCCGGAGGGCGCGGCTCCGGGCGCGCCCAGGCCCTCCGCATGGTTCGAGAGCACCCCAATGTCTACGTGGACTTCGCCGGCGACATCTTCTGCCGCCGACTGGTGGAAAGCCTCGTCGCAGCCGTTACGGCCGGGCGGGTGCTGTTCGCCTCGGACTTTCCCTGGGTCGATCCCCGGGCGAACCTCAGCCGCGTCCTGCTCGGAGATCTCAGCGACGAGGACCGCGCTCGGATTCTCTGGGGGACGGCGGCCGAGGTCTACGGCATTGGGTACGCGGGGTAAGACCCGGGGGCCCGCCCCTCACACAGGCCCCCGGCCTGCCGGCACGGTCCCGGCAGGAGCAGCAGTCCACCCGTCAGAACGCGAGCTGAGCCCGCACCCCGAAGGCCCAGACGTCGCCACTCTGCCCATCCCCACCGGGCGCGCCGACCCACTGGATGTCGGGCGTCAGCGTCAGGTTGTCGTCGACGCGGTGGCTGTAGTACAGCTCCAGGTGGCTCTCGTCATCTGCAGAGCCCACGCCGGAGCCCTGCGACCGCTTCCAGTCGTCACCGAGAACGGCCCTGCCGTACGCCAGGCCAAAGACGCCGTGCTCGCCGCAGGAGTGCTGCAGCCCCAGGCTCCACGCCGTCTCGATCTGCTGCAGATCGCCGCGCTGTCGGCCCCACCGGGCAAACAGCGTGGTGGCGTCACTCACCTGCTGATCCAGCGAGAGCCCCAGGCCACGGTTGGTCTCGGCGGCCCGCTCCGGATCGAGCAAGGCCCCGTGCTCACCGCCATGGACCCACCCGTACAGGCGCCAGTTGCCCTCCCGGGCCGCAGGCCCGCTGCGGTAGCTGATCTCCGCCATCGCGAATGGGCTGCCGAACAGGTCGTCGCCGTCGGCATCGGCGTCTGCAACCCCCGCCCCCAGCGCCCAGCGATCTGACGGTGTGACCCACAGCATCACCCCCGGTCCGCTGTCCTCCGGGAACTCGAGGGCCAGGTTGTTGACGAACCCGCCCGAGAGGAACTGCTCGGTCTCGCTGTTGGCCACGGCGTTCGTGTCGAAGTCGGTACTCAGGTCCACCTTCCCCACCCTCAGCCACAGGTTCTGGGCCGGCCATGTCCTTTGGTACCAGGCCTCCGTGAGCCGCACGACGAAGCCATCGTCCGCAGCGGCGTTGAACCCCGAGAGCGTCGCTATCCCCGAGCCGATGCCGTCCCCTGTCCCGGTCTCCAACAGAGAGTAAAACAGCCCCGCATCGCCCACGGGAGCGGTGAGCTCCAGGTCGAAGGACAGCGAGCCGTCCAGGGCGTGGGAGCCCGCGGCACCCGTCGACCCCTGCAGGACCGCGGTTGCCCCCACCGCGACCTCGATCCGCGAGTGCCACGGCGCGGGGGCCTCGTCGACGGACTGCTTCTCGCTCTCCTGGACGAAGCCCCCCGGGTCCGCCCCGATGTCGGCGGCTTCCACTCCCGCCGACAGCCCCCGGACCGCAAGAATGACAGACAGCGCAACATGCATGGCCAGGTTCATCTGAGGTTCACTCCTGGTGAGTTAGCCTGTACAGGAAGGTCGCCGGCGGCCGGATCCCCCGGGGCCCGAACTCAACGGTCTGGCCTCCCGGCGCCGGAGCCCACGTGTCACCTCCCCTCGCCTCGTGCGGGGGTGACGCCGCCCCCTGCCGTCCACGTGACCGCTCGCAGCCCCGGAGAGTCAACGGTCATCCCCCGGTGCACAACCGCTCTGCTTTCCGGCCCGGCAGGTGGCGCAGCTTCCCGTGCAGCCACAGCCGGCGTCCTTGCCCGCCAGCGTGCGATGCAGCGCGCGGCCCACGAGGAACACTGCAACAGCCACGACGCAGATGACCGCGATCGTCTCAAGCATCTTCGTCCTCCTACCGGATGCCGATGCCCAGCACCGTCCCTGCCTGATACACGATGACAGTCAGCACATAGGCCAGCAGGGTCAGTCCCCCCAGTTGTAGCAGCGCCCAGCCCCAGGAACCGCTCTCGCGCCGGGTGACGGCGATGGTGGCCATGCACGGAGCGCTGACCAGGCAAAACAGCATGATGCACAGGCCCACCAGTGGGCTGTAATTGGCGCGGAGCTTGTCGCGTAGCGGTGCGGACTCTTCGTCCGCCTCGCCGACTGAGTAGACGATCCCCATCTGGGCGACGAAGACTTCCTTGGCCGCGAAAGCTCCGATAAGTGCGGTCCCGATCCGCCAGTCGAAGCCCATGGGGGCGATGACCGGCGCCATTGCCGTGCCGATCCGCCCGGCAACGCTGTGCCGCAGGGAGGCCTCGGCCTCGTCGCTATCGACCTGGGCCAGCAGTTCGTCCTCGTCCGCGACCGACGCGCTCTGGAGGCCCGCGCGTCTGGCCTCGAACTCCGCGGCCCGCCCCTCGGGCAGGCCGGGGAAGCTGGTCAGTGCCCAAAGCAGGATCGAGATGCCCAGGATGATGGTTCCGGCCTTCTGAAGGTATAGCCAACCGCGCTCCCACATGTGGATCAGGACGCCCTTGACCGTGGGTACCCGGTACGGGGGCAACTCCATCACGAAGGGCACGGTCTCGCCCCTCAGGATCGTGCTGCGCAGGAGCCTGGCGCCGGCCACGGCCAGGAGAACGCCGACGATGTAGATGCCCCACAGCATCGGCGCGCGCAGAGCGGGAGCGAAGAACGCCGGGGTAATGAGCGCGTAGATCGGTAGCCGAGCGCCACAGCTCATCAGCGGTGCCACGAGCATCGTGGTCAGCCGAGCGCGCCGGTTCTCGATGGTGCGAGTGGCCATGATCGCCGGAACCGAGCAACCAAACCCGATGAGCAGTGGGATGAAGCTCTTGCCATCCAGGCCGATCCTGCTCATCACGCGGTCCATGATGAAGGCCGCGCGGGCCATGTAGCCGGTATCCTCGAGCACCGCAATGGCGAGAAACAACAGCAGGATGTTGGGCAAAAACACCACCACTCCGCCGACTCCGCCGATCACCCCGTCGATGAGCAGGGACTGCAGAGCACCCCCGGACCCTCCGGGCCACAGGCCCGCGATCGCCTGCCCCAACCACCCGAACCCCGCCTCGATCCAGTCCATCGGCGGCGACCCCAGCGTGAATGTCAACTGGAACACGAGGTACATCAGTCCCAGGAACAGGGGGATGCCCAGGGCACGATGGGTGACGACGGCGTCGATCCTGTCCGACACGGTCCGCCGCCCACGACCGCCAAAGGACACGGTATCATGGCAGACCCGGGAGATGAACTCGTAGCGACGCCCCGCCAGAGCCGTCTCCGGGCGCTCCCCCATCTTCGCCTCCAGGCGCGCCGCGCTCTCCTCGACCCGGCTGAGTAACTCCCGGTCCGCGACTGCCGACCGCACGTCCCCATCGTTCTCCAGCAGCTTCACCGCCAGCCACCGCTTGTCATAGCGGTCCGTCGCGGCCCCGTTGGCTCCCAGCAGGCCCTGGACCACCCCAATCTCGCTCTCGATCGGCGGTCCGTAGTCCAGCGCCGCCACCGCGGCGCCGTCCGCGGCCTCCTCCTTCTCGTCGCGGCCGGACCCCGTCGCGCCATCGCCGGCCACGGCCACCACGGTGTCCAGAAGTTCGGTCAGTCCCTCCCCCCTGTGTCCGACGGTGGACACCACTCGGGCTCCAAAGGCCGCGCCCAGACCCTGAGCCTCCACGCTCTGGCCCTGCGCCCGGGCGGTATCGCTCATGTTCAGGACGAGGATAAGCGGAACCCCGAGCTCCATGAGTTGCACGGCCAGGTACAGGTTGCGCTCCAGGTTGGTGGCATCGATGACGTCCACCACCACGTCCGGGCGCTGCCTGATGATGTAGTCCCGAGCGACGACCTCATCCGCCGAGTACGCGGTGAGGCTGTAGGTCCCCGGAAGGTCCACGATCTGCAACTCCACGTCGCCATGGCGGCGAAAGCCCTCCTTGCGTTCCACAGTGACCCCCGGGTAGTTCCCCACATGCTGTCGCGCCCCGGTCAACTCGTTGAAGATCGTCGTCTTGCCGGAGTTTGGATTGCCCGCAAGGGCCACCACGATCCTGGGTCTCATGCTGTCACTCCTCCATCCCATCCGTCGGCCGACGCATTGTTCGATTGGCCGCATATTCTTAGAGTCTTCTAACCTAGGAGCGCAAAAAAGGGGCGACACGATCGCCCATCACACCACGCTGATCTTGTTGGCCATCTCGCGCCCCAGCATGACCCGGCTGCCCTTCACGGAAACCAGGAACGGCCCCCACGGGTGGTTGTACAGAACCTCGATCTCCACCCCAGGCACAAGCCCCATGGCCTCCAGCCGCGCCTGCAGCCCCCGACCGGCGCCGATGGCGACCAGCCGAACGACCCTTCCCGCCTGCACAATGCTCAGTGGCATCCCGACCCTCCTCTGCGTCGCTGTGCTCATCACTGCACCCTCTCGACCACGACTCGCCGGGCTTCCTCGCGCCGCAGACCCAGATGGTAGCCCTTGACCTTGACCTCGATCGGGTCGCCCAGCGGAGCGATGCGCTCCACCTCTACAACCACCCCTACCGTCACCCCCATCTCCGCCACACGCCTCCCGGTGTCGCCCGCGGGCTCTACCTTCACCACTCGTGCCCTCTCACCGGGCGCAAGGTCCGTCAGTGTCATCGTCGCCATGTGCTCTCGGCCTCCATACTCGGGGCCTGCCGGCGTCTCCCGCATGCCCGGCGGCATGGCGTTGGTCGGGAGAGATGCAGGCACAAAGTTTGTGTCGCCTAACAAACTATAAGGCGAAGCTAATTCTCTGTCAAGGCGGCGGAGGCGGGAATCCCGGTGGCGCGGCGTAACGTTTCAGGCGAGGAGTGGTGGCGCCGGTCTCCGGGGGAAGGGGAGGGTACGTCCATGCGTTGAGCGGCGGAAACGACTTGGGCCGCCGGTCCGCGAGGTGCAGCGCGGACCGGCGGGAATGCGGACGCATCGAGGCACGGGGACACAAGCGGCGGCCGGCGGTCCTCCTGGGGCCATTGGCGCCGGCCTCGGTTCGTGTGGATGGCCGGAACCCGCACGCGCGGCGCTACCGCCGCAGGACGCCCGCCTGCGGCGTGGACAGCGAGAACTGCACCCTCTCGCCCTCGCGGCCAAAGTACCCTCCCCAGCCCACGCTGATGCTCCCGATGTCGGCCGTGTTCAGCGTCCCGTCCGGGTCTCTGGACCAGCCCGCCGGCGCCAGACGGGACAGCGGCAGGAAGACCTCGGACCTCCCCGAGGCCCCCAGTCGACGGTTCGTGGACGCCAGGTAGTCGCCGCCGTCGCGGTCGCGCACGATGACCAGCAGGTCCGCCGGGGTCTGCTGGCCTTCAGGGACCCAGGATTCCACTCGCAGGCAGTGGGCATCGCTCAGGTCAAGACCCTCGGGGTAACTGAAGGTGGCGAAGAGGAAGGTGTCCACATCCGACTTCGTCAGCGTCCCGGTCATCCGCCAGACCGGGGCCTTTGGCGTGCTGAGCTCCTCATCCTCCACCGCGGAGCTCTGCACGAACTCGCCCTTCCCCAGGGTCGGAATGACCTCCGGCAGCGGGCGCAGGGCCAATCCGGGCAGGCCCCCGGACTGGGCGGGGAATCTGGCCGGGAGAGCCGCAGCGGCGAAACGCAGCAGCGTTGCCCCATACGGTTCCAGCTCGAGGGATATGCCCTCAGGCCCCGACAGCGGCCGGCGCTCGCCGGTGGCCGGGTCCCAGCGCTCACCGGGCCCGGCGGCGGCGACGCTGAGCCGGCCGCTCCAGGCCTCCGGACTGTCGTTGATGACGAAGTACACCTCGGCATCCTCGATTCTTCGGTGCGTGGCCCGAATCGGGGAGCCCACGGGCACGGTGACATCGCGGCCCAGGAGACCGTCGATGACGGTGGCCAGCAGGGCCTCGGCACCCCTGGGGAGGAACACCGCGGCTCCGCCGGCGGCGTTGGCACACACCCGCGCGCCGTCCGGGCGGCCGAACAACTCCTCGGCCAGCGCCTCCACCCGCGGATCGGGGAACCGATCCTCGCTATTGGCCGGCAAGGCTCCCAGCGCCACGATCGCGCCTCCGGAGCGCACGAACTGCCCCAGCCGCTCCCAGGCCTCCAGCGGAAGAGTGTCCACCCCCGGCAGCACCAAGACCCGCCACGCCAGGCTCCCCGCCGCGCGGGGCTTGTCGTAGCACAACACTCCCCCGTCCACACGGGACTGGATCACGGCGCGGCTGTCGATGTAGCCGAAGTCACGGCAGGCGGCGTACAGACCATCGCCGGCGGCACGATAGGCTCCCTGCACGTCGTGAGCCTCGGGGGAATCTGTGGGCCCCCTGCGGGACGGGGTGAAACGCGGCCAGAGACTTTCGATGGGGTACAGCACCGCGATGTCGGCCACCTGATCGCCACCGGCAAGTGCCGTGCAGCAGCGGCCCACCCACTCGTTGAGCCGCCGCAGTTGCCGGGCCTGCAGGTCGCGGAAGCTGTAGTAGCTGGTGATGGTGTTGATCCCGCCCAGCATCAACCGGTTGCAGGTGCCGCGGATCTCGGCCTCGGTCACCGACCGAGCCGGGCGATCATCCCCCCCCGGGCGGTAGATCTGGGCGAAGTCCGAGGTCTCGCACATGGTGATCGTCTTGCCCTCCAGCTCTCCGGCGCTGCTCACCAGGCGGGCGATGGTCCACGGGACCGTGGGCGGCGTGCTGGTCAGGCAGTCGATACTGGGGGCGTCGAGGCGGCGCACACAGCCGAAGAAATCGCCGTAGTACGAGACGTGGTCGAGAATGCTCTCCTCGGCCAGCAGATGCCCCCCGGAGGGGATGTTGTGCCGCGAGCACCACTGCTGTATCTGCCCGAAAAAGCAGTCGGAGACCAGCTCGCCCACGGTCTGCCAGAACTCATACCGGGCCCGCTGGCCCTCCGCGCCTGAGTCGGCGACGATGAGCGGAACGAGCGGCGCCAGCTCGCGGCCGCGGCGCGCGGCGAACTCCGTCGGCAGATTGGGCGCCCACGGCAAGACCCGGTAGGGCATGGCCCTCATGAACTGCCCCATTAGCGAGGGCTCGTCGGTGAAGGTCGCCACGAAGCTATCCCCCAGATCGTCGCCCAGGTGCCGGGCATAGCGGGCGTGAGTGACCTCCAGGAACCGTGCGGTGGGCTCGGGCATGAGCAGGTTGATGTACGGCAGCTTGTCGGCCAGGCTCACCGCCGCGTGGGTACCCTCATACAGCCGGCTCTCGGTGATCGCCAGCACCTGCCACGAGCCCGGGGGCGCGTCCCAGGTGAGCCGAGCTCTCAACAGACATGGAGAGAGATCCACGGCTCCCTCAAGAGACAGGGCGCCCTCCTGCCGCGGATAGGCGGCGGCCAGGATCACGTCGCCCGGCGGCACATCCAGCGTCACCTCTCCACCCTCGGTCACGGCATCGGCGATGAGCAGGCCGCGGGCCTCCCACTCCGGGTGCTCCGCCGGCGGCGGCGGAACCCCCTCTTCGCGCCAGCGGGGCACCAGCTTGCCCTCCATCGTCAGCCCGCCGGCCGTCCCCGAGGGGTAGCCCCGCTCGTCATACAGCCACAGGGCCATCCCCGCCGCTTTGGCCTCCGCAACCGCGCGACGGAACTGCCGCCAGTGCTGCGGGCTCTGAAGGTACTCATCGAAGGACACATTGCACACCACTCCACCGAACCCCTGGGCGAGAAGCCCCTGGATCATGGCGTCCTGCGAGCCCGGGTCATCGGGCCAGGAGTGGATGATCTTGAGGATTCGCGCCTCGCCCGAGGGCCACGAGAACCGGTCCGCCAGCGGCCGGCCCGAATCAGGAAGCCTCGTCATCTCAGAGAGCACCTCCTCGGGGAGCAATGACAGCGAGGGCCCCATGATCCCGCCGGGACCGCCGCCATCCACCACGCGTAGGGCCAGCACGTTGTCCTCGCCCGGCCTAAGCAGCCCGGCGGGAACGGTGTACCTGCGCCACACCAGCACGGAACGCTCCACCTCGTCCCCCACCTGCCCCACCAGGGCACCGTTGACATGGGTCATGTCCTGATCGTCCACGCTGCCCAGCAAGAGCTCCAGGTCCTGTCCATCCCAGGCCGCAGGCGCGGTGAAGTGCAGGCGGTACCAAGCCACGCCGTCGTAGTCCGTGTAGGGCATGCCGTTTGTGGGCTTCGGCTCCTGGCCGGGCCGCGGGTCGGTGATCCCCTGGGCCTCCCAGGACCCGGGGACCACCAGCGTCCGCCAGTCTCCGTCGGCATACTCCCGCGCGCTCCAGCCCTCCGTCAGCCCGGCATCGTGAACATCGGTCCGGAAAAGCCATTCGCCCTCCAGGTTGCCGAGGGTCGGCGACAGCTCGCGTGGGGCGGCGAGCAGGGGAGCCGTCAGAAGCAGGGCGATGGCGATGAGCAGTCGCGGGCAGGACATGGGAGGGTCACCTCACGGCGATGCGGGCCAATAGCGCTCTCTTCGGCAGGCCGTGCACCGGAACCTCTCGCACCCGTGACGGCGAGCGGGGCCCGGATGGCGTCGGCTGCCGGGCCCGCGTCCATCCCAGAAGGCACGCACATCGGGCGAAGGGCCACCGGCCCTTGGGCGCGAAGGTACCGGGTGCAGCGATGCAGACATCGACGCGGCGCCCGGCGGGGCATGCCGCGGCAGGAGAAGAGGTATCGTCTTGCAGCTCACTCAGATCGGCACCGTGGAAAGCCGGTACGACACCCCGGCCGACCCCTTCGAGATGCGCGAGAAGGACAGTCGCATCATCATATACCCGGACTTCGCCGCCGGACTGTATGACCTGGACCGCTGCACACACATCCAGGTGCTGTTCGGCCTCCACCTGGCCCGCGGCTACGACCTGCGCACCCGCAACAGGCTGGGCGAAGACAAGGGGGTGTTCGCCACCCGCAGTCCGCGGCGGCCCTCACCCATCGGGCTGACCACGGTGGAGCTGCTGAGGATGGATGGAACGGTGCTGCACGTGCGGGGTCTTGACGCCATGAGCGGGAGCCCCGTCTACGACATCAAGCCCTTCGTGCCTGCACTGGACGGCCGTGGGACCGGCCCATCGACAAGTGAGGAGGCCGCGCTCCGACCAAGACGGGATTTCACCGACGCCATCCAGAGCAATGACGCCACGCGCTGCCTGATGAAGGCCGCCGAGATCCATGGGCACTATTGTCCCGGACTCGCGCTGGGCGTGATGGCATCGCTCTGTGGCCTGCGGCGCCCGGAGATCGGCGGCCTCCACTCCGACGGCATGGAGGACCTGATGGCCGTGGTAGAGACGAACAACTGCTTCTCTGACGGCGTGCAGGCGGTGTCCGGCTGCACGCTGGGCAATAACGCCCTGGTCTACCGCGACCTCGGGCGCATGGCCGTCACCTTCGCCAGACGTGACCGCGAGCCGGCGGTCCGAGTGAGAGTGCGGCCGGACTTCCGCAGCCATCTGGAGCAGGAAGGATCGCGCTTCTCCCAGATCGTGGCCCGCGTCGTCGGACGGGACGGCGCCGGCCGGGACGACGTGACACAGTACAAGGTCCAGGGGCGCGACGCCGCCTTCGCCATGGTCCGGCTGCCCTTCGACGACCTGCTGATCGTGGAGACCGTCCGCCCGGAGCTCCCCGACAGGGCCGCCATGGTTCCGGGCGCCGTCTGTCCCCGTTGTGGTGAGCCGGTGATGAGTACCCGGACCGTCGCCGAAGGCATCAACCGCGGGCTGTGCCTCGTGTGCGCCCAGGAGCAGTACGGCCAACTGGACGGACGCGGAATCGTGACGGCAAGTCCCGGCCCGAAGCGCCGCTGAGCGGGCTGCGGCCGCCGGCCCGGGACGTGCCCGGCGCCCAAGCCTGTAAGGGAAGGGCTGCAGGTCCTCGGCCACCGCTGCGAGAACCTCCCGCCACAGCCCGCAGATCCTTCGCCCGCCCATCCCTCCTGCACAGGAGCCACGACATGTCGCGCTCCGCGCTTCTTCTGATCTGCGCCACCCTCGCACCGACCGTTTTCGCCCAACAGGAGGCCGCCATGTCTGACGTACCGGAGAACCTCTACCGCGGCGAGCTCGTCACTTTCCCCGGGCCATGGGCCTTCGAGATCGACCGGGCCCATATCATCCTCGTCAGCGACCAGGAGCTGGAGGCCCTCGCCGATCCCGACCGTGTCCTGGACCTCAGCCTCACATATGACAAGCACGAGTCCAGCCTGCGCCAGATCTGCGAGCAGGCCCGGGCCGCCGGACAGCGCACCCTGGTCATCGCCTTCGACCACTTCTTCGGCCAGTACCGCCCGGGCCAGGACAGGCCACGCACCCTGACCCCGGACATGGATCAGTACGTCGAGCGCATCGCGGCGATCGGCAAGTTCGCCGAGGGCTACGGCCTCGGGCTCGAGCTCAGCCTGCTATCCCCTCTGGAGATCGGACCGGCTTATACGGCGTCCACCGGCGAAGCCGGCACCTGGATGCAATACCGCAAGGGGCTGCGCGACCCGCGGACCGGCGCCTTCAGCGTGCAGTTGTGGGAGCAGCTCAAGTGGGCCAACAACAAGGGCGTCATCGAGCTGCAGCCCGCGGGGATCCGGGTCTTCGCCTTCAGCGAGACCCGCCTGCATGGCACGCCCTACCGGGTTGTGGACCCCGAATCCATCCGCGAGGTCACCGAGGGCGTGCAGATCCAGCGCTGGGACTCCCAGGGCAAGTCGGCGCGGCGGGTGAGAGTCTTTGGCGAGGGACATCCGGACGTGGGTCAACTGGATCGCGTTCTGGTTGTCCTGCAATACCGCACACCGGAGATGGACTACTTCAGCCCCCGGGCCCTGCCGTTTCTCAAGGACTTGGTGGACAAGTACGCGGCCGCCGGCGTCAAACTCAACGGCCTGTACTCCGATGAAATGCACATCCAGCAGGACTGGAACTACTTCGGCCATCACGACAATGGCGAGTTTTGCATGCGCTATGTCAGCGACGGACTGGCCCGGCGCTACGCCGAGCTGTACGGAGAGCAGTTTTCCGACTTCGCCAGATACCTGCTCTACTTCGTGCGCGGCCAGGAGGACTGGGCCCCCGACCTGACGGCCAAGCAGGGCGTGATGCACGTGTTCGGCCACAGCCCCGCCGACATCCGCCGCACGGCCCTCTTCCGCGCCCGCTACTATCACCTCCTGCAGGATGGCGTGGTGGACCTCTTCACCGCCGCCAAGAGACATGCCGAAGCCCGCATGGGCCACAAGCTCCAATCACGCGCCCATGCCACTTGGGCCCAGAGCCCCACGATCGACAAGTGGGAGACCGGCCGCGAGAACATGTACCGTAATGCCTACGAGTACACCTCAAACTTCGTCTGGTCCAACACCGTGCATCAGGCCGCATCGGCCTGCTATGACTACTTCAAGTGGGGCGACTTCCTCACCGGCAACGGTAACGACCACGCCGAGGGTGGCTGGCTCGACCGCAACTATCTGGGGCTGTCCCTGGCCTGCTCCACGGGGATCACCAATGAGGTGCCCTACTCCTACGGCGCCCACTGGGGCATGCCCGGACCGATCGGCCACCGGCGCGCGCTGCTGGCGGCCGTCTACGGCACCTCCCGCGGCTACATGGGCATGGTCCAGGAGATGCAGCACCGCGATGTGGAAGTCCTCATGCTCTACCCCATCGACCTGGTGGCCGTGGACGAGCGCTTCGGGAGCTGGATGGCCCAGTACGGCTACGCCAACCTCATCACCGCCGACAAGCTCCTGCAGCGCGGCCGGGTCACAGACGGAGCCATCGAGCTCGCCGGGCGCCGCTTCACCACCCTGGTGGCCACCTTCGAGCCCTTCCCCTCCCATGGACTGCTGCAGCTCATGGAGCAGTTCGTCCGGGCCGGTGGGCGTCTCATCTGGTCCGGCCCCCCTCCGGTGCTCACCGCCGAGGGCGACGACGCGCTCGCCGCGTGGCAGGACCTCTTCGGCGTCGACTACGAGCCCGGCCCCGACGAGGGCCGGCTCTCCCCCGGCCGCCGAGTCACCTTCAGCGGCCCACTGGCCGCTGTCGCGCCCCAGACGATCCTCACCGACCTCCTCCCCGACCGCACCTACCCCGTGGCCCCGCGTCCGGAATCCGAGCCCGTGGCAACCGTGCACGGCCACACCGTCGGCACGCATCTCAGCCTGGCCGGCGGCGGCACCGCCACCTTCCTGGGCTACAGGCCCCGGGACGACCAGTCCATGAGCCTGGGCCACGATGTGAGAAACTGGTTCGAGATTCTCCTCGCCCTGGGTGCCTACCCGCCCACCGGCGCCTTCACCGACATCAACGACAATACCGAGGTGCTCTCCCGCACCGGTGAGTTCCTCGTCTGCCGGTTCCCCAACGGAACCACGGCCCTGTGCACTCACCTGCGGCATCTTGAGGAGGATTGGCCCGGAGGCTTCGCACGTAGACAGGAAGAGGACCAGGAGTACCTCGATCGCTGCCCCCCGCCCTCCATCGACCTCAGCCTCAATGACTTCCCCGCCAACGCCCACACCATCACCTACAAAGGCGTCTCCCCCCTTGCCTTCCGCCTGGACGAGCACGGGAACATCATCGCCTTCGTCGGAAGCTGGTCGGACCGCATCACCATCGACGGCAGGGAGACCGTCTTCGCCGAGAAACCGCTCTCGCTGGTGGCCTGGGCGCCGGTCCCCGAGCAAAGACGCGTCCCCGGCGGCGCCGTCCTGCAAATCCGCATCCAGGGCCAGGGCACCGTGATGATCCCCGGCACCGGCCTGCCCGAGCGCCTCAGCCTCGTCGCCGAAGGTCCCACCCCGGGCAGTCGCGGCGAAGCCATTCCGTCCCATCGAGAGGCTGATGCTCTCGTCTTCACCACGACCGCGACCACCGAGCATCGCTGGATCTACGGCATACCGGAGT
>CAZXDD010000157.1:0-11570 GCA_964639415.1 uncultured Armatimonadia bacterium
TCCGCCTCTGCCGCGAGCGGGATGCCCAGGCGGCCGAGCACATGGAGAAGGCCCTATCGATCCTCCAGGGCGAAGCCGCCCAGCCGGTGCCACCTAGCGGCGCCGTGCTCCAGGACGTCCCGAAGGTCGGCTACGGCGTGCACCTGTGTCCGTTTCCCGGATCGCTGCACGCCGCGATGCAGTACATCGGCGATCCGTGCGAGTACGACTTCCTGATGGGGGTGACCGGGGCCGCCTTCCGCAGACTGTGGAACCGCGACGACGGCGGCAACGTGGACCTGATGTACCTTCAGCCCGAGCCCGGTCGGCGGGCCTTCGAGGCGCTGAACTACTGCCATCGCGTGATCGGCCATGAAGACAGGGCCGTCATGCTACGCGCGGTCAAGGCGAGCATCGCCCGGGCCCGGCCGGTGCTGGCCTTCGGCATCATCGGGCCTCCGGAGTGCGGCCTCGTCACCGGCTACGAGCAGGACGGCGAGGTGCTGCGGGGCTACAGCTACTTCCAGGATTCCGCCGTGACCGGATACTACACCAAGGCGCGGTGGTACGAGGAGGCCAACTGGGCCGGAGAGGCCGGCATGATCGTGGTCGGTGACAAGAGGCGCTGGCCCGGCCCGTCGCGGCGCGAGGTACTGCGGTCATCACTGAGGTGGGCCGTCGACCTGGCCCGCACCGAGAGGCGACACGGCCTCCCGGAGCACGTGTCCGGCCTGGCCGCCTACGAGGCCTGGGCGGCAGGGCTTGAGGTCGATGCCGACTACCCGGCGGACGATGCCGAGACCATGGGCACGCGGGTGATGGTCCACGGAGACCAGTGCGTGATGCTCTGCGAGCGCCGCTCGGCGGCGGGCTACCTGCGCCAGATGGCGGACGCGGCGCCGGAGGCGGTCGCCAGTCTGCAGGCGGCCGCCGACCTGTACGAAGAGGTGGCGGCCCTGGAGTCGGAGGTGTGGTTGTGGGGCTGCGAGATGGGGCCTGAGGCCGCCAAGGGCCTCAGCGATCCGCAGGCCCGCCGCGGCATCGCCTGTGCCATCCGCCGGGCGGGCGAGAAGGAAGCCGAGGCCGTTGCCCACCTGGAGGCGGCGCTGGCGGCGATGGCGGCTGCGGAGGGCCCGTAGGCCGCTCGGAACGACGCCGGCGCCCTGTGGCCTTGCCGGGGCAAGCGTCATGCTGAGCGTCCGGATGCCGCGACGCGGCGGACGACGAGCAGACGCGGGCCATCAAGGGTCTCCTGTGGATGATCCGCGATACTACGTCGCTGCGTGTCATCCGAAGCCGGGTGGGTGGCATGACGCCGGAGCACGCGAACGCTCAAAGCTCCAGCAGACACCGACGCCCTGCTGCTCGCTGCGCGCGGGCTCCGTGGGCCGTCGCGGGCCCGCTGAGCAGAGCGGGAACGCACCTTTGGCGGCTGTTCACGCGATCGGGGGGAGCCCATGACTCACATCGAGACCTCGCGACTGACCATCCGCAACTTCGAGCCCGACGACTGGCGCGGCCTGCAGGCGCTGGCGGTGCAGCAGCAGACCTCGGAGTACGGCGCCTACGACCACCGGTGGCCCACCTCCGAGGAGGAACTGCGCGGGGTGGCCGCCTGGTTCTCCGAAGGCGACGGCTTCCTGGCGGTGTGCCTGAGAGACGCCGGTGCCTTCATCGGCCTGATCGCCATCAACAGGAAGGGCGGCGAGGACGCCGCCGAGTACGGCCTGGGCTACCGCTTCGATGAGCGCTACCACGGGAAGGGCTACGCCACCGAGGCCTGTCGGGCCGCGCTCAACCACGTCTTCGGCGAGCTTGGCGCGGCCCTGGTGAGCACCGGCACCGCGGCCGCGAACGAGCCCTCCTGCCGGCTCCTGCGCAGACTCGGCCTGAGGAAGACCGGCGAGAGCGTGGGATCGTTCGTCAAGGATGCCGACGGCAGACCCATCGAGTTCGTCGGGTACACCTTCTGCATCACGCGGGAGGAGTGGCTTGCGGGGCAGGGCCCCGGGGCATCGCCGCCGAGTGCGAGCGGCCCAAGGATGTGAGCTGAGCCGGCGGTGCGGCTGACGGCTGAGACGGGTCCGCGCGGCGCAGTACGGTGACCCAGGCGTCGGCGGAGGCGAGTGGGGCGCAGACCTGCGGTGCTACTGAAACGGCCGCACACAGGCCGGCCCATGGTGACGTACCGTCTCCCAGAGGGAATCGGCACGGCGACCATCGCCGGGTCCTGCGTGTGCTCCACACCGCTGCCGGGTATACTTCTACCCGCAGGACACACCTCGACGCTCTCGGGGGGGTGGAGAGCAGTCGCAGACGCAGGAGGCGAAATGATGGGACGCATTCGAAGACTACCGCTTGTGGCCGTGGCAGCCTGTGCCGGGCTCGTGATGGGAGCACTGCTGTTCGTCGGAGGGTGCGGGGGAGGTGGCGCCGACGGGACGGAGACGGGCACGGTCCGTGTTGCGCTGACGGACGCCTGGGGGCCGTATGAGAACGTAGTCCTGGCCATCCGCGAGATACGCCTGGTTCCCCAGGGCCGAGAGAATGCCGCCACGAGTGGTGATATGCCGCTTGTAGTCAGCTTCACCCCGGCCGTGCAGTACGATGTGGCCGATCTGGCCTTCGCACAGCAGCTCCTGGGGCAGGCCGTGGTACCCGCCGGCGAACACAATCAGCTCCGGCTGGTCCTCGCGCCCAACCCGGCCACCGGTGAGCCACTCAACTACATCACCCTCACCAGCGACCCGCTCACCAAGATCCCTCTGAACACCCCCAGCGCCCATACGTCCGGCCTCAAGGTCGTCGGCCGCTACACGGTCGAGCCCGGGGTGGTCAACGTGATCGCTCTGGACTTCGACCCCGGCCGGGCCATCGTGCAGGCCGGCAGCAGCGGCATCTACAACCTCAAGCCGACAGGAATCCGCATCGTGGAACTGGACAGCGTGCTGCCCACCTATGCCTCCATCAGTGGGAACGTGCTGCCTGCCGCCGTCTGGCCCACTGCCGTCATCCGCGTGATCCCGCAGGGCGGGACCGAGGCCATCGCGGCCGGGAGCGTCAACCCCGATGACGGGAGCTTCCGGGCCTTCGTCCCTGCCGGCAGCTATGCACTCCGCATCACGGCTACCGGGTATGAGGCGTACGACAGCCGTCTCATCGTGCCGCCGGTGTACTACGACGCGGTTGTGGGCGCCGATACGCCCGTCGGTGACATCGCGCTAACCCCATAGGGCGTCACTGTGGGCGAGAGCGGGGCAGGTCGCGGTCGAGCGGTCACTGGCTGCGGGGGACCTCTGGCACCATCCAGCCCCTGCCGTCGGTCCACTCGCGGCCCTTGTGCACGAGCTTGGGGCCCGGGCCGGCGCCGGCCCACAGCGTCCGATCCTCCCGCGCCTGCCCTCGTACGGGACAAGGCCCGCCACCGGTGGGGAGAGCAAAGGTTGGTGGAAGCTCTCCCCAAACACCATCTGCGTGCAGATGCCCCCGTACTGCTCGTGGTGGACGTCCTCGGTACGCGCACCGGTCATCTACGGGCTCACCCGGGCGATGTCGTCGTCGGGGTACACCTCGATGCGCGTCCGAGCCGCAGTGCTACGGCCTCTACCGGACCTGCTTGAACTCCACGATCAGGGCCGCCGGGCGGGCAGGCGCCGTCAGCTCCAGGCCGTCATCCATCAGGGTCCTGCCGCTGATGGTCCGCGTCTCGTTGCTGTCGAGGTCTACCACGGCGTACCTCGGTTCGGGCCGCAGGTCCCGCAGCCTCAGCCGGATGCGCTCCTGCGCACAATCGGCGCGGCGGAAGGCCTGCACGACTCCGTCGCCCTGTTCGGGCCGCGAGAACTGCCACGCCATCCAGGCGTCGCTCTCCAGGCTGTACGGGGTGAGGGGCCAAAAGTCGCCCATCATGTACTGCTGCACGCGTTTGCACTCGGCGACCATGCGGTGCAGGAGCGCGTAGTCCAGGCTCTCGTCGCGCGTGTCCCAGCCGATGCGGGAGGCCGGGAAGATGCAGCTTCGGAACCAGTAGGGGTCGGAGGCCGACATCCCCGAGCCGAAGTACGGCATCCAGGCGGCCAGGCCCATCGTCTGCGCCTGCTGCGAACTGGTGTCGTTCCAGTAGTCCGAGCGCAGTAGGGGCACGGAGCGGCGCAGGGTCTCCAGGTCGTTGCGCCGCCCGCCGCTGGCGCAGGTGTCGATGAACAGGCCGGGATGCCGGCGCAGGATCTCGTCCCACAGGGCCAGGTACCCCGCGACGTGCTTCATCTCCGTGATGCCGCGGCGGTCCGGTGGGTCGTTGGCACGCCAGTAGCCCAGCGGGTCCATGTTGAAGTCCTGCCGGTACACATCGATCTGCTGGCTCGTGAGGATACCGTCGATCCGCTCGACGGCCCACCTCCAGACTTCGGGGTCACCGAGGTTCAGCAGCCCCCCGCCCTTGCCACCCAGTACCCACTCCGGGTGGTTCTCCGCAAGCCACGACCCGGCCGTGACACGCTCCGGCTCGAACCAGACCACGAACTTCATGCCGTAAGAGTGCACCCGGTCGGCCACCTCCCGCAATCCCCGCGGGAAGCGCTCGCTGTCGATCTCCCACGTGCCGGTGTTTGCCCACTCCCCGCGGCCGGGGTACCAGCCGGCATCGATGAACCAGTATTCCAACGGGATGCTCTCCCGCCGGAAGCCCTCGATCACCGCGAGCTCCTCCTCCGCCCGGGGCTGCAGGTTGCCGAAGCACCCCCCGTAGTGCGTCGGCACCGGCTGTCCGTCGATACGCGGGAGGTTGTGCCGCACCATCCACCTGCGCCACAGATTCTGGGCCCGCAGACGGTCGTCACCCTCCCACAGCAGCAGCGCCACCAGGGGACTGCGAACCTCCTCGCCCGGATGTAGGCGGAAATGGGTCAGCTCCTGGCCGGCGGTGACGCGGGCCGTCGTTAGGCCCTCGGCGGAGAAGCGTGCGGCCCACTGCCCGGGCCAGCCGAGAGCCACGATGACGCCCTCGCCCGGCCATTGCAGGTTGAAGTAACACAGATCGCTGTTGGTGGGACGGCCACCTGCGGCGCGGATGGTCTTGCTCTCACCCCGCCCCAGAGGCGTTTCCAGGGGCTCGAAGTCGTTGGCCTGACAGGGGCTGCCCACGTTGTGGTGAAGCAAGAAGTCGCCGGTGCCGCTCTTGCGAAACTGGGTGTCCAGAGCCAGCACGTCCTCGATGATAGGCGTGTCTTGCTCGCCCGTGTTGCGGAAGTGCAACGTCCATTCCACCACCGGGAGGTCAGAGTAACGCACACTCACGCAGCGCACCTGCAGGCCGCCTGCAGGGTCGGTGTAGGTCTGTGTGCATTGGGTGCGCCCTGCGTTGAGCTGCTCCACGGTCTCGGAGAAGTCCCACGTGGGCAGCAGTTCATCGGAGGAGCGCCCGTCGTAGAGGAAGGAGAAGGGAGGGGTGTGGGCCCGGCGCGGGCGGGGCGCAGGCTCGCGCACCGGGAGATCGCACAGGCGCAGCTCGGTCCCATCGGTGAGAATCACCTTTGCTTCGGCCCAGTCCGCGTGGTCGCAGGCGATGCCGTCGCCGGCGTCGCCAACGTGGAGCGTGTAGCTCGTGGCCCCGCCCAGGTCCACGGAGACCGGCACACCGGGCTCGCCACAGCGCATCACCTGGCTGCGGAACGCCTCCTGCCCTGCGACTTCCACGGAGAGGACGATGCTTCCCCCGCCGGCGTTGGTGTCCAGGCCGGCCGTGGCGCTGAACGTGCGGCCCGGTCCGGGCAGACGAACCTCCACCTGACTGACCGCGTGGCACAGCAGGCCGTGGGAGAAGGTATCGTCGGCGATCTGCAGCGGCCGGCCGTCGGGTCGGCCGTTGATGAGGATGGCGTCGTGATTGGCGATGACCACGAGTCCGGGGGCCGCGGAGGCAGCGGGCGGTTCGGGCGACACCGCCGGGGCGCGGCGCAGGTGTGCTTCAGCCCAGCGCCGCGCCAGGGTCAGCTCCCGAGCCGTCGGGGCGGCGGCGTGTGCGGCCAGACAGGACGCCAGGATAGTTGACACAACCACGAGCAGGGGTACCGCATGGTCGGACAAGGCACCCACTCCTTCCATCGGTGAGCCGGGCATTGGCTTGCCTCCACTTCGCCATCGGCGCGCGGTGTCCTGCGCCGGCGGGTTTGCCCCCGGCGCGGGGGGCGGCACAGCGCGTGGAGGTCCTAGACGGCCCCGCAGCGAACGCGCCGATGGCGCAATCACTGTGGTCTTCGCCCAAAGGAGCGGGCCCCATGTTCATCGACATCCACTGCCACGCCTACCGCATACAGCCGCCGATGTACTCCTTCTCCACGCCGGAGCAGGTGCTGGAGCGCTTCGACACCATCGGGATCGAGAAGGCGGCGCTCTTGCCCATCGTCAGCCCCGAGATCTACCTGCCCCAGGCCAATGAGGACATCCTGGAGATGGTACAGCAGTACCCGGACCGGTTCTTTGCCTTCTGCAATATCGACCCGCGAGCGATCTCCAACTCGCCCCACGCCCCCCTGGGCCAGCTTCTGCAGCACTACAAGGATCAGGGCTGCCGCGGTCTGGGGGAGGTGATGCCGAATCTGGCCGTGATGGACCCGATGGTGCAGAACCTGTTCAAGTGCGCCGAGGAGGTGGGGCTGCCGGTGACCTGGGACGGCTCGGACCAACTGACCGGCGATTTCGGCCTCTACGATGACCCCGGCCTGCCCCAACTGGAGCACACGCTCCAGCGGTACCCGGCCCTCATCATGCTCGGGCATGGGCCGGTGTTCTGGTCCGAGATCGCGCGACTGCAGACGCCCGGAGAGCGCAGCTACATCTTCCGGCGCGACGCCGGTCAGGTGGGCCGCCTGCCTATCGGGCCTGTCGAGGAGGAGGGCGTCGTGCCCAAGCTCCTGCGCATTTACCCCAACCTCTACGGCGACCTGTCGGACTTCACGGCCTACACGGCTCTGGCCCGCGATCCGGAGTACGGGCCGAGGTTCCTCACCGAGTTCCAGGACCGGATGCTGTTCGGTACCGACCTGTGCTTCCCGGACATGCGCATCGACCTGATAGACCTGCTGAAGGACTGGCGCGATACAGGCAAGATCAGCGAGCAAGTCTTCCAGAAGGTTGCAAGGGAGAACGCGATCAAGCTGTTTGGGCTGGAGTAGGCTGGCGGCCCGGACGGCGACGACAGATAGCAGGATGGCCGGGATGGCCAGGATAACTGCGGATAACGGCGGATGACGACACCGGCCGACGGCAACGCAATGGGTAGCGCTGGTGCCCGTGCCCTTGGCCCCACAGCCCCGCAGGAGCGACACAGAGGTAGCCCCGTGCGTGAGCACGGGGATCTGCGGACCTCCTCCCTCCTCCTTGTCGTCGGTGCGATCCGCGAGGATCGCGCCGACGTGGGCCTGCTCGTCTCTGAGGAATGCGCTTCGCGGCGGCTGTCTCGCTGGCGTCCCGCCCCATGGGCCAATTGTGCAAGGGGCTCTTGCACAGACGTCTGGTGTCGCCGCGACTCCGGGCGCACGCGGCACGCGCCGGCCACTCCCGGCGGCCACCATGAAGCGCCGATTGTGCAACAGGCTGCTGCACAATGGGCGCGTCGCTCCGGCTCGGGTTCGCCTGAGTACCAGCTCAGTCTACACGGGGAGGATGGCTGTGACCAGCGACCTGACAGGATCGGACGGCTATGCGGACCTGCTGCGAGACGTCAAGGAACGCGTTCGCTCGGCTCAGAGGCGCGCCGCTGCTGCGGTCAACTCCCAGCTCGTGCTCCTCTACTGGTCCATCGGGCGCCTGATCCTGGCGCGCCAGGATCGGCAAGGCTGGGGTGCCAAGGTCATCGAGCGGCTCTCGGAGGACCTCCGTCGCGAGTTCCCTGACATGAAGGGGCTCTCCGCGCGAAACCTCAGGTACATGCGGGCGTTTGCTGAGGCTTGGCCTGACGAGGCAATTGTGCAACAGGTTGTTGCACAATTGCCGTGGGGTCACAATGTGCGGCTGCTCGACTACGCGAACACCCCCTCTGAGCGTGAGTGGTACGCGCGGGCCGCCATCGAGAACGGGTGGTCGCGCAACGTTCTCGTTCACCAGATCGAGAGCGGGCTCTACGCTCGTCAGGGCAAGGCTGTCACGAACTTCCGCCGAGCACTTCCGGCGCCCGAGTCGGACCTCGCCGCCCAGATGCTCAAGGACCCGTACAACTTCGACTTCCTGACCCTCGCTGATGATGCCCGCGAGCGCGATCTGCAGCGAGGGCTGCTGCAGCACCTCCGCGACTTCCTGCTTGAACTCGGCGTAGGGTTCGCCTTCGTCGGCAGTCAGGTGCACATTGAGGTCGGCGGCGAGGACTACTATCTCGACCTGCTATTCTACCATCTACGGCTCCGGCGCTTTGTGGTCGTCGAGCTCAAGCTCGGGAGCTTCCAGCCGGAGTTCATAGGCAAGCTGAACTTTTGCCTGTCGGCTGCCGATGACATCCTGCGGCACCCGGATGACGGCCCCTCCATCGGGATACTGCTGTGCCGAACTCAGAACCGCGTGGTCGCCGAGTACGCGATGCGCGACCTTCAGAAGCCTCTGGGCGTGGCAACGTACCAGCTCCGCGACGCTCTCCCCGACAGTGTCCAAGCCAGCCTTCCCAGCATTGAGGAGCTCGAGGCGGAACTCCAGGCCCGTCACGACGACGGCGCCACCCCTTAGCGCCGACGCCTCCGCCGTCTATACGCTACCATCCGCCGTACCCCGAGCGGGTGCGCGATCCTGCACACGGAGGCGAGGCGCTATGACCGACCTGCACAGAGCTGCTGCCGAGAACGGTATCGCCGCAATCCGTGAGCTGATCGCGGGTGGTGCGGACGTCAACGAGGCCGATGACTACGGACTGACGCCACTGTTCCATGCCGCCCACGGGGCACACCCCGAGGCCGTGAGGGTGCTCCTGGAGCTGGGGGCCGAGGTGGCGCGCTGGGATGCCGGTGGTGAGGCGCTGATGCACTGGGCGGTCGAGGACGGGAGCCCGGAGACGCTGCAGATTCTGCTGGATGCCGGCGCCGATCCGAACCAGCGCGCCGCCCGAGGCTGGACGGGACTGCACGAGGCCGGACTGCTCAATCGCCCCGAGATGGCCCGGGTCCTGCTGGAGGCGGGAGCAGACCCCAACGTGCGCGAGACCGACTATGGCACGACGCCGCTGCTGTTGGCGGCGCGGTATGTCGACTGGGACGACGACAACGGGGAGCGGGCGGCGGAGTTGGTGCGCCTCCTCGTCGAGCACGGGGCGGACGTGACCGTCTCCGATCCCGAGGGCGAGACCCCTCTGGACGCGGTCGCCTCGGCCGGCAGCCGGGAACTGGCCGAGCTGCTACTGGCGCGCGGAGCCACGCACACGCTGCATACGGCAGCTCGGCTGGACGAGGCCGAGACGGTCACTCGCCTGCTCGACGAGGGCGCAGACCCCAACGAGCGAGACTGGTACGGCAGCACCCCGCTACACGTCGGTGCCGACACCCTCGAGGTCGTCAGGGAGTTGCTGCGCCACGGGGCCGACGCCACCGCGCGGGACAGCTACAACGGCACGCCCCTGCACCGTTGGGCCTGGGGCGCGGAGAGCGACACCGCGCCTGTCGCCGAGGCGCTGCTGGCCGCCGGGGCGCAGCTCGAGGCCGTCAACGACGACGGCCAGACCCCGCTGCTGTACGCGATCGACTCCGGGTCGGCCGAGGCCGTAGAGGTGCTGTTGCGCCTCGGGGCCGATCCCCTGGCCCGCAACGCTGACGGCCTGACCGCCGCGGAGCTTGCACGGGCTGAGGGCTACGAGGAGATCGCGCGGATCATCGAGGGGTGGCACCGAACGGAGTAGCGCGGCAAACGAGGGTGGGCTACCGCGCCTGAAGCCCGCAGCCCACCACCTGCGCCACCCTCCGGCACTCCTCCATGAACCCGCCGAAGGAGTTGTCCTCGCGCTCCCACACGGTCAGGTCCGCCGCGGCGACGAAGTCGGCGATCTCGGCTTCGCGCTTCTCGACACCTGTGACGCCGAACGCGCGCTCCGTGAGGGGCTTGGGGTCGTTGGGCCTGGGCCTGCAGGCCTCACGGGTGGCCCTCTCGAAGTGATTGGCATCGGCGATGAGCCACATGTTGATGTTGGGCTGCGGGGCGCCGAAGGCGACGATGGGCCGGTACTCCTCCGGCGTCCAGTCCCTCTCCTGGTCGCGCCGCTTGTGCCACGCCAGCTCGTTGGCGTCGTTGAGGTCCACGATCGCCTCCACGCCCTTGGCCCTCAGCTCCAGGCAGGCCTTGGGCAACTCGCGCCTCCTACCGACGCCCTTCAGGCCCCCCCGGAAGTGCCCTTCCACCAGCTCGGCCCCGGGGCACAGTTGCCTCTGCAGCCCGACCACGACCGCCCTGTCCGTGGAACCCTCGACGAGGTAACCGATCTTCATTGCAGTAGCTCCCGGTAGTACAGCTCGCCGAGTGAGAACGATTCCAGCAAGCCGTCCAGCTTGTCTGCGTCTGGTGCGGCGACGGTGGTCCCGTCACGCAGGGAATGCTCGCCGCGGCTCACAAGCCTCACCTGTTCGCGATGGTCCTCGAACAAGTCGATGAGGTACGGGTTGTGGGTGGTGAGGATGACCTGTTGCGTCTTCCCGGCCTCCTGCAGCACCTCCATGAACCGGCGCAGGTGGCCGACGTAGAGCCCGCGCTCGGGCTCCTCGTAGGCCACCAATGCGGGCGGGACCGTGTCGCGAGCAGTTCGCAGTGATCCCTGGAGTGCCACGTAGCACAGAGCCAGGTAGTTGAGGGTGCCGTCAGACAGGCTCTCAGGGTTGTACCTGTTGCCCTCAGTGTCCTCCACCTCCATGTAGACCTCCTCCGGCCTGGGGCGGATGAAGTTGAGCGTCTCGATGGAGGGCTCGATCTCTTTGACCAACGAGACCAGGCGATTGAACGCGCGGGTATCCTCGCTCTTGAGCGTGAAGAGCACAGACGCGACGTTGCTGGCGTCATCAGCCAGGAACGTGTCCCAGTCCGCTCGGCGAGAGGTGCGCATGATTTCGGCGGAGATGGTGTAGTACCGCCATGAGCGCAGGTACTGCCGGAATGCATTCGCTCGCGGGTTGTCCGCAAGATCAAGCAACCTGGCTATCATTGCCTGGCGCGGCGGAGCGGTAGTCTCGACCCGTGGCTCGCGTACGCCCGCCTGCGGACGCGTCTCGTGCAGCAGCCTGACCTCAGCGCCCTCGCGTTCCATCAAGCGCCACTCCTCCCCATCAACTGTAACGCTGAGGTGCTCGCTGACCACGTTGAGCACGTGGCCGGGACTCGGGCCGAGGTCTGTACACGAGATGACCAACTCGTACCGGTAATCGAGTTCCTCATCGCCCCATGGGGCGCTGGCCTCGATCCGCAGTGTCACCGGCTCGCCTGGCAGGTAGCGGGTCACGACCTCCAGAGGCGGCAAGCCCAGCATCCTCGCTGCGTTGTCCAGTGAATCAGCTTGGGCAGCGGCCCCCATGAACTCCAAGGCCTGGCAGATGTTGGTCTTGCCCGAGTTGTTCTTCCCAATGAGCAGCGTCACC
>CAZXDD010000157.1:11580-13636 GCA_964639415.1 uncultured Armatimonadia bacterium
GAAGGACACCTCGGTGGCGACGCAGGTTCGGAAGTTGGTCAGCTTCAGTGTCCTCAGCATCGTCGCGCCCCTTCGCTCGGCACTCGTTCCCAGTATCGCATAGCCCAGATCACAGGCACAAGACGTGCACGTTCGACGGCCAGACCACATCCCAGCAGATTGGGAGCCGGCGTGAGCCCAATGGCAACGTATTGCGGCGGGCTACGGCCCGCCGAGTCGGGCTGGAAAGCCCGATCCCGCCCTGCGGGACGCCTGCGGACGGCTTCTGCGTCACACCCCCTCCCCTCACCTCAACTCCACCTGCCCCAACCGGTACCTCATCCGCCCATCGTCCCCCTCCAGCGGCAGGGCAATCCTCGGCGTCCCCGTGGCATCGCCCACCGAAACCAGCAGCTCGTACTGCCCCGTCGGCAGTCCGGGCGGCAGCAGAAAGCTGCGTTCGCGTACGCTCTGCGGCGCCTCACCCGGAGGACCGACCTGAAGGTCGCGCATGTCGAAGCCCTCGTCCACCAGCGCCGCCATGAGGTTGCCCGCCTCGTCAAACAGCCACCACGTAGGATGGCCCCCGGGGTAGCACGGGGCCACACCCGCGTTCGCCCAGGTGGCGACGATGGTCAGCGGTCCCTCACAGGAGGCGGTCTGCGGCCAGGAGACCTCCCGGAGGTTCAGTCGGTAGCCCATGCGGAGGTTCATCCGGCGGATCAGCTCGCGGTTCTCTTCCAGGAACTCCACGGGATGGGCGTGGATCGAGACATAGCTGCCGTGGTACTCCTCCACCGCCCGCAGGTACTCCGAGCCATCGCCCCAGGCGTCGATCCGCTTGGCATATCCGTAGTGCCCCGACTCGAGGATCACCGGCAGGGTGGGCCAGAAGGGCTGCGCCATCGCGGCACTGAGAAGCGCTCGCGGGGCCGCCTGCACCAGGATGCTGTCATCCCGCAGGGTCAGGCCCTGAGAGCGGGCGTAGTCGATGATCGCCGTGTCCCGCTGGCGGCCACCGCCGATGGCGATCTTGCCCTCGGCATCCAGATGGCAGTAGGGCCGGACGTTCCCCGGATTGTCGGTGCGGATGTCCCAGATGAGGTGCAGGGTCACCTCGTCATCGGCCTGACCGGCTTTGGCCGACGTGATCTCGAAGTCCCCACCCGGCCTGGATTGGCGAAGCTGCGGGGTGAAGCTCGCCTCGCCGTCGGCCGCGATGCTCACCTCCCCGATGGGCACTCTCCGGTCCGGGTCGCCGTTGGAGGGCAACAGGCGCGCATCGGGGCGGGTCTTGTCCTCCGGGATCCACAGACCCGCGAAGACCGGGTACGACCGCCCCCGGGCCTCGTCCGGGATACGGAAGGCCACCGGGATGCGCGCGGTGCCGACTGTGGTGAGGTCGCCGTCGGCGAACGATGAGGCGAAGTCGTCGCCCACCGCCAGCAGCGTGTTCGGCAGGTACTTGCGGTGCAGGTCGATGTGCCGTTTGGCCGTGGCCAACGTGTAGTTCCGGGCGATGGGGTGGCCCTCGCCCCAGATGCCCAGGGTGCCGATGTCGACGAAGGCCACACCGGGATCCCCGTCGTAGCGGGCGCCGAAGGCGCGCAGGAAGGCGTCGAGCTTGTCCAGGTAGACCGGATCGTCGTAGTCCGGCTCCCAGCAGTTGCCGATGTCGTAGCCTTTCGCCCCGGCGTCCCGCACCCACTTCGGGGTGGCGTAGGGCTGCGCGTCGCTGCCCTCGTAGCAGGTGATGCGGAAGGCGATCTTCTTGCCCGCACCGATGTATCTCTGGGCCGGGGTATCCACCACCGACCAGTTGAACTTGCCCTCCTCGGGCTCCAGGTACGACCAGGCCAGGCGCAGGTATACCACCGTGAGGCCGGGGAACTCGGACCCGTCATACGCCGGCCCCAGTGGCGCACCGTAGCCGGCGATGGAGTTGTCGTAGTGGTGGAAGACCCAGCCCATGGCGGGGTTATGGAGGGCCGCGCCGGTATCCACGGGGTGCACCGTAACGAGAGATCGGAAGAGCGTCGTGGAGGGAAAGAGTGTAGGGTAGGGTGGTGGTGGCGGG
>CAZXDD010000158.1:0-13576 GCA_964639415.1 uncultured Armatimonadia bacterium
CCGCCTTTCTCCGCCTTTCTCCGCCTTTCTCCGCCTTTCTCCGCCTTTCCCCGCCTTTCCCCGCCTTTCCCCGCCTTTCTCGGTATCTCGGCGTCTCTGTGGCCAGCCTTTCCCGCCGTTCTCCCTCACCGGCGGGCAGGGCGAACGGTGTCCCGCGGCGAACCTCGGAGAGCCCGCCACACGCGGGCATACCCCTCCGGCCGCGCCGCCGGGGGTCTCACCCGGAGGTAGCAGACAAGTGACGCGCTACATCGCCGCCTATGATACCGAGAACATCGAGCTGTGCCTGCCCGCCGTGGAGCGTCTGGTGGCACTCCACCGGCGTCTGGAAGTGCCCGCGACGTTCTTCATCGTCGGCCGCCTGCTGGAAGCGCACGGCCCGGCGTACCGCAAGCTCCTGGACGACCCGCTGTTCGACGTGCAGACCCACACCTACTCCCACCAGATCCTCAAGGACAGCCGCCCCCACGGTCCCGCCGTCAGCCTCGAGGAGATGGAGCACGAGGTGGGGCGGGGCAAGGCGCTGGTGGAGGAGGTGTTCGAGCGCGAGTGCATCGGCCTGCGCCCCGGCTGCGGTTTCGAGAACGGCTTTGCCGGCGTCCCGGAGCGGCTGGAGATCCTGCGCAGGCACGGTATCGTCTTCGTCAGCGCCGACCTCCGCGGCCCGCTGGATTCGATCCCCAACGACATGCAGCAGGCCTATCGCTACGAGGCCGATGGCTACGGCGACATCTGGGAGATTCCCGGTCACGGCTGGCACGACAATGTGCTCAAGTCGCTCACGGGGCATATCACCATGTTCCCGCCGGTGTACGACTTCGCCATGCCGCCCGGGCCGGCCCGCACGGTAGTAGAGATCTTCGCCCAGGAGGGGCGCTGGCTGGAGCACGCGGCGGAGACGAACCTGGACTACGTCTCCCTGGTGCAGCATCCCTGGTCGCTGATGAGGTTTGACGAGGACCTCGCCACCGCGGAATTGCTCCTGATCCGCGCCAAACAGCTCGGACTGCGGTGCACCACCTTCTTGGACTACTACAGGGAACTGGCGGGGTAGAGGGCGGCGCGTGGCGCGAAACGGCGGGGCCGAACGGCCGTCCTGTAGGGCGCGGGCCTGTACCGCGCCCGGGACGTCCCACGGGCTACACGCGAGGGACGTGTGCGTTGACCCCAGGGGGCGGACGGCCATGGCACGCGGCTCGGTGGGATACCGGCCCCCGCCCTACAGCGGCCTGCCGCGAGGTCAGGGCTTCCCCGGCAGGGGCTCCCGGAACACCAGCCGGCCCCCTCTTCCCAGCTCCCATGTCTCGCCCAGCGTCCCCGCCCACTGGATGTACTGGGCATCCTCGCTGCGGTAGACCGTGACATTCAGGGGCAACTGGGCGTCGCTTGCCGGGGTGAACCCCAGCGCCGTAAGCGGGATCGACCACTCGCAGCGCCACACCTGCTTGCCTACCTCTGCCGCATAGCCGACCTGCCCGGCCAGGGCCGCGGCCTCCTGCTCGCCGGCTCCACCTACGGGCGTGGAGACGAATCCGCCGTCGGTGAAGCCCCGCAGCACGTACACCACCTCCGTCCCATCCTCCCGCGACCCCTGGACGGCAACCTCCACCCCCTCGTCCACACCCCACTGCGTCCCGGTCTTGCGGTCCTCGGGGAACATGGTCACCACGGCCACCGCGATGTGAAGATGGGTGGCGTCGGCGCAGAGCTTGGCGCTCACCGGCGCCCCGCGCGCCGCGCGCTGATCGGGCAGTTGGTTCAGACCGATGCCGCCGGCGGGCCACTCGTCGCCCTCGTGCTTCCCGTCCAGCACCGGGGGCCGGGCCAGGAACGCGGCATTGGCGTAGACCGGTTTGTCCCGGGGTGTCCTGGGGACGGCGGGCATCGCGTCGGCGAGTGCCGGCGAAGCCTCGCCCGTCTGCACGATGAGATTGTCCGACCACTCGGCGATGGCGTCCGGGTCGCCCACAGTGAGCTTCCCGTTGAGCTGGAAGGTGTTGCCAACCACCCGGAAGCCCGAGCTCCGGGCGAAGGACAGGTCCATGTCGCCGTCGGCGACGAAGACGTTGTCCCGCACCGTGCAGCCCAGCGTCATGTGGTTGTGTGTGGGCCGCGAGACGCCCAGGGAGACGTTGCGCTCCACCACGCAGTCCCGGCATTTCTCGTCCAGGTAGTACGCCGAGACCCCGTAGCCCTCGCCGACCTTCACGATGTCGCGCACCACATTGCGCCGCAGGATATTGCCCCGGGCGCCGCCGACGTAGATCGCCGCCCCGTCGTGGAGCTCCTGCATGCAGCGGTACAGCAGGTTCTCCTCGATCACCGTCTCGGTGCCGCCGATGCTCATCCCCGAGTATGGAGTATCGTGGATCTCATTGCGGCGGATGACATACCTGTCGGGGCCACCTGCCGACAGCGCGATGGCGCTGGGGTACAGCATCCCGATGTGGTGGATGCGATTGTCCTCGATCCTCCCACCGGCTCCGCCGGCCCGCAGGCCGCCCGCGCCCAGATGGTGCAGATGGCAGTCACGCACCAGCAGATTGGGCGTGTTCCACTCCTTGATCCCGTGTCCGGCCGTGTTGGTGATCTCGACCCCCGTCACCTCCACGTCACGGCAGGTGCCGATCTGCAGGGCGCCCCGGTAGCTGTTGGCCCCGAAGCCACCGGCCTTGCAGGGCGTGGTGGTCGTCGACAGCGTCAGGTTCCTCACCGCGACGCCCAGGACCCGGCTCTCCGCGGTGCCCTGGATCTGGATCAGGCTCTCGACGCAGGGAGCCACCACCGGCGCCTGCGCCATGTCCTCACCCTCCAGCGGCCGGTAGACGATACGCCCGGCGTCGCGGTCCAGGTACCACTGCCCCGGCTCAGTGAGACCCTCCTTCACGTTCCACAGCACATAGGTCTTGACCCCGAAGGCCCCCGGTGGGTGACCGGCGGGGCTGGAGAAGGTCAGCGTCCGGGTGGCCGCATCGTGGGCCGCCAGGCCCACCATGGACTCGTCCCACATGTGGTACACGGTGACCTCGGCATTGCGCACGCTGAGCCAGGGGCCCAGATCGCCCTCCTTGTACTTCAGCGTGGTGCGCTCCTGCTCCGTGGGCGGACGCTCCCAGCCGCCGCCAGCGGTGCTCATCCAGCGCACCGGGAACTGGGATTCATGGGTGAGGCGCCCTGTCTGCGGATAGCGGGCCCGCGGGCAGAGCCGGTCGTTGACCACCAGGGCCCGGAAGTCCCAGGTGCCCTCCTTGACCCCCGGCGCCTCCGCCACCCACAGCCCGTCCCCCTCCTGCTTCCAGCCCGTGACCCGGCGTCCGCCGTACACAATACTCTCGCCGGCTCCGGCGCCCTCGATGGTGAGCTGCCCATCCCCGGGACCCAGCGCCACCATCGTCTCCACGTAGTGCCGCCCGGGAGAGAGAAGTATCCTCCGTGGCTCACCGCCCCGGGCGCGGCTCGCCTCCACGGCCGCCGCCAAAGTCGCCAGCGGCCCGTCCGTGCCGTCGGCATTGGGCTCCGCGAGCCCTCCAGACCAGGCGTCATTTCCGTCCGGGGAAACGTGCCACGTCGGCGTCTGTGCGCAGGCACACACGATCGGTACCCCCAGGATCAGCGTCCATCCGGCCGCCTTCAGAAGCGAGATCATGGTCATCGGTCTCCTCTTGGAGAGTCACGAGTCGCGAGGCTCGGGTCGTGAGTCCACGGCGGGAACGGCCCTGGCGCCCGGGGCCGCAAAGGGCACGGCCGAGAGCGTCCCTTCACCCTCCAACCCTATCCCTCCGGTCCGTACACGGCGAAGTCATACAGGGAGTAGCCGTAATCCGTGCCCCGCCGCGTGCCGGTCAGGCGCACGAAGCGGGCGTCGGTGGCCTCAAACGACACCAGCTCGTCCCCGCCCTGGCCCGCTCTCGTGCTGTGCACCTGCCGCCAGGTCTCCCCATCCATGGACACCTCAATGCTGTATGCCACGCCGTACGCCGCCTCCCAGCGCAGCCCCACGCGGCCGACCCTCTGCACCTGCCCCAGATCGACGCTGATCCACTGCGGGTCGGAGAACCCCGAGGACCACCGTGTCCCCATGTCCTCGTCGGTGGCGAACTGCGGGGCGGTATCCTCTCTTTCCACCGAGGACGCCTGCACGGCGCCGCCCAGTGCGAGGTTCTTGCCCAGTCTGGGCGTCTGATCCACCCAGTTCCCGATGCCGGGTACCGACCGCCTCCACGGGGCCGTCAGTTCCAGCTCTCCGCGGAGACGGATATCGCGTGAAGAGGCCCCCACCTGTACCTCGTACCGGCCCGCCTCGGCGCGCCACTGCTTGCCCTCCACATCACAGTACGCCAGGTCCTCCGGGCTGAGCGTCAGCGTGACGGTCCTGCTCTCTCCCGGCTGCAGCGCCACCCTGGAGAAGCCCTTGAGCTCGCGCACCGGCCTGTCGATTCCCGGCTCGGTGTCGTGGATATAGAGCTGGACGACCTCCGCGCCCTCGCGGGCCCCGGTGTTGCGCACCGTCAGGCCCACGGTCACCCGCCCGTCGGGCGCGAGCCTCGCGGGGGAGAGGGTGAGGTCGGAGTAATCGAAGGTGGTGTACGAAAGCCCGTGTCCGAAGGGGAAGAGGGGCTCGATCTGGTGCTTGTCGAAGTGCCGGTAGCCCACGTAGATGCTCTCGGCGTAGTCCACGTTCCCGCCGGCGCCGGGATAGTTGCCCCAGTCCGGATAGTCCTCACGGCGGGCGGCGAGGGTGTCGGGGAGCTTGCCGGAGGGGTTGACGTCACCAAACAGCACGTCGGTGGTGCTCTGGCCGCCCAGCTCCCCCAGGTACCAGGCCGCGAGCACGGCGGGCACCCGGTCCAGCCAGCGCCCGATCATCAGCGGGCTGCCCCCGGTGAGCACGACGATCGTTCTCGGGTTGGCGGCCACAACCGCCTCGACCAGTGCGTTCTGCAGGCCGGGGAGCTCGAGGTCCTCCCGATCCCGGCCCTCGCTCTCCAGTTGGCTGGAGACGCCGACAAACAGGATGGCCACATCCGATTGCCGCGCGGCCTCAACTGCCTCCATGATCAACGGGTCGTCCTCCGCCGTGGCGCCCGGCACTCGCCAGCCCAGCACGATGCCCGCCTCGCCGGTGTTCTCGTACATCTCCACGCGCAGGTCGTATTCGCGCCCGGCCTCCAGCGCGATCCGGGCCGTGGCCGTCTCCATGGCGTGGTCGCGCCACTGGTCGATGACAGGCCGCCCGTCCACGAAAAGCCGGGAGCCGTCGTCGCTGGTGAGGCCCAGGGTGTACTCCCCGCTCACTTCCGGCACGAGCTTGCCGGTCCAGCGGGCGGAGAAGTGGTCCGCGGGCACCCGCTCATCCGGCGCCCCGCCGCCCCAGTGGAAGTCCACCGTGGCGTCGGTGCGGGTCAGGAGCGGCTCACCCTCCAACTCCCGGCCGGAGGTGAAGCGGGCGGTCAGACCGGTGCCCTCCCCGGTTTCGGGGCGGAGGAACCCCGTGGGAATGGCGGCCAGGGCCTCGTCTCCCAGCGCGGCGCCCCTGGCGTAGTTGACCTGCACTGTGTCGCCCAGCCGGGCGCGAATGGCGTCCAGCGCATGGACGTTGTCCACGGGTTGCACATAACCGCTCCCGCCCATGGAGGTCCGGTTCTGGGCGGCGTTGGGGCCGATGACGGCCACGGAACTCACCGTTGCCGGGTCCAGGGGCAGGATACCGCCTGCGTTCTTGAGCAGCACGATGGCCGCGGCGCCGGCCTCGCGCACCAGGTCGCGGTGCTCCCGGCAGCCCACCACGCTGCCATCCGGGGTATGGGGCCTGTCCAGCAGACCGACGCGGATGACCGTCCGCAGGATCCTTGCCACCTTGTCGTCGATCGTCTGCGGGGTGACGATGCCGTCGGCCACCAGAGGCTCGAGTCTGGCCGGGTTCATGAACGCCCCGGTGGGCATCTCCAGGTCGGTGCCGCCGTTGGCCACTCCGATGGTGTGGTGCGCCCCGCCCCAGTCGGTCATGACGCAGCCGTCGAAGCCCCAGTCGCTCTTGAGCACCTGGTTGAGCAGATAGTCATGGGCCGAGCAGTGGGGCCCGTTCACCTTGTTGTAGGCGTTCATCACGCACCAGACCCCGGCCTCCTGCACCGCGGCGCGGAAGGCGGGGAGGTAGATCTCCCGCAGGGCCCGCTCGTCTACGCGCACGTTGATGCTCCCCCGCTGCACCTCCTGGTTGTTGCAGGCATAGTGCTTGACACAGGTCGCCGCCCCGGTGCCCTGTACGCCCCTGATGTAGGCCACCGTCATCCGCGCCGCCAGATAGGGGTCTTCGCTGAAGCTCTCGGCATTGCGTCCCCCCAGCGGGGTGCGGTGGATATTCACGCAGGGCCCCAGGATCACGTGGGAGCCCACGCCCTTGTTCAGCAGCTCCCGGCCGATCCCGGTGCCGATGCGCTCCACTATCTCCGGGTCCCAGGTGGCGGCCATCGCGATGCCGGAAGGGAACACCGTGGCCGGTCCGTGGGTGCCGTCACCGCCGCCGCGGACCCCCACCGGGCCGTCGCACATGCCCATCGCCGGGAGGCCCAGGCGCTCGATGGGCTTGGTCCCGAAGCCGGTGCCGCCCAGCAGCTCCAGCTTCTCGGTGAGCGTGAGCCTGTCCAGCAGGTCGGAGACCCGGGCCTCCAGCGGGGCGGTGGGGTCCGTGTAGACCGCCTCCTGGCCCGCTACCGGGGCGAGGACGCCGGGCAGACAGAGCAAAGCGGTCAGAATGCGGAAGCGGGGGCAACAGAGGGGCATCGTGTCGCTCCTGGTGTGCGTGGTATGGTAACGAGGACAGGGCTTCGCCGCCGAGGTCGGCCTCTCCTGCTGCGGGCAGGGCGAGACGGTTCCGGTGCCACCGTTCGCGGGCCACTCCCGGCCGCGCGCCGTGGCGGGGCGTCGATAGCGGTCTCCGTTGCCGTTGTTCTCGGAACTCCCTGTGGGTTCTGGCGGCGGCGTTCCCGCCGCTCTTGAGGCCGGTGTCATCGGCGGCGGGCGCGCTTGCCGCTCCGGCCTGCGATGATCTATAATGCCGCGGTAACCGACCCAACAGGGAGCGCGCCCCGGGCGGCAGCAGGCCAGCTTGCTCTTGGTGGCCCGTTGCCGCTGCTTTTTTGCCCCAAGGGGAAGGGAGACCCAGGGAGGACGAACCATGAACAACCAGACGCTGGACATCATCAAGATCCTGCAGACGCTGCCCCACCGGTACCCATTCCTGCTGGTGGATCGGGTGCTGGAGATAGAGCCCGGCCGCCGGATCAAGGCCATCAAGAACGTCACGGCCAACGAGCCACAGTTCACCGGTCACTGGCCGGACAACCCGGTGATGCCGGGTGTGCTCATGCTGGAGGCAATGGCTCAGGCAGGCGGGATCATGTTGATGTGGGAGGGTGCGGGCAAAGGTAAGCTCCCCTTCATCGCAGGGGCCGACAACGTGCGTTGGCGCAGACAGGTTCGTCCAGGCGACCAGATGATCATCGAGACCGAGCTGCTCCGGCAGCGCGGGAGTATGGGCAAGGCGAGCGCCGTGGTCACTGTGGACGGCGAGATCGCCTGCGAGGCCGAGATCATGTTCGCGCTGATCGACTCGGAGGACGACTAGCTCCATGCAGCGAGCTCCACAGACTCAGCCTGCGACGGTGGCCTACTACGGCAATCGTGCCTGTGCCCTTGCCCCGCGCTCAGGGAGGTACCTCAGATGAGCATCCATCCGACGGCGATTGTTGACCCCGGTGCCGAGCTGGGCAGAGACGTTATCGTGCACCCCTTCACCGTCATCGAGCCGGGGGTGGTGATCGGCGATGGGTGTGAGATCGGCCCCCACGCGGTGATCCGCGCGGGTACTAGAATGGGTCCCCGCAACCGGGTGACGATTGGCGCGGTGATCGCGGACTTCCCGCAGGATCTCAAGTTCGGCAAGGAGCCGAGTTTCGTGGATATCGGCGCCGACAACCACATCCGCGAGTATGTCACGATCCATCGCGCCACCGGTGAAGGCAACAGCACAATCATCGGCGACAGCAACATGCTCATGGCCTACAGCCACATCGGGCACAACTGTCATCTGGGCAGCAACATCATGCTGGCCAATGTGGTGCAGCTCGCGGGGCACACGGTGGTGGAGGATTACGTGGTGATGGGGGGGCTGGCAGGCACCCACCAGTTCACGAGAATCGGAACCCTGTGCATGGTGGCCGCCAGAGCCGGCGTGCGCGTGGACGCCCCGCCGTACATGCTGGTTGAGGGAGATACGGCCCGTCCGCGCAAGCTCAACACCGTGGGCCTGCGCCGCCGCGGAATGTCCGCCGAGGCGGTGGCCGCCCTCAAAACCTGCTTCCACCTGATCTATCGCTCCGAGCTCAACGTGAGCGAAGCCCTGCAGCGTGTGCGGGCGGAGGTGGAGATGCTGCCCGAGGTGCAAACGCTGGTGGAGTTCCTGGAGAAGGTACCCGAGGGCAGGCACGGACGGCAGATGAACTAGAAGCGCGGCCGAGAAGTCCGGCCGGCCCGGTTCCTGTCATCCTGAGCGTCCATCTCGCGCAGCGAGATAGCGAAGGATCTCACTGGATGCCAGGAGATTCCTCGAGCTGCTCTCTTCGGGAGCGGACGCTCTGGCAATGACATTCCCGGCGAAGCGGGGTTTTCGGCCGCTCCCCCAGACGTCCGGTCGAACAGCCCTTCATAGCGCCCGCCCTGCGGTATCCGTATGTACTTGGCGCCCCGTGCCGTTGGCCGTTTCACCTCTCACAGTCCCGCCCTGCGGGACGACCGGGAGGGTCTGGCGACCCCCGGGGGCGCTTGCGGGTGAGGGGGAAGCCCACCGAACCGACGACCAAATCAGGCCGTCCGCCGTTGGTCGTTGGGTCCGCAGGACCGTCCGGCGCCGCGCAGCGGCGTCACACAGCCAGGGCCGCCGGCCCCTGGAATACTTGAGACAGGTGCTGCGACGCGGTCCTGCCGTTTCCAGACTTCTCGCCCCAAGACGGGGAGACTCGCCAAGCCCACGGGCCACGGCCCCGCGCCCGTTCTTGCTCCGGCTTCGTCGGAGGTGTTCGTCCATCGCGCCCGAGTTCGCGGAGAGCCGAGAAATGAGCGATGCACGCGAGGTGTTCTTCATCGCCGGGGAGGTCTCGGGCGATCGCCATGCTGCCCCGGTGGTGCGGGCGCTGGTGGACGAGGGCCTTCGCGTCTGTGGGGTGGGGGGCAAGAGCATGGCCGACGCCGGGGCCGAGCTGCTTGCCGACGCCACCGACTGGGGCGCCATCGGCATCACGGAGTCCGTGCGCCGGTATCCGGGTCTGTGTCTGCAGGCACGCCGCCTGCGCCGCATCATCGCCGCGCGGCGTCCGGCCGTGGTGGTCCTGGTGGATTTCGGGTACTTCAACTGCTGGATGGCCCGGCAGGTGAAGAAGGCGGGGCTATCCCGGGTGGTGTATTACTTCCCGCCCGGCAGTTGGCGGCAGCAGGCCCGGGATTGGTCCTGGCTGGCGAGTATCACGGACCTGGTGCTCACGCCGTTCTCGGTGAACGCCGGGCATCTGCAGGCCTCAGGGGTCAACGTGCGCTGGGTGGGGCATCCGGTGGTTGACATGCTCAGTCCGGCGCCTGACCGGGCGGCACTGCGCGGCGAGCTGGGCCTGCCGCCCACCTCTCCATGCATCGGTCTACTGCCCGGCAGCCGCGGGATGGAGCGGGGCTGCCTGGGGCCCAAGATGCTGCAGGCGGCGGCCGTCATCCGCGACGCTGTGCCCTCCGCCCATTTCCTGTGGTCCTCCGTGGACAGGCCAGGAGGCACGGAGGCGGCGCTCAACCGTCGTCTGCAGGGCCTGGCAGGGGTCACTGCGGTGGCCGACAGCCACCGGATCCTGCGGGCCAGCGACCTCGTCGTCACCAAGATGGGCACCGTCACACTGGAGGCCGCCGCGGCCCTCACCCCCATGGTCGCCACCTATGACGGCCCCTGGCTGGCCAAGTTCTTCTTTGACGCCATCCAGCGGCACGCGCAGCGCTTCTACGCCATGCCCAACCTGCTCATGGGTGAGCAGATTGTGCCCGAGGTGGTCCCCGACAGCTACCGTCAGTCGGTGACCGGCGCCGCGCTGGCGCAGGAGGCTCTCGCCTTGCTGGGCGACCCCGCCGCCACGGCCACGATGCAGGAGGGGCTCGGAAGGGTGAGGGAGAAGCTGGGGGAGCCGGGGGTGTCGCAGCGAGTGGCCCGCTGGATCGCCCTTGCGGCCACGCAGGACAGTGACCTGCCTCTATGAGATACACCTCCCTGTGGGCCCTGCGGGCGTACGCCCGGCCGTGGCTGAAGGTGTTCGCCCTCGGCCTGGTCGTCATGGCGGCCGGTGGCTTCCTCGAGATGAAGTCGATGGCCGTGACGATCCCGGTGTTCGAGTCGCTCTTCGCCCGCGTCGAGCACGCGCAGGGCGCCGCTCTGCAGGAGGTGATGGCCGAGCTGTGGCGCCGGCTGGGCGTCCTGTTTGTCACCTTCGTCGCGGCCGCCGTGGCTCGAGCCGCCTCGTACTATGTGGGCGAGTGGTTCAGCCAACGGCTGCTCATGTCACTGCGCACCTCGCTCTTTGGCCATCTGACCAAGCTCTCCATGGGCTTCTTCGAGCGCAAGCGCTCGGGCGAGCTGATCTCCCGGGTCAACAGCGACACCGTTGTGCTCCAAAGAACCATCGGCCCCAATCTGGGGAGGCTGGTGACCTCTCCGTTCGCGGCGGCGTTTTGCATCGGCAAGATGCTGCAGATCTCCCTGACGCTCACGCTGGTTGCGGTGGCGATGGTGCCGCTCCTGATTCTGGCGGCCAATGTCGTCGGCGGACGGGCGCGGCGCTACAGTCGCATTGTGCAGGAGAAGATGGCGGACCTGACGACGGTCGTCACCGAGACCTTCGGCGCCATGCGAGTGGTCAAGGTTTTCGGGATGGAGGACACCGTTCGCGAGCGCATGGAGGAGGAGAACCGCGGTGTCCTGCGGAATGAGATGCGCGCCGGCAGGATGCGGGCGCTCAATGTGGTCTATGTGGGTGTGCTAACAGGAGCCGCCATCTGCGGCACCATGCTCCTGGGGGCCCGGGAGATCGCCCTGCAACGGGCCAGCGCCGCGGAGCTGATGGGCTTGATCCTGCTCATGCAGTCGGCGGCCAGCAGCGTGAGCTATCTCTCCCGCACCGCGGTGCAGTTGCAGACGGCCGAGGCGGCCGCGCAAAGGTGTCTGCAGGTGATGGACGAGGTGCCGGAGCTGGTGGAGGCCGAGGATGCCGTGGAGCCGGCGGAGGTGGCGGGTGCCGTCTCCCTGCGGAACGTGAGCTTCCGCTACGGCGACGAGCCCGTGCTGGAGAACTTCAACCTGGAGATCGCCGCCGGTGAGATGGTGGCCCTGGCGGGGCCCAGCGGGGCCGGGAAGACGACGGTCGCCAATCTGGTGGCTCGGCTGTACGATGTCTCCGAGGGCCAGGTGTGCGTCGACGGCCTGGACGTGCGCCGCATCCGCATGGAAGCGCTCACTCGCCACACCGGCATCGTCCCGCAGGAGACGGTGCTGTTCAGCGCCAGTGTTCGGGAGAACATCGCCTACGGCAGGCCGGGGGCCGACGAGGAGCAGGTCGTCGCCGCCGCCCGCTCCGCCCACGCGCACGAGTTCATCACACAACTGCCCGCGGGCTATGATACGCCGGTGGGCGAGCGGGGGGCCAAGCTCTCCGGGGGACAGAAGCAACGGATCGCCATCGCACGGGCGCTGCTTAAGGACCCTCGCATTCTCATCCTCGATGAGGCCACCAGTGCCCTGGACAGCGAGAGCGAGGCCGCCGTGCACCGGGCGCTGCAATCGCTGATCAAGGGACGCACGACGATCGTGATCGCCCACCGGCTCTCCACGATCCAGCGCGCCGACCGCATCGTCGTCCTCGAGCGGGGCCGTATCGTCGAGCAGGGCACGCACGAGCAGCTCATGGCCCGGGATGGCCTGTACCGCCGGCTGTACCAAACCAGCGTCGCCACCGGAGACGGGGAAGAGGTCCTCGAGCCCGACGGCCGGACGCCGCTTTCGGAGGGGTTCTAGCTTGGCCGATCTCGTCACCGACGGACGGCGAGCACGGGGAAGGGTGGACTGGCGCTTCATCGCCTATAACCTGCTCTTGCTCTTGCTCTCGCCTCTTCTGCTGCTGGGGCTCTTGTACCGTATGGTGGTCAGAGGTAAGTCCCGCGAAGGCCTCCGGGAGCGCCTGGGGTTCGTCTCGCCCCAGGCCGCCGAGTTCGGGCAGCACCGCGACCCGGTGATCTGGGTCCAGGCCTGCTCGGTGGGGGAGGTGGCCGCGGTGGCACCGGTGATCGAGGCCGTGCGGGCCCGCGAGCCCCTGGCCCATGTGGTACTCTCCACCACCACGCCCACGGGGCGCGAGCTGGCCGCCCGCCGAGGTCTGGAGGTCGATGCCGTCACCTACTTCCCCTTCGACCTGCCCTTCGTGGTGGGCAAGGCGCTGTCCACGGTGCGTCCGGACATGCTTGTGATGGTGGATACCGAGCTGTGGCCGAACATGATGGCGGTGGCCAGGAGCGCCGGTATCAGGACTGCCGTGATCAACGGTCGCATCTCGGACAAGGCGTACCCGCGCGATCTGGTGATCCGGCCGATCCTGTCCTGGACGCTGGGCAATATCGACCGCGTCCTGGCCCAGTCCGACAAGGACGCCGCCCGCTTCCGCGCCCTGGGCGCCCGTGAGGATCGCGTGGAGGTCCTGGGCAACTGCAAGTTCGATGAGGACATGCCGAGTGTGCCGCCGGCCGAGGCCTCGCGGCTGAGGATGGAATTGGGGTTGCCGGAGGGCGCGCCCATTCTCGTCGCCGGCAGCACGCGCGAAGGCGAGGAAGCCAAAGTCCTCGATGCCTTCGTGCTGGCACGCCAGGAGCATCTGGACCTACAGCTCGTCATCGCGCCTCGCCATCCCCAGCGGGGCGACGAGATCGAGCAGCTCATCCTCGAGCGGGGCTACGCGGTGTACCGGCGCAGCCGGGCGGTGAGGGAGGGGAGTGCGGCCGAGGCCGTCGGGCCCCAGGTGCGCATCGTGCTGCTGGACACCATCGGCGAGCTGACCAAGGTCTACGCTCTGGCCACGGTGGTCTTCGTCGGCGGCAGCCTCGTGCCCTGGGGCGGGCACAACATCCTGCAGCCCCTGGCTCAGGGAAAGCCCACGGTGGTGGGGCCATGGATGCACAACCAGCAGGACCTGATGGAGATAGCATTGGCCGAGGAGGCCGTGTCGGTGGTGCAGGGCCAAGAGGAACTGGGGGAGCTGGTGGCCCGGCTCATCGGCTCGCCGCAGGAGCAAGAGCTCTTCGCGGCACGGGGTGCCGCCATGCTGGCCCGGCACCGGGGAGCCTCGGAGCGCTACGCGGATCAGATCGTAGCGCTCCTGCGCGAGGGCCGCGACGAGACGGACGTGCCCGTCTAGAAGCCCCGCCGAAAAGTCCGGATAGTCCGTTTCATGTCATTCTGGAGCGTCGGCGTCGCAAGCTCGAGCTTGCGACGCTTGGGCGAAGA
>CAZXDD010000159.1:0-13506 GCA_964639415.1 uncultured Armatimonadia bacterium
CGCTTTGCGGGCCCGGTCTGGCGGGTGAGGGGCCGACCGACCGCGCGCCACCGACTGCGCGCCACCGACCGCGCGCCACCGACCGCCGCGTCACTCACCGGCCGCCTGCAGTCCGTGCCATCCAGAGCCCACCTCTCGGCGGCTCTGTGGGCCGCTTAGGGGAGAGGTCCAAAGCCCATCGCAGTCGTTGCCGGCCACGGCGGCGGGGTACAGGCCCCCGCCATGCAGACGGCAGCGCCCCCCGCGGCCGTGCCGTTGCCGTCTGCCGTCCAGCCCCGTCAGGGGCGGAACACAAACAGGCGAGGGCGCAAGAGCGTGTCGGCAGAGCCCTCTCAGACCCTCGGGTACGCGCGGTTGAGTGCCGTCCCGTGGTTGGCCGCGCCATCAATGCGGCGGCAACACATTCAGAAGAGCCATGACGACACTCATCCTACGCGTTTCGATCTGTGGCAACGAGGCACATGGGCGGCCCAGTTGGCTTAGCCGACAGGCTCGTAAGCCCCCGCTACTATCGCATCGCGCAGACCCGAGCCCCGGAGGGGCGACACAATGCCCCGCGCACGCGTCGTCCTGTGCCCCCTCGCCGTTGTCCGCCTCGGCCTGCGTCTCTGTGCCGGGTCGTTCGCCTGCTCCCCCCTCAGAGGCCTCGGGCGCCCTGTCGGCGAACTGAGATGGTTAGGTGACCGCCCCAGAGGAGGACCCGTCATGTACCGCTGCTGGCTCATTGCCATAGCCATCGCGCTCGTCGGGAGCGCCGCGTTGTGTGAGCCGATCGTCCTGGCCACCGATGGGAAGCCCGCGGCCACGATCGTCGTCCCCCAGGGGGCCGCCGCCAGGCTCAAGACGGCCGCCGTCGACCTGCAGCGCTACATCGCCGACATCTGCGGCGTGTCGCTGCCCCTCAATGAGGACGGCAAGGCCGTGCCCGGCACAGGGCTGTACATCGGCCGCTGCGAGCCGTCGCTGGACACCGACCTCCCCGACGAGGGGCTCAACCCCGAGACGTACGCCATCCGTGTGCGCGATGGCGGCCTCTACCTCGCCGGCCGGTACACGACCCCCACCTGCTTCGCGGTCTACTCCTTCATCGAGCAGCACCTCGGGGTACGCTGGTTCGCCCCCGGAGAGCTCTGGCAGTTCGTGCCGGAGGGGGAGCGAGGTAGACTGGTGGTCGAAGTCGTCGACACGGTCAAGGTCCCGGACACATCGCCGCGCATCTGGTCCGGCCACGCGTGGACCGAAGACTGGAACGCCTGGAACATACGGAACAAGACCGTCATGGCCGAAGTGGTGCCGCGGCGACAGTTCCAGAACAACGTCTACCGCGTGCTTCCCCCCAGCAAGTACGGCGAGAGCCACCCGGAGTACTATCCGCTGATCGACGGCAAGCGGTGGATCCCACCCGACGACGCCGACCGCTACTGGCGCCCCTGCGAGAGCAACCCGGAGGTTCAGCGCCTTGTGGTGGAGTACGCCCGCAAGTGGTTCGATGACCACCCGACCGTGGACAGCTTCTCTGTGGGTATGGACGACATCTCTCACATGTGTGGCTGCGAGCAGTGCCGGGCCTGGGACCCACATCCGGATTCCTACGAGAAGCGCCAGTTCTCGGACCGGCACTACAAGTTCGTCAACGCCATCGCCCGCGAGATCGCCAAGACCCACCCCGACCGCTACATCGGCACCCTCATCTACTCCATCGCCCGAGAGCTTCCGAAGACCGTGGACAAGCTGGAGGACAACGTCTTTGGGTTCATCACGGAGACGTCGGCCGCCTGGTGGATGGAGGGGCGCAAGGAGGCCGACCAGGCCCTGACCGCCCAGTGGGCCAGGCGCTGCAAGCACCTGTCGCGCTATGACTACTACGGCTTTGCCAGCATCGCCCCGCGGTACTCCCCGCACCACATGGCCGAGCAGATCAAGTACGACAAGTCGCTGGGTCTCGAGGGCATGTACACCGAGGTGTACACATTCTTGCCCCACACCGCGCCGATGATCTGGGCCATGGCCAGATTGCAGTGGGACCACACGCCGGACATCGACGGGCTCATCGACGAGTTCTGCCACAGGATGTATGCCTCCGCCGCTCCGGTCATGAAGCGCTACTGGGAGCTCCTGGAGCGGTCGTACAACACCGATCGGCCGGGCCGGGGGGCCTGGGAGCACCGCAACATCGTCAACCAGGCGCTGGCGATGTCGCCCGAGGACGTGGACGAGGGGCTCAGGCTCCTGCAGGAGGCCGAAAGCGCCACCGGCGATCCGGATGCCCGGGCGCGCATCGACATCCACCGCGCGGCCCTGCTCTACGCGAGCTACGCGATCAAGACTCTCGCGCTCTCCGAGCGGCTCATCGCCGCCAGGGTGGCGGACCGGGCCTCGGCGGACGAGGTCGTGGCCGCCACCGAGGAGCTCTGCCGCCTCTCGGCCGAGCGCGAGACCTGCTGGGCCGAGGGCCTCCAGCGCGATGACCTGATGGGCGCCAATCTCCGGGGCCTGGCGGACATGGGTTACCTCGTCACCGGTAGCGCCGCCAACCTCGAGCGCGGCGGCCTGGTCGGCGCCATGAAGGCCCTGGCCTGGTACACCGACAACGCTCCGGAGCAGTTGGACACCGTCTGCGAACGCCTCGCGGCCGACGGCTCCGGTTCGGTGGCCGAGATCGTTCAGGCCTGGATGTCGCTCATGGAGCGGAGTCCGGAGAACCTGCTAGTCAACGGCGACTTCGAGAGCGAGGAAGCCAATCGCGACCCGGTCGAGAAGGACTGGACAACCGAGGGGGCACCGAAGGGGTGGTCGGTCTGGTCGTCCGGGACGGGGACGAGGTTCGAGATACTGGGCGGCAAGGGCAGAGGCAACTCGGCGGCGGCCTCCATCGCCAATGCGACCTCGGCCACCTATCTGCAGACCCACCCTGCCGCGGCCGGGGAGAAGTACCTCTGCGTCTGCTGGGTAAGGGGCGAGCCGGCGGAGCTGCGCTGTGGCGGGCAGTTGACCATCCGCCTGCGCGACGAGAAGGGCGCCTGGCACAAGCGGCGCGATCTCGAGCCCCAGGTGACGATGGTGGAGGGCCTGGAGGACTGGCAGCCCCTGGTCTTGTTGCTCACCATTCCGGAAGAGACCGGGAGCCTCGTTGTCATGCCCGGAGGCCGCTCACAGGAGGAGGGCGCCAGAGTGCTGGTCGACGACATCGCGCTGTACAGAATCCAATAGTCGCGAGTCACGAGTCGGCGAGTCACGAGTCAACGGCGACAGGCGAACGGCGTCAACGGCAACGAAGTCAACGGCAACAGCGCCGCTCCCTGCGGGCCGAGGGCCCGCTCTCCCTCTGCTTCGCCGAACGACGCTCCAGAGAGGGCAACGGCAAAGGGCAGCGGCTCCTCAGCCGTTCTCGGTGCTCTCCGCCGCTCTCTGTGTCTCTGTGTCTCTGTGTTCCGCCGTTATCCGTTCTCTGTGGGAATCCGCGCTCTCCGTGGTGCGACGTTGTCCGTCGCGCCTACCACTCCATCTCCACACCACAGCGCTCCTGTGTGTGCTTGACCCTCAGCGCGATCGTCTCATCCGGCAGCTTTTGCCAGCCCTCATCCACCTCCAGGATACCCGGCACGCGCGGCAGGTCACGTCCGTCCACCTGGACCCGGGCCGGCTCGCGGCCCAGCACGACCTGGGTCTCACAGACCTGGCCGACGGGGAAACGCTGGGTCCAGGTGAGGCTTCGGGCCCGCAGAGAGGCCTCGCTCGGCACCGACCGGGAGGTGATGTGCGCCCGCGCCTCGGCGCCCCGGACAACGACCGTGTGCAGACCGCCGTACTCGGGTTCGTCGATCATCTGCCGGAGTGGGGTCTCCAGGCGGACCGGCCCGATCAGGGCCGGATGGGCGGTATTGCTGGAAAGGTGCCAGGTGTCGGGTAGCAGGCCCACGTAGGGTTCCCTGTCATAGGTCTGATGGATACCGCTGATCACCACGCCGTCGGCCGCGGCGCGAAGCAGCTCGTCGTCGGCGTGGTCCAGAAGCGCGTAGACACTACTGGCCCAGCACAGGCCGCACCACTGCACCAGATTGCCCAGCCACGTGACCCGGTAGAAGCTGGTGCCGAAGACGGGAATGGAGCCCCAGGGCGTGGGCCGGTGGGCGTCCGGGTCCTGGAAGACCAGGTCGGACTTGCTCACCCGCGGCTCGGGCCACGGGATGCTCACATTCGCCCCCGGGCCCGTGCCCGGCACCTCATAGGCGTACAGGAAGGGGAGCCCCGTGTAGGCCCAGTAGCGGGCACGGTCGAGGTACCGCTGCTCGCCGGTGAGCTCGTACCCCAGGCGGTAGCAGTCCATGATGCGCGCGGCCGCGTAGATGTCGGGGATCTGGATATGCACCTCCCAGCCCTGACAGCCCGCGGGGACGCGGTACTGCTCCATGGCGTCCAGGGCCCGCAGACCGGCGGCCTCGGCGGCGCCGTCGCCCCAGCGAGCGGCGTGCGAGAGCAGGGAGATGGCGGCATTGGCCGCGACGCCCACGTTGAACGAGCCCGGCTCGCCGAGGTTGTCGTGCTTGCCGCCGGTCCAGTCCCTGACCTTCTCGGCCATGTCCTCAGGCGGCTCATACGGCCACAGACCATTCTCGCTCTGGGTTGCGAGGCCTGCCGGCGGCGCAGGGGCCCTGTAGTCCTGGAACATCGAGCCGGTCAGCTCCAGGATCGTGGCCTCGGGCCTGATCCCGATGGCCTCGATCCAGCGTCTCTCACCGCCGGCCCGGCCGTGCTGGAGGATGTTCACGGCCAGCCGGGGGTCCCAGTACGGCTCCTGGCCGATGTGCCAGTGATTGTTGAAGCCACGCTCCTCGGGGAACCAAAGCGTCTGTGCCCAGCCCTGGATGCACAGGTCCAGTGCCTCCCGGGGCGTGTGTGGCGGCGCCGGGGGCTCGGGACGGCCGTAGACGGCGTACCACTCGGGCACGGCGTCCACGATGTCGCCTCCCACTCGGGTCAAGACGGTGGTCGAGACAGATAGCACGTCGCCGGCGGCAACCTCGCACACATCCCCCGCCACCGGATCGTTGGGCCTCCGCCACGGCGCCCCGGGGACGAAGCAGGACAGCAGGTGGTTGTCCTGGTTGTCGAGGAAGTTGGGGGAGGCGAACTCCGCCGCCACCAGGCCCCTCTGATCCCTGTGCCAGGGCTGCAGCGGGTCCCACAGCAGGGCGCAGAGCACACCGTCCTTGAGCACCGCGGGCGCGGGCACGGTGACCTGCAGCTCCGCCGGCGAGGGCCGAAAGCCCACGGTGTCGCCCACCACGTCCACATCCGACGAACGCTGCCCGCTCTCGAGGAACTCCAGGCCCGGGAAGACGGCCGCGGCCTTCTCGCTCCCCCCCACCCCCACGCCCACGCGGAGCACGGGGCCACTGAGACGGCGCAGGCCAAGATCCTTCCGGGCAGTGGCTTCCAGCGCGCAGGTGAGGCGGTCGCCCGCGAGGCCGAACCTCAGCGAACAGGCAGCCTGCGGGGTGGTCTGAGCCAGGGTGAGGGAGTCGCCCCCGCTCTCGGAATAGCCCGGGAGGATGTGCTCAAAGCGTTCGAGCTCTCCGGTGCGGCACGCCAGTTGGACCAGAGGCGACAAGACGCCCACCGCTTGCCACGCGCCTGCCTTCTTGGCGCGCAGGAGGCCGGCCGCCGCCGTACCGGGCCGCTCGCCCTCCAGCAGTAGCAGCGAGACCCGGTCACTGGAAAGCTCTTGCCGCACGCCGGCCTCACCCGGAGCCGGAAGGCTCGCCCAGTCGATCACGGGCAGGGCGATAGTGCTCCGCAGCACGACGTCCTCGCCCAGTGACACCACGACCTCCAGTTGCGCCAGGCCGACCCGCTGGGCCGACAGGTCCCAGGTGATCTGCTGAGTCGAGCTGAGCTCAGTCGGCTCGATGGTGACGCGGGGCTGCCGTACGGTCACCTGCGCCACCGGCCTCATCTCCGCAACGACCGGCACGGCCGGAGGCCCGCCGACGTTCCGAAGCTCCAGGGTGAGCGTGGCCGTCTGCCCCGGCTCAAGCAGCGCCCTGTCCGCCGACAACCGTGCACAGACCAGTCGGGGAGCCCGGCGGATCAGTCGCACCCACTCCAGATCGATGGTGGCGTCCTCTCCCCCACCGTTCACCGGATCCAGCCGCAGCATGCTCAGGGTGCCTGAGAACCCCTCTATGCCCGCGAGCTGAACGATGTACTCATGCCATTGCCCGTCGCCGGAGCACTGGGCCACCGGGACCACATGGGCTCCCGGATTGGGCGAGACGGAGGTGGCGAAGTACACCTGAGTGGCCCCGGATCGGTTGCTGCGCATGCGGAACCAAAGATGCGACACCCGGTCCGCGGACACATTGAGGTCGGAAACGCTCATGTTGGCGTCGCCGCCGGTGGCGCGGGTGCGCAGATAGCCGGAAGACAGGTCGAAGTCGCTGAGGTTGTTGGTGGGGCGCCAGCCGTGGGCGTCTCCCGCGGAGAAATCCGCCTCGTAGAGCCCCTCATCGGCGGGCGCGCCACAGGCCGGGAGGCCAAGAGCCAACGGGAGCAGAGCCAGCAGGGGAAGGCGAGCCATAGGGAGGCCTCCTCGTATTGGTCACAGAGGGCCGGCGCGACGGGGCCACGCGCCCTGTGCGGCTCCGGGCATGCTCCGCCTGCCCCCCCTGAGGCGCCGAGGGCCCTTGGGATCGGAGAGGGCACGGTGCGCCGCCTGTCCTCGCGCCCACGCCGCCCCCTGGCCCCGCCGCGCCGATCCGTCGGTGGCCCGGAGTCTATCCCTCCGGCCTGGCGATGAACACGGCCGCTTCTGTCTCGGCCAGCGTCCCGCCTCCCTCATCCCGGCCCACGGCGCGGACGATGTGCTCGCCGGGGGTGGCCGCATCGGCGTTGAGGGCAAACGAGAAGGGGGCCGTTGTGGTGGCCGTCCGCAGGCGCCCGTCCAGGTAGAGGTAGACGCGGTCGGGCCGCACCTGGTGGCCGAACACGGCCTCGATACTCACCTGGCCGTGGAGCACGCCTGGGTGGCCGCCGCGGACCACGACGGCCACTCCGTCGGCAGGAGGCACGGCCTGTTCGGCCAGCGCCAGCGGCACCGAGGTCTGGGGAAGCGTGCCGGCTGCGGGCCCGCCTCCGGTACCGCCGCCCGGACCACCGGCGATGACGCGCCCCTCGCCGTCCACCACCGCGGACAGGAAATGGGCAGACCCGATCAGCGTGCGGTAGGCCTGCAGCACCATGGGATCGGTGGTGAGCGCATAGTCGTTGTGGGCGAGCCCCTCGTTGGCCGCGTCCACCGAGAACCAGTTGATCATCTTCACCCGCGGGAACCGAGTCTGGATGGCCTCGTACATCCCGCGCATCTGGCCGATAGCGAACTCTGTGGTCGCCGCCTTCTCGGCCTCGCAGTAGTGCGTGGCCGCGTATTCGCACACGGCGATAGGCTTGCGGTCGGCGTAGAGCCCGTAGGCGAAGGCCAGGTGCTGCAGCGCATTGTCCACGGCACGCCGGGAGGTGCTCCCGTTGTGCCAGACCACGCTGTAGACGTTAATGCCGACCCAGTCCACATACTGATCGCCCGGGTAGTACAGGGGAATGGTGCTCTTGGGGGTGGCGAAGGGACACCAGACCATGATGACATTCGGGGCGACGCGGTGGATCAGGTCGTAGACCATGCGCCACTTGGCGATGTACAGGTCCGGGTCACCCGACCAGGCTTCCCAGTCACCGTTCATCTCGGAGGCAAAGCGCAGGAAGATGGGGCCCTGGTAGTTGGCGCAGGCCTGGGCCCAGCCGCGGAGGTACTCGTCGTCGCGCACGCGATCCAGCCCGTCATTGGGCTCCCAGGCGATGTGCGGCATGGCTCCGAGGGCTCTGAGCTCCTCGGCCCACTGGAAAGGAAAGGGCTGTCCGTAGCCCACGTAGCGGAAGTACGTGGCATGCTTCTTGCCCGTGAGCCGCTCAAACAGCGCGATGTCGTCCTTGACCGTAGGGTCCAGCTCGATGTAGGCGCCGATGTAGCAGCCGGCCGGTGGCTCATAGGGCGCGAGGCCCCGGGCCCATCCGGAGGGCAAGAGCGCTGTGGTCAGCAGGAGGGTGATAGCGGAAGTGATTGGCAAGGGAATGGTTGGCCTGCGCATACGTCCCGATAGACGTAGGAGGGTGGGCGAGATGTTCGCGACCGGCGCGGGGCGGTGTTGAAGCGGCGCTTCCGGCCGGCACTCCGGAAGCGCCGCCAAGAGGCGTTAGCGCATCTGCAGAGCCGGGCCGGGGCCGAAAGCCTGCTGCGGGATCCAGCGGTCCCTGAGCAGACCGTATTCGGCGCTCTGGGAGTGCCCCATCAGGGGAGTGATCTCCATCTGCTTGGGGCCCTGGATCTGGTTGAAGGCGGCGAAGATACCCGATGGCGGGCAGGTGCGGTCGACAAGGCCCACCGCCATGATTGTCGGGCACTTGATGCGGCGGGCGAAGTTCACCGCATCGTAGTACTGGGAGACCCGCGTTACGCGCTCCACAGCCAGCTCGTCGCCGGAGGGGATCAGCCGCGGCCAGCCCGCCTGCCTTCCCACCATCGCCCCGGTGTGGTCGCACAGGGCCGGGACATTGGCGGCGATGCCCGTCACGCGCTGATCCAGGCCCGCCGAGACGATGGAGAGCCCGCCGCCCTGCGAAGACCCCGTCACGATGAGTGTCTCTCCGTCCCACTCGGGACGGGAAGTCAGATAGTCAATGCTGCGCACGCAACTGAGGAACACGCGCATGAAGTAGTAGCTGTTGGCGCTCTCACGGCCGCGGAACGGATAGCCGCGGATGGCGCCGCCATTGAGCTCCTCGTAGGTCTCCTTGGGCAGATCGCAGTCGTAGTCATGGGCGCTGATGCCCATGGCGATGAAACCGCGCCTGGCCCAGTCCGTCCAGTTCGCGGGGGTCGGGTAGACCCCCGCATAGGGCACGGTGAGAATGGCGGGGAACTTCCCCGCCCGATTGGGCAGACCGAACCAGCCGTAGACTCGAGAACCGGCGATGTTGCCCAGGCTGATCTTGTAGACGGAAACGTCCGGGGTGGAGTGCTGTTCCGACTTCTCCAGGATCGGGTCCATCGCCACGCGGGCCAACCGGTTCTTGGCGCGATCCCAGAAGCGGTCGAAGTCCGCGGGCTCGGGCGCCGAGGGCTGGATCTGGTAGGGGTCGTAGGCGGCACCCGCCGACCCCACGTGTCTCTTGCCCCCGTCGGTGTACACCGCGGTGCACAGGAGCACTCCCGGCTCCTGCAGCTCGCCGGTGATCTCGGTGGCCTGCGGGCCCAGCTCGCCCGTCAGCGTGGCGAGCTTGTTGCCGCCGTCCAAAGTCAGCGTGCATTCCACGGATCCGGCGGTTACCGCGCCGCCTTCGTCGGTGACGGTGACCAGGAACCTGGCCTCCTCGCCACAGGCATACAGGGCTTCCGGACGATCGGTGACGACACTGACCTTCACCGCGTCGTCGGCACCGCAGACGGGCAACAGCGGCATGCAGAGCAGGGCTCCGACCGCGACGGAAAACAGGAGACGCAACCGGCTCTTCACGATGGCCTCACACCTTCTGGGCAGACAGTGTGCGGATAGTGCGCCCTGCGCCTCGCCACCACCTGCGCGCTCTCCGGAGACAGGCCATCAGTTTACCGCACGACCGCCAGGTCGTCCAGCCAGAGAGTGTTGAACACCTTCTGCGGGTCGGCCATCGCACTGGCATCACCGATGAAGACGGACCGGATCTTGCCGGGAGTGAGCTTCCCGTCCGGGTCGGCCTTGCCCACATCGAGCCGGAACTCCGACAGTGGGATGTCCAGGGTCTGCCAGGGGGCCGCAGGGGCGATCTCGATGATGTGGGCATAGCTGGGGTTCTGCAAATTGGGCTCGCTGGAGCCTTCCTCCAGGGCGATCACCAGTTGAGTCTGGGCACTGGCCTTGACGCTGAGGCGGATGGAGGTGGCGCCCTCCAGCAGGCCGGGGGCGATGGGTTGGGCCAGGGCGAGAAGCGTGTTGCCCGGAAGCTCATAGGTGATCTTGATGCAGTTGCCGCCCTCCGGACCGTCGTCGTACTCCACGGTGCGATTCTCACCCCCCAGTAGCAGGGCCCCCATGAGGGGAGGCTCGAAGTCGTTGAGCATCGTCACGTTGTCGGCGAGCTCCGTGTCTGCCGATGTGGGGTCGGAGGACAGGAGCCTGAGGTTGTCCAGCCAGATGGTCTGCTCGTCCAGCGGTTCGTGGTGGAACAGGCCATCGGCGGCGGCCATGCGGAAGGCGCCGCCGGCGACGATGATGACGATGCCGGTAACCTACTCGGGGTCGAGCCTGCCGTTGGGGTCCTCCGGGCCGTCGTGGTCGGGCTGAAGCCGAGACAGGGGCAACACGACCTCGTCCCACTGATCGCCCTCGCACCATACGAGCCCTACGTAACGCGGTCCTTCATCGCCTTCGGGCAGGACGACGCCCAGTGCCGTCGGAGTCTGGCAGGACACCGCGAAGCCGACGGCCTGCAGCTCGCCAAACGGCACGGGGATGGGAAGCAGCATGGCCCCCGGCAGGCCCTGGTGTTCCGCCTCGGCACCCACGGGGCGCAGGCTGTAGGAGAGCTGGAGGCTGCCTTCGCCCTCGAAGACGAAGTTGGGGTCATTGGTGACAGACAAGGTGGCCTGGGGGTCGAGGGCAACGATGCCGGAGGTGTCCTTCTCGAAGTCGGCCTGGAAGAGTATGTCGGCGTCGTCCTGGGCGTAGGAGAGAGCAGGCAGCAGGGCAAGGGTCCACAACAGGGCGCGTCTCATGGCATTCCTCCCGGGCGCTCCGCAGAGTGACTGCTCATCGAGGGAGGGAGCGCCGGTGTACTGTCATTCGTTGCGCGCGTGGCGACGGGCCTATCGGGCAGGCCTCTGCACAGGGGCATGGGGCGCCGAGACGCGGACGGGCTCGGGCCTCAGTGCACGGCCACCAGGCCGCCCAGCCAGAGGGTGTTGGCCACCGCCTGCCCGTCCACCACGGCACCGGCGTCGGCGATGATGACGGTCTGGACGCGGTCCAGGGCGAGCTTCCCGTCGTCGTCGGTCTTGCCACCCTCCAGCTCGAACTCCGAGAGAGGGATGTCCAGTGACGCCCAGGGGGCGCCGGCCGCGATCCGGCAAAGGTGGCTGTAGGTAGGGCTCTCCTGTCCCGGCTGCAGAGGGTGCTCCTCCATGGCGATGACCAGTTGCGTCTCGGCAGCGGCCTTGACCTCCAGGCGAATGGACCGGGCGCCCGCCGGCAAGCCGCGCGGGATGATGTGGACCACGGCGAGGAGTGTCTTGGCCGGCAGGGCGTAGGTCAGCTTGACGCACTCGCCGTCTTCCGAGGGCTCGTACTGCATTACTCGGTCCTTGCCGCCGAGCACGATGGCGCCGCGCAGGGGGGCGCGGTAGTCGCAGATGAGCACCTCGTTGTCCGGCATTCCGGGGCGGTCGACAGGGGGGACGCTGCGAAGCACCCGCAGGTCATCGAGCCAGATGGTCTGCTCGGCCGGGGGCTCCCTGTAGAACAGGGCGCTCTCGGGCTCGGAGCCCAGCGACCTGCCTATGTCGACGAGGACGAGGCCGCTCACCTCATCGGGGTCCAGCCGGCCGTTGGGGTCCTCGGGTCCATCGGGGTCCGCGCGCAGCTCGGCCAGCGGAACGACGACCTCGTCCCACTGGTCACCTTCACACCAGATGGTCTCGATGTACCGTGGGCCGTCCTCGCCCTCGGAGACGACCACAGCAAGAGCCGTGGGCACCTGCGACGAGACGGCGAACGAGATTGCCCTGGCGTCAACCAGGGGAGCGGGCAGCGGACAGGTGAGCAGTCCCGGCATGGCCTCCTCGTCCGGCGTGCCGGCGTCCGGCTGCTGGAAGGACAACTGGAGGGAGCCGGTGCCGGCGAACACGAAGTTGGGGTCGGTGGTGATGGAGAGCCGTGCGGCCGGACTCGGGGCGGTCAGACCGCAGAGGTCGTTCTCGAAGTCCGCCCGGAAGAGGACGTCGGCGTCGTCCTGGGCGAGTGCCGTCAGGGGCAGCCATATGAGGGTCCACAGCAGCGCACGTGTCATACCAGTGCTCCCGGGCGCCCCACGGAATGGATGCTCAGGGACGGCAGGGCCGGGGCGGAGCGCCGCCTACTCTCAGTCGGTACGTGCCGGCGGGTAGACTCGCTGCAGGAGGTCTGTCCACAGGTCCCGGGCCCGCGAGACCACCCGCCGCACGGCGAAGGGCTCGGCATGGGCCGGAGCGGTGGCGTCGGCGCCGTCGATGCAGGCCTGGATCGCCAGGCCGACGCCGGTGGCGTGCATGGGTGTGGCGACGCTATCGGCCAGGCCGACGATGCCGCGCGGAGCCCCCACGCGCACGGGCAGGTCCTCCATGACGGTGGAGGCCAGCCGCCAGGTCTCGGCAAGCTGCGCGCCACCGCCGGAGATGACCACACCGCCGTTTATGTTGTGATAGTGCCCGGCGCGCTTGAGGTCGTTCTTGACGAGGGTGAAGATCTCCTCGAAGCGGGGCTCGAGGATCTCGGAGACCAGCTTCTGCGGGATGCGCTCCACACTGCCGGTGCCGGCGAGGGTGATCTGGATATGGTCGTCGGCCGAGGCCATATCGGCCATCGCCCGTCCGAAGCGCCTCTTGATGGCCTCGGCATCCTCCATACTGATATGCAGCACCCGTGCCAGATCGCGCGTGGTATGGTTGCCGGCCACCGGAATGGCGGAGGTGTGGCAGATCGAGCCGTCCTCGAAGGCGGCGATATCGGTTGTCCCGCCCCCGATATCGATGAGGATCACGCCCAGATCGCGCTCCACATCGGTCAGCACCGCCAGCCCCGTGGCGATGGGTTCCAGCACTCGCTGCTGCACGTCGATCCCGCAGTCCAGCACACACTTGACCACATTCTCGATGGTGTTCTGGCGCCCTGTAACCACATGGACTTCGGAATCCAGATGGGTCGCGCTCATGCCCACAGGGCGCTTGACTCCGGGCTGGCCGTCCAGGGAGAAGTCGCGGACGATGGTGTGGATGATCTCGCGGTCGGCGGGGAGAGAAACGCTGTCGCGGGCGCTCTGGATGACCTTCTCCACATCCTCGGGAGTGACCTCGCCGGTATGGCCCACGCGGATGCGTCCGGTCACGTTGGCACACTGGATGTGATCGCCGGTAATGCCCACATAGGCACCGGACACGGTGACGTCCGCGTGGCGCTCGGCGGCCGCCACGGCCTCGCGTACTGAGGCCACCGTCTCCTCGCGGTCAATCACCACCCCACGCTTGAGCCCGTGGGAAGGATGGGTCCCGACACCCAGCACATCCAAAGCGCCACGCGCCGTGGGTCGTCCGATGACCACGCAGATTTTGGTGGTGCCTACATCGATCCCGGCTACGATTTGCTCCCGGCGCACCGGGCGTCTCTCCTCGAAGGGCGGTTCATTGGTGTGTTTCATGTGCCGACGATAGACCGCCCCACGTGTATC
>CAZXDD010000160.1:0-13486 GCA_964639415.1 uncultured Armatimonadia bacterium
GATGGAATCTCGTGACTGGAGTTCAGACGTGTGCTCTTCCGATCTCCAAGCTGCAGATCAGCTACTCGTGGTATGACAGTGGCGACGGTTTCATCAAGCGCACGGCCCGCGAGTGGGTCCTGCCCTACGAGGGTGTGGATGCCAACATCGTGGACGCCGGCGCCGCGGTAGTGCCCGGCGACGAGCAGGTGTGGGCCGTGTACGAGTTCGGGGTGGCGGGTGCTCCCGCCCCCCGCGTCTGCGCCATCGGCGCCCCGTACCGGCAGGCGCTGGTCTTCGACCCGCGGGACGCCGGGACCACGGTGAGCATCAACTACCGTGCGCTGCGCGATGGTGGGCGGCGGGAACCGTTCATGCAGCAGAACAGTCGGATACCCCAGGCCGTGGTGGACCCCAACCAGGGCAGCCAGCTCGCGATCCCGCCGGTGAAGCTCTCCTTCGAGGGACTGGACGACGAGCGTCCGCTGCTGAGTCTGACGCCCAGCGCCGGCCGCGAGCAGAACGTCTATCTCCTGGCGGTGTCCGAGCGCGACGGGGCCTCCTTCGCCTGGGAAGCCGTGCTGGACGGCGGAGCCGTGAACCCGGTACTCACCTCGGAGCAGACAGAGCCTCCCGACGACCGCTTCGCCTTCCGCAATGTGGATTTCACCCGAGGCACGGTGGAGTTCAACCCGTACCATCCGGGCGTGATGGCGCACATGGGTGACCCGGTGCGGATCTACTATCGGACGATCGACGACAACTGCGTGCGGCTGCAGAAGGCGCCGGCGCGGTTCACTCCGGTGAGCGCGAGCACGGACGCCTCGGCACTGTCCGCCGCCGGGTGGTACAAGATGGTGGGCGAGAGGTACAAGATCGGGCGACGGGCCCGGGCAGGGTCGCTGCCGCCGGTGACGTACCTGTACGACTTCTCCCGGCATCTGGAGGACCAGGCGGTGCAGGTGGACTATCTGGTTCAGCCCGCGGGAGCGGCGAGACCGGTGCGCGTCAACGGCGAGGTGCATGTGCTGGCCGACCTGCAGGACCCGACGCTGGGAATGGGCTGTGTGCTCAACGAGACCGACGTGATCGGGGTGCTGGAGGTGCGGGGAGTATCCCTGCGCGTCTCCGGGTGGTGGCGGACGTCCACGGGCGGTGCGAGCGTGACCGACATCAGCGGCATCCTGTTCCCGGGGACCTAGCGGCCCGGCCGAAAGGCCAGACGCAGAGTTCCGCAGGCGTGGCAGCTTAAGGGCGCGAGCCCAGAGCCGGATCTCTGGACAGAAGGAAGATCGATATGAGGCGGACCCGGCGCCAAGGCGGATTCACCCTAACCGAATTGCTGGTCGTCATGGGGATAGCGGCCACGCTTGTGGCGATCACCGTGCCCACGGCCTCCACCATGGTCAAGGGTAACAAGGCCCTCAGTTGCGCCAGCAACCTGCAGCATCTGGGGCAGGCGGTGAAGATGTACATGCTGGAGGAGGGCGGGCCGCCGCCGCGCTATCCGGAGGGCGGGGCACTGGTAGGGCCGGGGTTCCGGGCTCTTCTGGACACCGGGCACCTGCGCAGCGATCACGCGTTGCACTGCGCCTCCGATCAGCCCCACGGCATCGGCAACCCGCTGTTTGCCGAGAGCTACTCGGCCGAGGACAGTGCGGCCAATGCCGACGGTCCCGATGACTATGCGACCTTCAACAACTACAAGTATCTCTCCTGTCGGGGTGTGTCGGACCCCACCGACGTCGACTATCGCCGCCAACTGCAACCCCTGGACCCGGTGTCTGGTCTGCCGGTCTTCAGTCGGGGCTGGCATCCGGATGACACCACTTTGATCTGCTGGTGCAACTGGCACGAGCGGACCGTTACCAAGAGCGGTGTGGGCGTCTACCTGGCGCTGTACTGGGACGGTTCGGCACGGCGGATGCGCAATGTTCTGTTCCAGAGCGGGGCGACAACCCCCGCCGCCTGGAGGGTCCATCCGGACGAGGAGCCCACGCCGTAGCCGGGAGGCGGGACGTTTGGCGGGATGCGGAAACGGGAAGGCTCTTGGCTGGACGTCCACCGGGGTGAGGGGCGCCGGTAGCAGGACACAAGGCAGCCTATCGGGATGTGAACAGGATACCGCCCCCACGGGGCGTCCGGAGTGTGCGATGTGAGTATGAAAGAGTGCGGCAGCGTGATGAGAATGGGACGTGCGCGCCGAGGGGGCTTCACCCTGACGGAGATCCTGGTGGCGCTGGCCATCATGGTCATCCTCTTTGCGCTCCTGTTCGCACCGATGATGGTGGGCCTGGACTGGGTCACGACGGGCAGGGCCAACGTCAACCTGCAGGACGCCTGTCGCCTGGCCATGGAGCAGATGCGCCGCGAGATCAGTGAAGCCGTGTACGTCCATCCCACTCCGGGGGTGGATTTCAGCGGCGCCGACGGCATCTGGGGCACGGACGACGACACGCGCATTCCCAACTACTCACAGATCCTGTTCAACCCGCCGGCCCGGGACGGCTCGGGGCGAGTGGTGAACCCCCCGCAGGCGGCGGTGGACGCCGGAACCGGTCTTCCCCTGGTCGTTCGCTACACGGTGCGGCAGGTCTACCCGGGTGTGGAGTATTCCGACAGCAATCCCTTCGCTCTGTACCGCCAGGAGTTCCTGTGGGACACGGGACAGGCCGACCCGCTGGGGAGATTCGACTCCTCGTCGGTCTGGATGCCGGATGAGCCGCTGGTAGAAAACGCGCTGACCCCCAGAAACGGGGCGACCTTCCTGCCCTCCACCACGGTGACGTACACCGTGGCCGGCCCCACCGATCCCACGACGCCGACGGTATGGGCGGGCTACTACGATCCGGGCACTCTGGGGCCCGATGAGCGGGTGATGTACCTGTTCGAGGGGCTGCAGTTCCGCCCGGAGCGCATCAGCGGCGAGCGTCTGACCAGCACCAACGGGGTGCTGTATCGCTCCAAGTACGCGGGCTGGGACGGGACCACGCTGGGGCGCTTCGGCTGGGAGTTCCTGCCCAACGTCGGCATCAACCGGTCGGACCTGGACCCGACGATCATGCTGTACTCGTGGGACCACACCACGGGTGGCTACACCAATCTCGCCGCGGGGATGAACAGTCGCGTCAGCCAGCCCCGTACGGTGCTGTTGCGCTGGTCCGCCGACAGCGGCTCGCTGACCTGCGGGCAGCAGGCGCGCACCGGTGTGCCGGGCGGATGGAACTACTACAAGCCCATCGACTTCGACACGGCCGGCCCGGGAGCCGGCTGGTATGGGGTGATCACGCCTACGGAGATCACCGCGATCCTGCCGGTGAACGGACCGCCCCAGGATGCCGCCAACGCCCCCGTGGCGTACCGGGTGGACCCGAGCAAGGACGGGACGAACTGGGCGGCGCTGATCCAGCCGGGCAGCCTGCGGGTGCGGGTGGTGGCGACGGAGCAGGGCACGGGGCTGCAGCGCACCGTGGAGCTCAAGCCCACCGCGAACTTCGACCAGACCAAGATCCGCGGCGACGAGTTCTGTCCGCTGATCTACCGGCGCGACTACACCGGTGACGGCGCTCCGGACGGCACCTGTGCCGAGATCCGTCTGTCTCGTTTCGATCCTCCCCGACCGACCTCCAAGGCCCTGTTCGGGGACAGCGCGCCCACGCTCTCCGGCTTCCAGTTGCAGGTGGTCTACTACTATCGCCGCAACTATGCGTACGACCCGGCCCTGGACGCAGCGGGCCGAGACCCCTTCGTGTCGGACCTGGCGAAGGTGGATTACTCGACGCGGACGATCCAAAACGTGACCATGACACTGCAGCGGCACGTGGAGCTCGAAGAGACCGGCACCCCCGGTGTGTATGCCCTGCCACCGAATGAGAGCCCGAACGCCGTACCTCTCCGCGAGCAGGTGATTGTGCGCAACTTCCCGAGGAACTCCTAGGTGTGCATGCGTGCATCGCCAGGCCGAAGCTTGACTTGACCAAGGCCACCGGAGGTGCGTCGCCAGTGACGAGGCATCCAGGCGCATTCCGTCCCCGGGGGCGCCTGAGGGTCGTCTACTGCCGCAGGACTCGGGGCAGCGCAAAACGCACGGGGCGCTCAGTCGGCAACATCACCCCCACAAGGTGGAGGCGAGAGATGTTCGGCACCAACCGTAGCTACCCACGGACGGGCCGGGAGGGCCAGGCCCTACTGGTCGCAGTCCTTCTCATGATGGTTATCCTGCTGACAGGGGTGCTGTTCGTGGCCATCGTCAGCTATAACCAGGAGCAGTCGGCGCGTAGCTCGGACGTCGTCGCCGCCCAGAGCCTGGCGGAGGCCGGCATCGAGTGGTGCAATACGAACCTGATCAACAGCCCCCAGGGCGCCGACTGGCGGCCCCCGTTCCGGGCGCTGGACCCCGGCATCTTCGATCCCGCCGATCCGGACACCTGGCCGGTACCCCCGGTTCTGGGGTCTGACGGCACCGACTACGGCGTCTATGGGCCGCTGGGCGTGGAGGGCGATGAGGACGACTACTACACCGACTTCGAGATCGCCCGGGGCTGGCACGGTGAGGTGGACGCGGCCAATCCCGCGGTGTACCGCCGCTTCGGCTTCGTGCGCATCCCCAATGTGAACGCCACTCCGACCGGCACCGGCCTTCCCTCCGAGATCGCCGCCCTCCTGGGCAAGGGCCATATCCTCGTGCGCGTGACCTATGATCCCGACCCGCCCTACGAGCCCAACGACATCCTGACCGCCGGGCCGGACACCAACAGCGGCCAGATCAAGATCGAGTCCATCGGCGTTGTGGACGAGCAGGTGCCGGTGTTCCGCAAGCTGGTGGCCTACAAGCCCATCGGGCTCACCGACTACGCCCTGTTTGTGACGGACTCGGGCAAGAGCGGGCGGCCCACCAAGCTCGGCTTCGAGCCGTGGACCGACATGGACTACAACGGCACCGTAGGGACCGGGGACTATCTGGGGCAGTCCTTCTTCGGGCCGATCAAGGTCAACGGGACGCTGCAGCTCGGAGGCTCCAACACCGACTTGAGCCCCACCGGCTCCAGCACCTTCATCACGCTGACCACACAGCCGACCCAGGCGGTGGCCGAGGTCCCGGGGATCAACCCCATGGTCATCGGCGGCGGGTACCTGCGGGCCGACAGGGTCGAGGCCGCCGACAGTATCACCGAACCGGACCCGGCGAACCTGAGCACCTCGGTGATCGAGCGGGCCGCGGACGGCAGCACCTCGGCACCGGCCCAACTGGTTCCCAGCGGTACGGGATTCAGCACCCTGAGCGGCCTGATCCGCGACGGGTCTCAGAGCGTGGATGCCGCCGGCTTCTCGCGAGAGAGCCGGCCCCTGGCGGCGCCGGCGGCCTTCGAAAACGGCGGCGCCGACCGCTACCGGGCCCTGACCCGGGACTCCGGTGACGTCCGCACGCTTACGCCCTCGGGGCTGGTGAACCTGGGGCGCCTGGGTCGCGGCCGGGGCATGTACATCGACAATGTGGAAGACCGGCAGTTCGTGGACTCCTCCGGCGTGTCCGACCTGGACATGCTCATCGCCGAGTGGATGCAGCAGTTCCCGGAGGGCCAGTATTCCGGCCAGAGTCGGGGCTGGAACGCCACGTACACCACGTACACCCCGCCGGGAGTGGAGATCGTCTTGTACCCCACGGAGGAGGCGGCCCGCGAGTTCGGCACCCCGCCGATCGACACCTCGGACACGCCGCCCAACAGCCCCGGGACGCTGTGGTGGCCCGGACACGTGGCCGGTGAGCCGGGGATCAAGATCACCCGGCACGACCGGGCGTGGGAGTACGTGAACGGCGGACAGGTGCGCAACTCCGATGCGTGGACGATGTACATCGACTATCCGGACTACCCCAACCAGGTGATCTTCGCGGAGGGCAACGTCCGCATCCGTGGCGTGCTCCCGGCGCGTCCGGCCGGCGGGCGCGACTACAACCTGACGGTGGTCTCCGGAGGCACGATCTACATCGACGGGCAGATCCTCAGCCCGCAGGACGGCTACGGGCGCAACCCCGGTACCGGTGCCGGCTACACGCCGGGGCAGCCGGTGCCCGACGAGCACAACACCAAGATCGCGCTGCTGGCCCGAGACTGTGTGACGCTCAACGCCACCCGTCTGGCGCCCCAGATCGTTGCCGGCGACATCTCGGCCGCCCCGGACGATCCGGTGAACCCCGACCCGCTCCAGCAGCACTGGGAGTTGTCGGCCGAGACCTCCGGCGCGGCGTACACCTCGTGGATGTTCGGCGAGCCGGTGGCGGCAGGCCACCGGGTGGGCATCTCGGTGCTCCACACGGCGCAGGACCCGGGCCCGGCGGCGATGTCCATGAGTGTGTATGACTACGTGGGTGGCTGGACCTGGCGTCCCTTCATCTTCAACACCGCCCCCGTGGATACGCAGGGCGATAGGTTCTACTTCGTCCAGCAGGGGCTTTTGACCGCTCCGGCCGATGCCGCCAACGTCGAGCGCGCCCTGACCCCGGACTGGGGCCAGCGCGTGGCCACGAGTCCGGCGGTGCCCTTCGACATCGGTGGCTACCTGTCCGATGAGAACGGTGGCAGCGGGATGCCGGCGTACATGCGTTCGATCGCCATCAGTGCGGCGGACCCGATGCTGGCCGGCGCCGGTGCCGGGAGCGGCTCCACGGAGTACTGGCTGAAGAAATGGAAGGTGTACGAGGACGACGGGGCGGGGAACCCGACCGGCGCGATCCATGCCAAGATCAACGCCCTGATCTACGCCGAGAACGGTTGCTGGTTCGTGATCCCGGGTTCTTACTATGACGCGTCTCGGCAGTCCACCGACCCGGCGGCTCAGAGCGCCTTCGCCCGGCGGATGCGCCGGTACAACTACGATATCTGCGTGCGGGGCACGATCACCGAGGCCTTCCATGCCGAGCCGGAGGCGGTGCGCGACTGGAGCGACAAGTGGGCCTACCCGGTGGGTGCCGGCGGCTGGGGCACCATCCGCTACGAGTTCGACGAATCCCTGCGCCGGGCGCGGGATCAGGCGATCACGACCCTCTCCGGCAACCAGCGGGTGGCGGCGGCGGTGCTGGCTACGGAGCAGGCGAACCTGCCGGTGCTGCCGTTGCTGCCGGTGAGCCCCGATCTGGTCTTCTACGGTGAGGGATGGTAGGCCACACCGCCTCACCAAGAAGGCGTCGATGCGGGGGGGATGGGGCGTCGGTGCAGGCGACCGACCTACGCGACCAGAAGCGCGGCCGGGAAGTTCACATTCGCAGGGGAGTGTCATTCTGAGAGCGCCCGCTCCCGACGGGAGCAGCTCGAGAGACCTCCCGGCATTCAGCGAGACTCTTCGCTATCTCGCTGCGCGAGGCCGGCGCTCAGGATGACATGAAAAGGACCAGCCGGCTTCTCGGCCAGACCTCTAGTCCACTGACGGCCGGGCGGACACCGGTCGTGCGGCCAATACCGCGGAGGTAGATGGTAATGCGAGCCACCGGGCCCAAGCTGCCCTTCTTGCTATCGGCGATGGTACTTCTCGCCCTCGGACAGGCCTGCGCGCAGAGGCTGGTGTTCGATGAGGCATCTACCCCGCGGGTGATCAAGGCCTGCGTGCTTACCCCGGATGGCGGGTCGGGGCTCGTGGCCGAAGAGGCCCTCCTCGGCCTGCAGAGGGCCCCCTTCCGCCCGCAGGGGTGGAGGTTCGCCAATCCCCTGGCTCCCACCGAGACCGTCACCGGCATGTCTCGCCCCACGGGCGTGCCGGACGGCTGGCCCGTCCTGGACACCTGGCCTGTGTATTGGCAGGCGGGGCTCACCGACGCCGCGGGCGTCAACCACATCGCCGATACCCACCGTCTGGTCGGGATGGACTTCATCTACATGCCGGTGAACCTCAACGTCCCCGCCGGGCAGCGGGACGGCCTGATTCAGGCCGTGGAGGACGGGGCGCTGCTGTGGATCGATGCCGCCGACGTCTCGGCCGCCGCCAGCCCTGTGCTCGCCACGTTGGCGCCGCCGCGGGTAACCCCCACAGGTGGAGCGGGAGCCCCTCCGGACGGCGTCGCCTTCGAGATCCTCGACGCTCCCAGTATCGCCACCCGTGTCGGAGCGAATGCCTTCAACATCGCCGACCGCGTCTCTAACCACGAGAACTCCGGCTACTTCGACGGCCTATTTCAGCTAACGGCCACCGATGTGGGGCTGTTTTGCACCTCTACCGACCGGCTCTTCTGGCCCCATGTGGACGCGGGCTGGACGCACGACATCGATGCCCGGTTCCTGCCGGTGATCCTCGGCCTGGATGCCGGGGATGCTCTGGTGGGTCCTGTGGCGCTGACCGCGCAGTACGGCCGGGGGACGATCCTTGTGACCACCGGGGCGGTCGGGAACCGGCTGGCCTCGTGGCTGACAAATGTGAACGGCCCCGACCCGGCGGAGACGGCGGCGCTGAAGTTCGCCTACAACGCCATCAACCGGCACCTGCAGATGCGGCAACTGGCCGCCGCCGGAGGCCGTGCGGCCTCGACCAGTACCAAAGCGCCCGTGGAACTGCAGTGGCAGTACCCGGCCGCCAACCGCCGCGACAAGACGGGTGCCCAGGTGTCCTTCGGGCCGGTGGTCGCCGCCCCCGTGCAGTATGACGGCCGAGTGTATGTGATCACTACCCGGGCCACCGGAGCCGGCGAGGACGGCCGGGCCAGATTGGTCTGTCTGGACGCCGAGCCCGAGCGGGACCTCAGCGGCAACGGCGACGCCGATGACGGGATCCCGGACTTCTCCACCGGCACCCAGTACGACGTGATCTGGGAGTACGTGTTCGCCGCCGGTCTCACTCCGCGGGCCTCGGGGATTGCGATGGCCACCATGACAGACGGGGGCGGAGAGGTGGTCCCTGTGGTGGTCTGTGCCGTCACCGACGAGAGCCCCGCGGCCGGTGCCGGGGGACAGGTGTTCTGCTTCCACGGCCGCGACGGCAGCGCCATGTGGGCCAACCCCTTCACCGTCACCCCGTACGGTAGTGATGGCCGCGTCTGCGACATCTCCACCCCGGTATGCCACAACGGCTGGGTGTACTTCCTGGCCTCGGAGTATGACGGCACCCTCCCCTCGGAGCAGGCCGATGCCGAGGATCAGGCCGTGGATGCCACCTATGGCCGCGCCTGGTGCATCGACCTGCAGACCGGGGGCGAGCTGAACAACAACTCCACCATAGGCGGCGCGGTGTGGGTTTTCCCGGCCGCTCATCTGGACCGCACTGCGACGGGCGTTGGCGAGCCCCAGCGCTCGCTGCCGTGCTTCAACGATCCCCGCTGGGTCGCCGGTGTCGGCGGTGCAGGCGGACTTCCCGGCGATGAAGTCCCGCCTCTGGCCACCCCCGAGCCGACGATCACCTCCGGGGCGACGGTGAATGATGAGATCACCCCGGGCACGGTGCGCAGAGGCATTGTGGATGCGCTGGTGATCTGCGGGACGCCGGTGACGCACAGGTATGACGGGAGCCTGGCCGGAGCCAACGGAACCAGGATTCGGACGGACTGGACGGGCTGGCAGAACCGGGGGGGCGGCAGTGAGTTCTGTCTGGTGCCGACGCCCACCGGGGGCGACGGCAGCAATGCGCCCCACCCGCGGCTGAACCGGGAGTACTACTCGGTGGCGCTGGCGGCCCCGGTGCAGGCATGGGGAGCCAATCAGCCGGTGCGGCAGGGCTATGTGGACGTGGCCGGTACTTTCGAGCTCTCCGACCCGGTGCCGGCGGCGGCGGCGGGCCGGCGGGTGGTGAGCTTCCCCAGCGTGGACGACTCGGATGAGGGCGTGCGGCAGTTCATCGCCAGGTGGTGCGGAGAAGACCGCGTGGATGTGCTGAAGGCCCAGCAGGGGATGGACATCGAGATCGAGTACGACTCCGCCACCTCGACCGGTGTGGGTCGTGAGGCCTACCGTCTGCCGGGTCCGGTGCGGTGGAGCCGGCAGTACAAGACGGCTCTGGCCCAAAGCAATGAGACCCGGACCGGGTCGGCGGTGGCGGTGGGCAATACGGTGTTTTGCCCGACGATGCCGCCGGTGGATTGGACCGTGGCGCCGCCCAGGACGCAAGACCCGTCGGCGGCGCCGCCGGGCGACACGCCCACGGCGCTGATCACGGCGCTGGAGACCGAGGGCGGCAATCTGCAGTACCGCCTCGACCCGCGCGTCGCGCTGCCGGTGGCGTTGGACCCCGCTGCCGAGCTGGGATCGCGGAACGCGCAGGCCCTGCTGCTGGCGGGCCCGGCCGCCGATGACGGCACGCTGATCGCGGCCACGACCCTGTGGCAGGTGGGCGGGCCCGGGAGCGTTGCGCCCGGCGACAGGATCCCGTGCCTCAGCGCCGTGGTGGGGCTCAAGCAGGAGGCAGACCTGGAGATCCATCTCGGCGCCGATCCGGCCCTGGGCGACCATGTGGCCATCGTGGCCGGCTCGGTCTCTCTGCACCTGATCGAGAACCTGGACATCAGCGGCGGACCGGGTGCGGCGACGCTGATCCCTGCCTCGAGCTACACCGTGGACCCGTTGCGGCGGATCATCCGCATCGACCCTCAGAAGGCACATGACGTGGAGGTCGATGAGCTCGCCGCCGGAGGCACCCATCAGTGGCCCAACCCGATCAGCGGTAAGGCGGTCCAGGCTATCTGGACCGGCAGCGACGGCAACACGTACACGGAGACGCGGCTATTCGATCCGGGCTTCGAGTTCACCTATGTGCCGGGCTTTGTCAAGCTCCATCGGTACCCGGTGATCCTCGACAGCGTCCGGGTGTATCTGCCGGATGACACTCCGAGCCTGCAGGACAACGTCCAGGTGCTGTTCGACGGCTCCTCAGGCCCCGTAACGGCAGAACCGGGCGAGCCCCCGGTGTCGTACAACTGCACCGGCGGCGGGGCCGTGCCGACGCTGCCCAACGGCTGGCTGGACATGCGCCGGGGCTTTGTGGACCTCAACGGCAACGGCAGCTACGATGCCGGGACGGACCAGGAGGTGCCGTTGGGCACGGAGGTCATCATCAGCTACACGGGCTACTACGAGCCGGCCGTGGGCTGGACGGCCCCGGCGGGTTACCCGGCGGCCTACGCGCCGCAGCGGGGCTTCACCCCGATCCCTAACCCGATGCTGGGCCTGTCGGCGGAGATGCACCAGATCCCGGTGGAGTTTGGCCCTTCGACCTCCACACCGACGGCGGCGGGGAAGACGGCGCTGGTGGGTGCGGCGCCCTTCGACCCGCAATGGGACGGCAGCTACCCGCTGCCCGGCGGCGCCATGTCCCGGGCGGAGACCCTGCTGGCGGTGAACTGGGGCAACCGCCGCGAATCCATGGCCTGGGGCCGAACGATGGCTCCGGCCGCGATCGATGAGAATGACGACGGCATCGACGCCACCCAGGACCCCACCGAGCCCATTCCGATGGTGGCCCCGGTTGCGGCGGTCTCCGGCGGCGCGCTGGTGGGCTCCTCCACCAACGGCGTCCGCGGGTATCTGAGCAAGATGAGCACCACCAGGACGCTGATCTGCGCCGGGAGCAGGATCATCGAGTGTGTGGGCTCTGAGCCCTTCCGCACGATCATCGGCTACAACGATGGCGGCACGGTGCGGCCGTTCCGGCAGATCGCGAAGGCCACGTCACTGCCCAACGGCAATCTGCTGGTCGTGGACACGGGCAATAGCCAGGTGGTGGAGCTGGACGAGATGGGCAATGTGATCTGGCCCCGCAACGTCCCCACTTCCCTGCGGCTGAACCAGCCCACGGACGCCTGGCGCTACACGACGACGACGGCCGGCGGTGCGCGCTGGGCGCACACGGTCATCGCCGACGCCGGCAACCGGCGCATCATCGAAGTGGTCACCAAGGACATGGTGACACAGTCGCACGAGGTGTACCTGGTATCTCCGGCGGCGTGGGACCCGGAGGCAGACGGCAAGGCCATCGAGCTGCAGTACCAGACGGCCCAGCCGATCCTGGACCCGCAGACCGGGCACCTGTGGGGCTATCTGGCCTCGGCGGCGAACTGGAACTCGCCGCTGATCGTGGAGCCGCCGCGGTTTGACGCCGCGGGCCACCACTACGCGGCCTCGATCAACCCGCCGGCGGGCACCGCGGTGCTCGGCGCCTATATCGGCAACCCGCCGTACACCGGTCCGGGCGCCTTCGAGCCCGCTATGCTGCCGCCGATCACGGCCGGGGCGGTGTGGGACCGCTGGGCCTTCATCGAGGGCCTGGAGTTCCGGAACATCCGCCAGGTGGAGTACGTGAGCTACGGCAACGCCGACTTCGGCGAGGCGGACAATACCTTCCTGTGGGTGGTGGCCTCGGACTATCTGGGCCTGCCGGGCGACCCGATGGGAGTGTGGGAGTTCGGTATCCCCGCCCGGGTAGGCGATCCGCTGGTGCGGTTCACACGGGCCAACTATGTGCTCAGCGGGCAGGCGACGATTCCTTTGCCCAATGGCAGCACGTACACGAAGACCTTCTTCCCGACGTCGGCCAAGCGACTGCCGGATGGGAGCTATCTGCTCAGCAACTACGCGGGCGCGGTGGAGAACATGGTGCCCGCCAACCTGGATCCGGTGATGTGGTCCAAGGCGCTGACCAGTGAGATTCTGCGGGTGGATGTGACCCGAGCCGGGGTTCCGTATCCGGTGGCGGTCTTCGGGCGCCACACGATACCTGATCCCCGGAAGCCCATGTGGCCGGAGCCGCTGAACCTGGTGACGTATGTGGAGAGGTTCTAGGACGGCGGGGCCGTTCGCCTCTCCCCTCGGGAGAGGTCGCGCCGGCCGTATCGGCGCGGGTGAGGGGGAACTCCACCCAACCCGCGCCGGGAGGCTCCACGGGCCGTGGCGCGCACCGTGGGATGACCCTTCAGCCTACGCTGAGTGGCCCTCCCCCTCACCCGCCCGCCAAGCCCTGTACGGCGGGGCTTGACGGTCGACCTCTCCCGGTGGGAGAGGTGAACGGCGACCCGCCCCTCACCCGCCCGCCAAGCCCTGTACGGCGGGGCTTGACGGCCGACACTCTCGCAAGAGGCCCCAAAGGGCCTCCGAGAGGTGGACGACCTACCGCCGCACTGTGACAATCGACCGACCCCAGGCCGCTTCGCCCCGCAGGTGCCCGGGCTTGCCGATGGGCCGTGTCCCCGGCAGACGGGCTGTGCGGCCGAGCGAAGAGCGAAGAGGGTGGAGCTGATATGAGACTGAAGTCCGCAATTGTCCCGCCGGTATTCCTCGCGGCGCTTCTCCTGGCGTCCCTCGCCTGGGGCCAGACGCCGCCGACCGCCGAGGTGCGCACCTACCTGGGCGAGACCGACGCGGCCGGTATCGTGACCGACGACGACACCCATCGGTGGAACATGACCGCGCTTCGGCGCGGGTATGTGTGCCCCGAGTGCGGATGGTCGTCGGATCGGCTCGTGGACTGGAACGGCAACGCCATCGTCTGCCCGGACTATCACTCCCACGGCGGCGGCCCTACGGCGCTGGTGCCCAGGAGC
>CAZXDD010000161.1:0-13392 GCA_964639415.1 uncultured Armatimonadia bacterium
GGCGAAAAGGCTTGACACCCTGGGGCTCCGCCCCAGACCCCGCCAGGGGACCAGTCCCCTGGACCCCGTTCCTGGGCAGCGTGGGGTAGCTGGATGCCGGGGCGCGGTTAGCGCACGCGGGTGGGCGTGGCGCTGGTTTTGGCCGGAGATTGCCGCACATACGGCCGTGCGACAATCACCGGCCGGTCGCTGCCGCTGACGCGCTCACCGATGCACCCCGCGAAGACAGGGGGGCGGCGGTCCAGACACGGCCCTTCCGATGCCGCGCCTCGGTGGCCGTTGTAGGGCGTGGCATGCATCGCGTCAGCGTCGGCGACCAGCCCGGAATCGGCGCGCTGCCGTGTGCGCGGCGATTCCGGGCCGACGTGCCTGCCGCATCGACCGCTCGGCGTTAGCGCTGCTGCTGCGCCTGCCACCGTGGCGGCACAGTAACGGGGTCTGGGGCCCGTGGCCCCAGCGGGGTCTGGGGCAGAGCCCCAGGGTGCTCAGCCGTTCTGCCGTTTCACCGTTTCACCGTTTCACCGTTTCACCGTTTCACCGTTTCGCCGTTGATCCGTTCGCCTCGAAGCCCGGAAGGAGTGCTTGAGCCTTGAGTGATTCCCAGTTTGTTGCCTCAGCGCCGGCGTATGAGGTGGCTACCGAGCGCGATGTGATGATGCCTTTGCGCGACGGGGTCTGTGTCGCCACGGACCTGTACTTCCCGGCGCAGGGCGCGAGGAAGTTGGACGGTCCCTGGCCGGCGGTGATGGTCCGCACGCCCTATGACAAGACGAACCACACCGCGGCCTGTCGCTTCTATGCCGAGCGTGGCTATGTTGCGGTGGCGCAAGACGTGCGGGGCCGGTACGCCTCGGAGGGCGAGTTCTATGCTTTCGCCGATGAGGGGCCCGACGGGTATGACGCGGTGGAATGGGTGGCGGCCCAGCCCTGGTGCAATGGGCGGGTGGGGACCTTCGGTGCCTCGTATGAGGCGGCCCTGCAGAGCGCACTGGCCTCCTTGGCGCCGCCGCACCTGGGCGCGATGGTCGTGACCTTCGGGCCCTCCAGCTACTATCACAGCTCGATGCGCCACAATGGGGCGCTGGAGCAAAGGTTCTACATCTACGCCTTCTCGATGCTCGCGACGAGCAAGGAGGCGATGGCGGACTTCAATGTGAAGGCCGCGGCGGAGCAGGCGGCGGGCAGCATCTGGGACTGGGTGAAGGCCGGCTGCGTGCGCGAGGGTCTATCCCCTTTGCGGCAAGTGCCCTCGTATGAGCGCTGGTGCCTGGACCTGCTTTCCGAGGTTACCTACAACGACTACTGGAAGCAGCCGGGCTACGGACCGCGGCCGTACTACGATGAGCACGCCGATGTGCCCACGCTGTACGTGGGCGGCTGGTACGACAGCTACACCCGCAGCAGCGTGGAGAACTTCGTCGAGCTCAGCGGGCGCAAGAGCGCCCCGGTGCATCTGCTGATGGGGCCGTGGCACCATGGGGGTGTAGGCGTACCCGGGGCGGGCGACCTGTCCTTCCAGCCCGACGGGGGGCTGTCGCACTATGAGTCCACGCGGCTGCAGTGGTTCGACCACTTCCTCAAGGGCCTTCCCACGGGCCTGGAAAGGGCACCGGCGGTGAGGTACTTCGTCATGGGTGGCGGCCCGGGGCCGCAGGAGACGGGGCGCACCATCTGGCATGGTGGGGAGTGGAAGTCGGCGGAGACCTGGCCGCTGCCGGGCACGGTCCCCACGGCCTTCTATCTTCACGCAGACGGCTCGCTGAGCACAGAGGCCCCCGCGGGCGAGGCCGAGCCGACGGTGTACGACTTCGACCCGGACGACCCGGTCCCGACTATCGGCGGCAATCTCTCGGCCCTCCCGGTACCTGCCGGGGGCTTCGATCAGCGTAATGACCCGCGTTTCCCGTTCACGAAGGGAACCTTGCCACTGGCGGCCAGGCCGGACGTCCTGTGCTTCCAGACCGAGCCGCTGGAGGAGGACCTCGTCATCGCCGGTCCCATCGAGGTGCACCTGTGGGTGGCGACGGATGGACCGGACACGGACTTCACCGCCAAGCTCCTGGACATCTACCCGCCGGGGCCCAATTACCCCGACGGCATCGCCCTGAACCTGGGCGACAGCATCCGTCGCCTGCGCTTCCGCGATGGCTACGAGCAAGAGGAGCTGGCGGTGCCGGGCGAGGTGTACAAGCTGTGCTTTGAGCTGTACCCGACGGCCAACAGATTCGTCAAAGGCCATCGGGTCCGCGTGGACATCTCCAGCAGCAACTACCCGCGGTTTGATGTGAACCCCAATACGGGCGGCCCGCTGGGACGCGAGCGGCGCAGTCGGGTGGCGGAAAACTCCCTGTACCACGACAAGAGCCGGCCGTCGCATGTGGTGCTCTGGGTGCAGGTGGAAAGGTAGCGGGAGACGGCGGAGGCGATACGGGCGGATGGGAGCCACCGGGCGGAGGCCGGACGGTGGCTCTCTGTGTCCGCGGGAACGCACGGCGCGCCACCACCTCTTGACGCTGCCTTCTTCAGCGTCTATAACTAAGGTATATTTCTACCGCGCCCATCCGTCCGTCTGCCCCTGCATTGTGAGTGACTGCGGTGTCCCCAAGTGTGCGTGTCGAGACCGACTTGCTCGGTGAGCTGGAGATCCCTTCCGACGCCTATTACGGCATCCACACCGCCCGCGCCGTGAGCAACTTCCCCCTGCTCGGACAGCCGGTTCACCCGGAGCTGGTGACTTGTCTGGCGCTGCTCAAGCACGCCTGCGCCGAGGCGAACATGAAGGCCGGCGTCCTGGACGAGCGGATCGGGGCCGCCATCCTCCAGGCCTGCAGAGAGATCGCCGACGGCGCCCTGCGCGACCAGTTCCTCGTCGATGCGCTGCAGGGCGGGGCCGGGACCTCGAGCAATATGAACGCCAACGAGGTCATCGCCAACCGGGCTATCGAGATTCTGGGCGGTGAGAAGGGCGACTACGGCCTCGTCCATCCCAATGACCATGTGAACATGTCCCAATCGACCAATGACGTGTTCCCCACGGCGGTGAAGGTGGCGGCGATCCGCCTGCTGCGGCCGGTGGCCACGGCCATGAGCGACCTGCAGGGGGCGCTGCAGAAGAAAGAAGCGCAGTTCGCGGCGGTCGTCAAGCTGGGGCGCACGGAGATGCAGGACGCCGTCCCCGTCACGATGGGTCAGGTCTTCGCCGCGTGGGCGCAGGCGATTCAGCGCGATTGGTGGCGGCTGTACAAGGTGGAGGAGCGTCTGCGCCAGGTGAACCTGGGCGGCACGGCGGTGGGTACGGGCCTCAACGCCCCGCTGCGGTACGTCTACTATGCCACGGACTTCCTGCGCGACCTCACCGGCCTGGGAATCGCGAGGGCCGAAAACCTCATCGATGTGACCCAGAACTGCGACGTGTTCGTGGAGGTGTCGGGTCTTTTGAAGGCCGCGGCGGTGAATCTGGCCAAGATCGCGGCCGACCTCAGATTGCTGTCCTCGGGGCCCCGCGGGGGCATCGGCGAGCTGCGCCTCCCGCCGCGTCAGGCCGGGTCCTCGATCATGCCCGGCAAGGTGAATCCGGTCATCCCCGAGGCCGCTACCCAGGCGGCGTTTCAGGTGATGGCCAACGACCAGGCCATCACGCTGGCCGCACAGGCCGGACAGCTCGAGCTGAACGCCTTCATCCCTCTGATCGCCCACAACCTGTTCCAGTCGCTGGACCTGCTGCAGCGATCAACCCGGATGCTCATGGACCTGTGTATCCAGGGCATCGAGGTGGATGAGGCGCGCTGCCAAGAGCTTCTTCAGAGCAGTGCGGCACTGGCCACGGCCATTGCTCCCTATGTGGGGTACGAGCAGGCCTCGGCCATCGCCAAACGGGCCCTGGCCGGGGAGGGCTCCGTGCCGGAGTTGCTCTTGCGGGAGGGCCTGGCGACGGCCGAGCAGGTCCAGGCCATGCTCAGTCCGGAGCAACTGACGACCCCCGGCATCGCGGGAGACACGTCGCGCCGCCGCTGAGATACGGGCCGGTCGACCACGGCCACATCAGTCAGGTGACAGAGAATGACCACACTCAATCAGACGCCTCGCGGCGACCGGCTGCACATCGCCATCTTCGGCCGGCGCAATGCGGGGAAATCCAGCCTCATCAACGCCCTGACACGGCAGGAAGCCGCCATCGTCTCGGCCGTCCCGGGCACCACCACGGACCCGGTCAAGAAGTCCATGGAGATCCTGCCCATCGGCCCGGTGGTGATCATCGACACCGCCGGAATCGATGACGTGGGGGAGCTGGGCGAGAAGCGCATCGCCATGACCCTGCGCATCCTGGACCAGACGAACCTGGCCATCCTCGTCCTGGACCCTCAGCAGGGCATAGACGGGTATGAGGACGACCTGCTGACACAGTTCCGGGAGCGCAAGACCTCGGTCATCGCCGTGGCCAACAAGATCGACGTCCACCCGGACTACTCGGCGGCGAGAACCTGGGCCCGAGAGCGCGGCCTGCCCTTCACCGCCGTCAGCGCCATGGCCGGCGAGGGCATCGAGGACCTCAAGCGCGTCATGATCGACGTGGCCCCCGACGACTTCGTGGAGCCGGCGATCATCGGCGACCTGCTGAACCCCGGCGACATCGCGGTGCTCGTCATCCCCGTGGATAAGGCCGCACCCAAGGGGCGGCTGATCCTCCCGCAGGTCATGGCCCTGCGCGATGTGATCGACCACGACGCCTATGCCGTGGTGGTCAAGGAGCGGGAGCTGCGCGATGCTCTGGAGAACCTGCGCAAGAAGCCCAAGATCGTCGTCACCGATTCCCAGGCGGTGCTGAAGGCTTCGGCCGATACACCCAGGGACGTGCCCTTCACGACCTTCAGCATCCTATTCGGGCGCTACAAGGGGGATCTGGAGATCCTGGCGCGCGGTGCCAATGCGATGCGGCGGCTCAAGCCGGGGGCGAAGGTACTCATCGCTGAGGCCTGCACCCATCATCAGGTCGCCGACGATATCGGTACCGTGCAGATTCCGCGCTGGCTGCGCCAGTATGCCGGCGGCGAGATCGAGTTCGACTACGTCTCCGGGGGCGACTTTCCCCCGGACGTGGAGAAGTACGACCTCATCGTCCACTGCGGGGCCTGTATGCTCAACCGCCAGGAGATGCTGGCGCGCCTGAAGAAGGCGGACGCGATGGGCATCCCCATCATCAACTACGGGGTCTTCCTGTCCTTCGTGCACGGGGTACTGGAGCGGGCGCTGGAGCCCTTCCCGCTGGCGCGGATGGCGTATGAGGAAGGTGGGGAACAAGCGGGGTGAAGAGAGCGGGCGGGCGGGGGATGGTGGCGCGCGGACAAGCACAGGCAGTCCCCACCGTTCCCGCGGCCACGGGCACCGCACGATCGGTGGGGACTGCGCCGAAGCCTTCGCGCATCGCCACTCTATGGCGGGCACGAGCCGGACGATTGGCTTCACGCCCCGAGAACCGCTGCTGCAAGGGCTCCCGGCGAAGCTCCGCCTCAGACCGACGAGCACGTCGCGGTGTCCCGCCTCGGGTCGGTGCCACGGCCGGGGGGCGATCCCGCCTGGCGGGATCGCTGAGTCCGGCTGGAGAGTCCGACCCGCGCGACTGCCGACGGCTCGGTTGCGAACGGTTGGGGCGAGCCTTGGAACCTGCTTCAGACGTCAAGAAGCGCGCCCGTATGGGGGTCTAGTGCTGGTAGATCCCGCCGGGGGAATCGACGAGCTTGTACCCGGCGCCTCTGACGGTGACCAGCCGGCGTGGGGCATGGGGATCGTGCTCGATCTTCTTGCGCACCCTGGCAATGTACACGCCCACATTCAGACGGCGGCTCTTGGAGGGCCGGTTGATGATCTGCCGCAGCTCATCGCCGGAGAACACCCGGCCCGGCTCCTGCATCAGAGCCGAGAGCATGCGGTACTCGATGAGGCTGAGCCGGACGGGCTCGCCATCCACGAGCACCTGGTGGCGCTGGCGATCCAGGGCGATTCCGGCCACGTCCAGTACCGAGTCGGGCGCCTCTCTTTGCGAGTTGGCGATTCTCCGCAGCAGCGCCTTCACGGTGGCCAGCAGTTCGCGGCCGTCCACCGGCTTGCAGACGCAGGCGTCCGCCCCCAGCTCCAGAGCGACCAGGGCCTCGACGTCCTCCTCCTCGGGCTCCACCAGGGCGATGATCCCCGCACTGCACTCCCTGCTGAGCTGATGACACAGCGGCATGCCGTCCATGTTCGGCAGGTACAGGCGCAGGAGGATGATGTCGGGCTTGATATCGTCCAAGTCACGGAGCGCATCCGTGGCGCTGTCGTACACGAGGACCTCGTAGTTGCACGCGCTGAGCTTGCCGGTGATGAGCTGTATGGTCTCCGGGTCATTCTCGATTAGAACGAGTCTTGTCTTGTGCATGTGGGTCCCGCTCTAGGCGGCCTCCCCCCCTGATGTCCCGATGCTGACCCCCGGACAGGAGCGCAGGGCGCGCTCCCGGCGTGGATGCTTCGCCCCACGCCCACGGGGTGTCTCAGCCGGTCATGTGGTGCCAGCGCCTCTTCGCCGCGCTGGAATGCTCCACTTCACGGAGGCACGTTGCGCCCCCGATAGTCTGCCGGCCACTGCCCCCCGGTAGGCTTCGCGCAACGCGCGAACCGGCCGGTGCGACGTCGACACCAGACACACTCGGTCCTTCCGGTTCTGTTATCCCTCCTTCCCCGCAGGCGCTTCGCGCCGGCGCCGGCACGACGAGATGGCACCATCCGTCCGAGACCCATCAGACAGTGACACGGGGTGTCCGCCCCTCTCACTCAAGCACTCATTCTGTGGCACCCCGCCTTGTTGCATACTATACCCCAGTGTTGCGCAGTGTACAATCAAGGATTTGTGCTGTTTACTTCTCAATCGGTTATGTGCGTTGAACATCGCGTAGACGTATCACGGCACGCACCGGTCCTTGCCATCGCAACGAATACGGAACGCAGGGCAGCGGGCATTGCACGACCATGTGTGCGACGTATAGGCGCGGCCGCAAAGTGCACACTCGGATGGGCGCGCCATTGCGGGAGCGTCCGCTCCCGCAGGGAGCAGCTCGAGGAATCTCCCGCCATGTAGTGAGATCCGTCGCTATCTCGCTATGCGAGATGGACGCTCAGGATGACAGAAGCCGGGGCAGCCGGACCTTTTGGCCGCGCTTCCGGACATTCGTCCCTCTCGACCACAGTGCGGCCCGCTCGGTGCCCACGTCTTTGTGTCTGCATGGAGCAATCCCGATCACATCAGGAGCAGTGCCTTGCTCACCTTACAGCAGATCCAGCTCGCCGCGGCACGCATCGCGCCCTACATCAGGACAACCGGTCTTTTGGACGGGAACATCGCCGCAGCGCCGGGCGTCCGGCTCAAGCCGGAGAACCTGCAGATCACCGGAGCGTTCAAGATCCGGGGCGCGGCCAACTGCATCGCTCAGCTCAGCGACGAGGAGAGGGCCCGGGGGGTCATTGCCGCCTCGGCGGGCAACCACGCCCAGGGGGTGGCGGCCGCCGCCCGTGCCGCGGGCTCCGCGGCCGTCATCGTCATGCCGCACAGCACGCCGCTGGTGAAGGTGGAGCGCACCGCCGCCCACGGGGCCGAGGTGATCCTGGCGGGTGGCGATTTCGATGAGGCCTACGCCGTCGCGCGCCGGGTGGAGCAGGACCGCGGGCTGGTCTTCATCCACCCCTTCGACGACCCGCGCGTGGTGGCCGGGCAGGGCACCATCGGCCTGGAGATACTCCGGCAGGCCCCGGACGTCACCGGCATCGTTGTCCCTGTGGGCGGAGGCGGTCTGATCAGTGGCATCGCCACCGCCATCAAGCTTCAGGCACCGCATGTCAAGGTCTTCGGGGTGCAGACCGAAATGGCGGCGGCCATGCAGTGCTCCCTCGGCCGCGGAGAGCTGACAGTCATTCCCCCGCAGCCCACCGTGGCCGAGGGCATCGCCGTCGGCTGCCCCTCGGAGGCGAATCTGCGCACAATCACCCGCTACGTGGATGACATCGTGGTGGTGCCGGAGGCGGAGATCGCCACGGCCATGCTCCGGCTGGTGGAAGACTGCAAACTCGTGGTCGAGGGCGCCGGTGCGGTGGTCTATGCGGCGGCCCCCATCCTGACCGACCTCCTGGGCGAAAGACCCGTGTTGGTCCTCAGCGGTGGCAATGTGGATGTCACGACCCTGGGAGCCGTCATCGACCGCGGCCTCGCCCTGGCGGGGCGCTCGGTCCGGCTGCTTTTGGACCTCCCCGACGTGCCCGGGGCTCTGGCGCGTCTGGCCGGCATCCTGGCACAGAGTAGGGCCAATATCCTCGAGATCTTCCACAATCGCCAGACGGGCGAGGTGGTGCTGGGAAGGGCCGAGGTGGAGCTGGTCCTCAGCACCCGAGGCCCCGACCACGTTGCGGAGATCATCGATCTGCTGCGCGCCGAAGGCTACAATGCCCGGCAGCACCACCACGGGTAGGGCGAGCGGCGGAGCGCGGTGACACTCGGCGCCGAGACCCCCGGGGTGCCACCGGGCGGCGGCGAGGGGCGCAGCCTCGGCACGGACGGCGTCCAGGGGATGGGGCCGCGGGGAGCGCCGCAGCGTGCCTACTGCTCCGTGGGGCCATCGGCGGACCGAGCAGCGCGGCGCAGGCCCGCGGCGCCGCCTGCGCGCAGGTGGGCTCCCACCTGTCGCAAGGTGGCGGCATCCACCGGATGGATGTCCCCCTCCGGCAGCGGGCCGGTGTTCATCAGCAGGTTGCAGCCGGCCTCCCGGGCCGCCGCCAGGGCGCCGAGAACCTCCTCACAGGTGCGGTGCCTGCCCTCATCGGCCGCGCTATAGCCCCACCAGCCCGGTTGCAGTGTATCGCAGATCTCCCCGTGCTTGCCGCGATTGCGCTTCCACGCCTCTCTTGCCACCTCCCGCGACCGCGGGTCCTCGAAACGCTCCTCCAGCGACTCTCCCTTGCGCTCGGGGGCGGCGAAGTCCTCGTCTCCCGTGGCTCCCTGTTTGAAGGCGATGAGGGCCTGAGGCTGTAGGCGGCGGATGAGCGCATAGGTGTCCTGGATCGGGAACAGGTCCGGGCGGCTGTAGTAGCCGGAGATGGGATCGAACCAGATGCCCGCCACCGGACCGTAGTGGGTGAGTAGCTCCGTGAGCTGTGCGTGGACGAACGCGATGTAATGGGCGAAATCCTCGTCGCCCTCGAATCGATAGGAGGGCTCGGGCCGGGGATACTTTGGCCTGGCGCAGTCCCAGCCGGCCTCGCGGGAGTAGAAGTAGGGGTGGCGCCAGTCGGCGGCGTAGGAGTAGTACAAAAACAGGCCAAGGCCCTTCTTGGCGCACTGCCCCGACAGCTCATCCACCAGATCTCTGCGCGCCGGAGAAGCCATGCTGTGATAGTCATTCTGCGCCGTCTCGAACAGGCAGAAGCTGTCGTGGTGGCGGGTGGTGATGTTCACATAGGCCATGCCCGCCTCCAGGGCGAGGTCGGTGATGAGGTCGGCGTCGAAGCGCCGGGCGGTGAAGCGGCTCTTGAGCCGCTCGTACTCGGCCACGGGAATGGCCTCACGCAGCATCACCCACTCGCCGCGCCCGAGAAGGCTGTACAGGCCGTAGTGCATGAACAGCCCGAATCCGGCGTGCGAGAACCACTCCACAGCCGCCTGTCTGGGGTCCTTGGCGTACTGCGGCTCGTAGCCCGCGAGATAGGACGGCACCGTCTGATCCTTGGTGCCCGCGCTCATCAGTGATCCTCCCTGTTGCGTCCGTCCCACCGCCTGCCGGCTCCATCGAGGCCTCCCGTGGCGCCCTCGATGGACGCAGACGATTATGTCATACCCGTTCACCGGAAGGAAGAGGTGTGTGGGAGAGGGAAAAGTGGGGAGACGTTCCGCCACATGGAGGTGGTTGGTATGCACCGCGCCTGGCTCCGCACACTTTTGCCGCTGTGGGCCGCGCTGGCGCTCCCGGCGCTGGTGGGCATGTTGGGCTGCGACAGCGGTGACGACAGTCCTCGGGAGGAGTTGGCCCGCTCCGACGACGGTGCCCTCGTGCTTCACGGCGATCCGGCGGCGGTGCCTGCCGGCGCCTCACTCGGCCTGGCGGGCGCCGACCCGGCCGCCCTCCCCGACGCACCCCAGGGACTGGTGCCGGTGTCGGCCATCGACTGCACGCCGGACGGCATCGTCTTCGGCTCTCCGGTGACCTTGACGGTGACCCTGCCTGCGGCCCTGACGGCGAACGCCGAGTTGCCCGTCTACCGGCTGGTCCCCGGAGCGTGGCAGACCGCCGGTTGCAGTGCCCGCGTGGCCGATGACGGCCTGTCGGCCTCGTTCCCGGTCTCTCGCTTTGACACCTATGGCCTGTTCCGCGCTCCGGGAAGTGCCTACGTGGCTCTGTCTTCCATCTTCCGGGCCGGCGATGCGATCGCCGCCGCCGACAACCACCCCACATGGTCGCCCGACGGCGAGGACATCGTGTTCCTCGACGGCAACGGCGGACTGCAGAGGGTGTCGGCGCGGGCCGGCGCCACTCCCGAAGCCGTTACAGCCGCGGGACTGGGGCTCACCAATCGTCTGGCGCCGCGGTACATCGCCGCGAATGAGGTGGCCTTCTGGACCGGCTGGGTTGTGCTCTCCGATGGCGGACCGGTTCAGCAGGATCGCGACATGCACATCGTCGCGGTCGACCTCACCGACAACGCTCTGCGGGTGGTGCAGCAGTTCAACGGCGAGGACGTCGGCCTGGCCCGGGATCAGGCCATCGCCCCGGACGAGCTGGCGCTTTCGGCCGATGGGTCCCGAGGCATCGGTATCTGGTCCACGGGGGTGTGGCTCATGGACTTTCCCGCCGGCACCTTCACCCGGATCGCCGAGCGCCTGGAGCTGCGGCACGTAGCCATCTCGCCGGACGGCACACTGGCCGCCTACGACCGGGAGGATGGGCACGTCTGCGCACACAGCTTCGCCGGGGCGGTCACGGACCTGGGAGTGGGCCGCTGGCCGAGTTTCGCCGCCGACGGCGACCGCATCGGCTTTGTCCGCGAGCACGGCTACATCCTGCGCAGCCTATCTGCCGGGACGAGCAAGGTCTATCCGCTGGCCGACTGGCTGGTGTGCCGCGATCCGGTGCTGTCGCCCAATGCCACGAGCTTCGTCTACCGCAATGGGACACAGACCGACGGCTCCGCGGACGGCCTGTCCCTGGGAAGACTCCTGGACGCGTGAGGCGTACCGTGGCCGGAGCCGGCGGTGTGAGCGGACTGCGAGGTGGAGGATGCGACAAAGTGACGTGGTGTTCATGTATGCGCCGAAGTCCCCGGAGCTCTACGCTGCCTACGGCGCCGGCGTGGTGCTGTGGGGAGGGGGTCAGGAGGCCGCAGAGGCCGCGGCCGCGCGGGGCGTGAGCTTCCAGGGGACCATGTGGCTGCTCACCGCCTGGGGCGATGCGCTCGCCGAGGACGAGCGCCTCCTGCAGTCCGTCTGCATCGACATCGAGGGCCGGCCCATCGAGGTGCCCTGGCTCACCGACCAGGCCCGGGCGCTCCCCAACTACTGGGGCTGCACCAACGCCCCGTACTATCGGGCCTACCTGCGCCAGCGCGCCCTGGACGCCGTGCAGGGAGGCGTCACCGGCCTGCACATCGACGATCACGCAGGGACCGCGGCCTGCGCCGCATACGCCGGGGGCTGTTTCTGCGAGCACTGCCTCGCCGGATTCCGGGAGTTTCTACGCGCCAACCTGAGCCGTGAGCGGCTCCGCGCGCTGGGTGTGGAGGACATCGGGAGCTTCGACTACGGGACCCACGCCCGGCGCCATGCCGCCACGCGGGAGGCCTACGTCCAGCGCCGCTGGTCGATCCCGCTTTACTCGGCATTCATGAACTTCCAGGTCCGCGCCGCGGCCGGGCTGGTGGGCGACATCCGCGCCGAGTGTCAGCAGGCTCTGGGGCGCACCCTTACCCTCAGCGCCAACTGCTGCCTGCCCGACCCGCTGCACCTGGGAGACTACATGCACCTGGATACCCTGTGCGGCGAGATCGGCCTGCACGCCTCCGAGGGGCGGCCGTCCGATGCGGCGCATCTGGCCTATAAGGTGGCCGACGGTGTGCAAAGGCCGCTGGCCGCCACGGCCTCCGGCTGGGACTGGGCCTGGATCGCCGAGCACGACAAGCCCGGGCTGGTGAAGACCTGGGTCGCCGAGGCCTATGCCTGCGGCCACAGGTTCATGGCCCCGCACCACCAGTGGGCCTACACCGCCGAGAAGGGCACGCACTGGTGGGACTGTAGCACCGAGGACTTCGCGCCGCTGTACAGGTTCGTCGCCACACACCGCGATCTGTTCGACGGCTTCGAGGCCGTCTGCGATGTGGTGTTGGTGTTCAACGCCCCGGCGCGGTATCGGGACAAGGACCGCAGCGCCGAGGCCGCCGCCGATCTGGCCGCCCACAACGTGCAATACAGGGTGGCGGTGGCCGGCGGCGACTGGGTCCGCGAGCGGCTGGACGCCGCTGATCTCATGGCCGCACGGGCCGTCATCGTGACCTCCGAGGAGTACCTGGATGAGGGCCAGCGTCAGGTGATCTCCCAGGTGGAGAAGGCCGGAAGGCTCCTGCGCTGGGAAGGCCCGGGGTCGGTCGAGGGCAGGTTGCCTCCGGGCGTGGCCATCCGGGGCGCACCGCACGCCCGGGCGGTGCTGCGCCGCAATGTGCAGACCGGTCAGGTGGCCGTGCACCTGCTCAACCGCGATTACGACCTCCAGGCCGATGACGTGGTCCCCGCCGGGCCCGTCGAGCTGAGCATCGACGCCTCCTTGGTGGGCGACGGGGTCTTCACCGCGGCCACGCTCTACAGCGTTCCGGGGCTGCAGCAGGTGCGCGTGCCCCTGAGCCGTGAGGGTGCCTGTCTCGTGCTACAGGTTCCGCACCTGACGTTGTGGACCATCGCCGTGCTGCAATGAACAAGACCCGGGCAGGCGCGCCCGATGACCGCGGCCCTCACCGGTCGGGGCCTTTGCAGGTACGTGTCCGACACCCAAGCTCATCTCACACGTCTGGTAGTGACCCGGGCCGTGCGAGATACGCTGAGATCACCAGCCGTCAAACGTATGGGAGGGTTCTAGATGGCCAAGAAGCTGAGAGTCGCGTTCGTGGGAGCCGGAGGCATCGCCACCGGTGCACATCTGCCGGGGTTCCAGGCGCAGGCCGACAGGGTCGAGGTTGTCGCCGCGGCAGACGTTAGCGAGCAGTCGCTGGCCAGGTTCTCCGAGCGGGCCTCGATCCCCGCCGAGATGTGCTTCTCTGACTACAAGGAGATGTACAAGAAAGTCGACTTCAGATCGGAAGAGCACACGTCTGAACTCCAGTCACCGCTCATTATCT